>JACQPH010000007.1 GCA_016207645.1 Elusimicrobiota bacterium
CCCATAGAATCCGCCAAATCCCGGTCGAAACCCCGGTTTTTAACCTAAAAACACCCTAAAATCCCCCTATGCCGCATTGGCATATAAATTGCTCTGTACCGGGCATAGCGGCACAAAATCTAAAAGAGTAGGAGAAAATTATGAAAAAGAGCACCATACTGATAGCAGTGTTCGCGGTGATAGCGGCGGCGGCCTCGGCCGCCCAGGCGGAAGTGGCCATAAACTTTGATGGAAACCTTGGCCCCCATGCCATGCACGATACCTTCACCGACTCGCACCAGATCATCCCCTCCGATGCCATGGACCAGGTTCTGGTCCCCGTTCCGGCCGATCCCGAGGAGTTCCCCGTACCGATGATAGAGCCCTGGCACATCGACCCCCAGCCTGCCTGTATGATGGTTTGCTTTCCCGGCATCGAAGGCTACCCCGACTGCTGCGGCGGCGCCCAGAACACCTACACATGGTGGCCGCAGCCTTGGGAGGCGCCCGGCGCCTGCCAGCCTATGCCTCATAACGGCGCCTGGTACGATATGGTTTATTGCAGCCCTGCTGTAGACTGGGGCCAGGCAATAGCCGGCGCGCAGGGTCAGACCAAATCAGCGAAATCGGCCCGCATTTTCCACCCCGGCCTGCAACAGAAACTGCGGGATATCCTGATGGGCTACTGCGACACCTATCAGGAATTTGCGGAAGTTGTCCTTCCTATGTTAAAAGATGGCTCCACCAGAATCACCGCCGATAAGAGGTTCATTTACATCATTAACAGCAAACAGGTTATGCGGTTTAGCGGCGGGGCGCCTTCCAAAACTGAAAAGGCAACATCCTCTCGTTGGAGCTTAAACACCTGGGGAGCTGCGGCCAGTGCGGCAGAGGCCGTGTATAACGCGGTAACTGCCTTGAATGAATATGGCTCCTGGCCGCCGGTTCCTGACACCGGCATGACAGACGAGATAAACGGGCCCCAGCACGGATCACATGAAGGTTCACACGGCACCTATCATGACAACAACGGAGACTCCAATTATGATGTGTCGAGGAATAAGAAATAGTCGGGTATATTAGTCACAGCACCAAAATCAATTAAAAGGTAAGGTAAAAGAAAATCATGAAAAAGAGCAACATACTGGCAGCAGCGTTCGTCGTATTGTCGGCGGCCTCAGCGGCTCAGGCCGGGAATGCAACCATAGACTTTGACAACAGGACTTCCGGCTCCGTAAGCTTTATAGAGGCCATACGTGATAATGCGGCTGTTCCCGACGATTCGGCTTTACCGCCGGCAGTACCCGAAGCGGCGCCGGCGGATAGTTCGCCGTGGTTGTCTGACTTCTTTAGCCAGCACGGCGGCATACAGACCATCTGCCAGCCAATGTCGCCCAGTAATACCTGGTATGAGGTGGTTCGCTGTGGCGGCCTTCCGGCGGACTGGGAGTCGATGATCGCTAATACTCCGGGACAAGCCGAATATGTAAAGGCGGCTCGCACGTTTCACCCCGGCCTTCAGCAGAAACTGCGGGATATCCTGTTGGGGTATTGCAACACCTATCCAGAATTCGCGGATGCCGTTCTCCCTATGTTAAATGATGGAAATGCTAAAATCACTATACATAACGGATTCGTGTATATCATTACCGGGGAGAGAATCATGCGGTTTAGCGGCGCCACTCCTTCTAAAGCTGAAAAAGGAGCTTCTTCGAATAAATGGAGCTTAACCACTTGGGGGACCGCGGCCGAGGCGGCCGAGGCAGTGTATAACGCAGTAAATGCCTTGAATGAATATGGTTCCTGGCCGCCTGTCCCTGATAATGGGACCGCGGACGATTATCATGGCCCGGCACTTACAGTAAAACCAGAAGACGGAGTTCCCGTTATTTATGACAATTACAGGAAGTAAGAGCGGTCAAGCAGGCAAGAGCCGGACCAGCCCGGCTCTTGCCATATCTGGTGTGGACAGATAAATATGATTTTTCAAGACTTACTTAAGCCGGGCGGTGACTTTAAAAAAATGCCGGTTTTAAGCCTGAATAAATGGCTCCTCGTATTTCTAGGCACCTATCTAATATTGATCGGTTTTAGTCTTTTAGGCCTGCAGTCACCCGGTGAACATTCTCTTTTAAATTCCCGCCTTACAGCACTGATGTTTTATCCCACGGTTCTTTCGCTGGTTTCTCTGGCGGTTTTAAAAGGATTAGGGGTGGGATTCCTTGCGGAACTCAAGGATTGGAAAAGCAATTTCAAGACAGATGCATTATTGGGAATTTTATATTTTTGCGCCTATTTATCTTTGATCGGCCTGTTATTGGCCTTAGGATTAGGGCATCTTATGGAGGACGCTAAAGAGACGGCCGCGATCTCCCTTCTTATGGGGAAACCTCTGCTGTTTCCCGTCCTGTTTCTTTCAGTTGTAGTATTGGCCCCTCTGGGCGAGGAAATAGCCTTTAAACGTCTTTTGTACGCGGGCATGAGGCGTGAATACTCTGTTGTGCGGGCAATATTATCGTGCTCACTTCTATTTGTATTATTGCATTCCCGTTCCGCTTTCTTGCCGATGATCCTTTTTGTTCCGGTAACTTACTATATGTACGAACGCCATCGCCGGCTTCCGGCGAATATAATTCTCCACGCTCTGATAAACCTGGCTGCGATATTCTTCTAATCGGCCGACCCTGGTTTTATCCCGGAACCTTGTTAAGCAAATTCGCATCCAGCGGCCCCTCACGACCGCGCCCTTGCCCCATCACCCGCTCCAAATTTTTAGGCCACCCGTCGGGTGCTTTAATTATCTGAGCGGGCGACAAGCGAGCGGCAGCGAGCATCTTACATAAGGAAATTCCCATCGCCCGCTCCAAATTTCAGGCCACCCGTATGGGTGGCCTAAAATTTGGAGCGGGCGATGGGAATCGGACCCACGTCTCAACCTTGGCAAGGTCGCGTTCTACCATTGAACCACGCCCGCATTTGCCTTAACTACCTGAATATTCTACCAAAAAAATCCCTTTTTTAAAACTTATAAGCCAATGCCGCGCCCACGGCCCCTTCCGGGGACAGGTAGGGCGCGAACCTCAGCGACGACGGCGTAACGGGGGCGCCGCGCTTCGCCGCGGTCTTTCCGCCGCCGGTAATGGCCTTCCCCACGCCGTAGCCCACGGCCAGGCCGAGAGGGTAGTCGCTGGCCCAGTGCACGCCGTTATTCACCATCTGGAAGCCCAGGGCGGTAAGCAGGAAGTAGCCGAGGGGTTTTACGTATCTATTGTCCGGATAGTTAGCCGCTATCACCGTTATGGTCATCATGCCGGTGGCCATATGGCCGGAAGGCACGGCGTCGTAGCGCGTGCGGTGAGCCTGGAACTCCTTGAAGGAAGGGAACATCCGCCACACCCCGCGCTCCGCCGTGGCCGCGCGCGGGGTTTCGCGGCCGGTCACGCGCTTGATGACCTGCGTCGTGAACCCGGTGACCAGCAGGCCCTCGGCCAGCTGGTGGCCGGTCTGGGCGGCGCGCCAGTCTTTCTTCAGCCAGCCATAGGTCTCGAAATAGCCGAACAGGCCGATATTTATCCAGCCGTCGCCGAGGAAATACATAGCGGAGCCGAGGTCGCTCGGGCCGCGGAAGACCGAGACCCCGCCTAGCTTCAGGTAGGTCTTCGTATTGTCCTTGCTCGAAATACTCAGCTTCCGGCCGGTCCTTCTCACTCCGGAGTACAGCTTCTCGTCGTAATGGATCAGCAGGACGGTGGAAGCGCCGACGGCGGCCAGCCAGGGCAGGTTCTCCTTCCTGAAACTTTCTTTTACGAAAAGCCCCCAGTCGGAAGGCCCGGAGCTGATAGTGCGCCAGAGGCCCGGCTTCGGATAGGTCAGCGTCGAGCCGTCTTTACTGGTGTAGGTCCGGGAAGCCGCTTCCTGCGCGGGCAGAGCTGAGGGGCAGAGCAGCAGCAGGAGCAGGCAGAGCGCTGTTTTCATCCGCGGGTGTGCTTCCAGGTGGTGCCTTTCGGCGTGTCCTCTATCAGCACGCCCTTGTCCGAAAGGGCTTTGCGCAGTTCGTCGGAGCGCTTGAAATCCTTCGCTTTGCGGGCGGCTTCCCGCTCCTTGATCAGGGCGGACAGTTCGGCCGGCAGTTCGCCGCCTTTCTTTTCCGCGAACAGGTCCAGGGCCAGCACTTCCTCGGCGGCGAGCGCGAAAGCCAGCCGCCGCGGCGCCGGGATGGAATGGTCCTTCAGGGTCTCCCAGAGCACGGCCATAGCCTCGGGCAGGTTCACATCGTCCGCCAGCGCCAGCGAGAAGTCCTGGAAATATTTCGCGCCGCGGTCCGCGGCCGGGACCGGGCCGGCAACCTCTTCCTTCAGCCGGCCGGCCAGCGAGCGCAGGCCGTCCAGGCCGCGCGCCGCCGCCTCCACGCCGGTCCAGGTGAATTCCAGCTGCTTGCGGTAGTGGGTCTGGAAGCAGTAATAGCGGTAGGCCAGCGGGTCATAGCCTTTCTCCGGCAGCGAAGAGACGGTCAGGAAGCCGCCGGCCGACTTGGACATCTTGCCGGTGTCGCCCATGATCAGGAAGCGGCCGTGCAGCCAGTAATTGGCGAAGGGCTTGCCGGTGGCGGCCTCCGACTGCGCTATCTCGTTGGTATGGTGCACCGCCACGTGGTCCTCGCCGCCGCAGTGGATGTCGATGGTCTCGCCCAGGTGGCGCATGGCCATCGCCGAGCATTCCAGGTGCCAGCCGGGGAAGCCGGTGCCCCAGGGGGAGGGCCATTCCATCTGGCGCTTCTCTTCGGGGGCGGAGAACTTCCAGAGGGCGAAGTCCGCGGGGTTGCGCTTTTCGGCGTTCACCTCCACGCGGGCGCCTTCCCTGATCCCCTCTATATGGCTTTTGCCGGCGAGCTTGCCGTAATCCGGCAGCTTCGCAGTGTCGAAATAGATCCCGTCGGCGATGCGGTAGGTGAAGCCCTTCTTTTCGAGCGCCGCCACCAGGTCGGTCATCTCCTTGATGTAGTCCGTGGCGGGGCAGAGCACTTCCGGCATCAGGCAGTTGAGCGCTTTAAAATCCTTGAAAAAGGCCTCGGTATAGAATTTGGCTATGTCCCAGGCCGATTTCCCCTCCCGCCTGGCGCCCAGCTCCATCTTGTCCTCGCCGGTGTCGGCGTCGGAGACCAGATGCCCCACGTCGGTAATGTTCATCACGCGCTTCACGCCGAAACCCAGGAACTTCAGGGAGCGCACCAGGCCGTCCTCGAAAACGTAGGTGCGCATATTGCCGATATGCGCGTAAAGGTAAACGGTGGGACCGCAGGTGTAGATGCCGGCCATACCGGGCCGCAGCGGCTTGAAGAGCTCTTTCCGCCTGGTGAGGGTGTTATAGAGGGTGAAGTCCATCTCATTTACCGCCGACGGCGCGCTTCAGCCTGGCTTCCAGGTCGCGGAAGAAATCGCCGCAGATCGCGGGCCCGCTGCGGCGCGCGTATTTCTCCTGCATGATGCAGGACACTTCTATCTCGGAGAACGGGTAGACCGCGCCTTTAGGGGCCAGCGAATAGGTGAAGCCCGTATCCATCGGCTTGTCCCCGGCGTGGTTCCTGACGGCCGTATCGTAGCTGGCGGAGAGGAAGCCTTCCAGCGCGGCTTCCAGGTCGGGGTCCGGGGTCCTCACCAGCTTGAACAGCCGCTTCTCGAAGACTATGGCCGCGCCCGGGCCGGAAGGTTCCTCGAGGCGCCGCTGCGCGGCCGGCTCCGGCGCCGCGCAGGCGCAGAGGAAGAGGGCCGGGAACAGGAGAGCGGCGCGGGAAAGGCCTCGGTTATCCGGCCTCATTTCAGCACGCTCACCGAGGCGTAGCAGACTATAGCCTCGCCGTGGCCGATGTCGCCCAGGCCTTCGCGGCTCTTGGCCTTGATGCTCACGTCGCCGGAGTCCAGCTTTAAAAGCCTGGCCACCGAATCGCGGATAGTCTCGTAATGGGGTTTAAGCTTAGGCTCTTCGGCCACTATGGTGGCGTCCACGTTCACGATGCGGGCTTTTCTGGAGGCCAGGATCTCCAGGGTCTTCTCGGCTATGACCACGCTGGAGATGCCCATCAGGGTCAGGTCCGTGGGCGGGAAGTACACGCCTATCTCCCCGGCGGAGACCGAGCCCAGCAGCGCGTCGCAGATGGAGTGGAGCACCACGTCGCCGTCGGAATGGCCCAGCAGGCCCTTGGGATGCTCTATCCTGACGCCGCCCAGGATCAGCGGCCGTCCTTCCACCAGGCGGTGGATGTCGTAGCCGAAGCCGGTGCGCGCCGCCGGGACCTTCGAGCGCGAAGAAACGGTTCTTTCGTCTTTCATAAAAGCCTCCGCTATGAGCAGGTCCTCGGGGGTGGTCACCTTGATGTTGCGGTAGGTGGAGAGCACCACCGCCGCTTTTATCCCGAGTTCCTCGAGCACCTGCGATTCGTCGCTGTAATCCTCGCCGCCCGCAGCGGCTTCCAGTATGGACTCCAGGACCTCCCGCCTGTAGCACTGCGGGGTCTGCACCGCCATGAGCGAGGACCGGTCCGGAGTGCTCTCGAACTCGGTTCCCCCGGGCGAAACCTTCTTCACCGTGTCCTTCAGCGGCACCGCCGGCACGGCGGCGCCGGCCTGCGCCGCCTTCTCCAGACAGGCCTTTATCAGGACCGCGTCCACCAGCGGCCTGGCCCCGTCGTGCACGGCCACCAGCCCGGCGCCGGGGCTGACCAGCTTGAAAGCGTTCCTGAGGGAGCCCGTACGGGTGGCCGCGGCTTCGGCGACCTTCACTCCGGCCTTCTCCCAGTCCTTCCCGTACTTCCCGATATTTTCCGGGCCGAGGGCGAGTATCACTTTCGCGAACAGGCCGCTGCCGGTGAAAGCCCCGACGGTCCGCTCTATCATCGGCTTACCCGCCAGCCGCAGGTACTGTTTTTCCTTCCCCATGCGCGAGCCGGACCCGCCGGCCAGGATTATGGCCTCGGCCGACCGGAAATCGCGGGATATATCCTTTTTCATCGACTGGAATATCCCGGCGCGATTTCCGGAAGGCTAAAGGATGAAGGATGAAGGATGAAGGAAAGAACAAGGATCATAATTCTGTTTTCCGTCCTTTAGCCCTTAGCCTTTAGCCTTAATCCTTTTCTCCTTACGGCTGCTTCGGCCCCTGCGCGGCCGCCTTGCCCTTTACCCGCGTGAAGATGATGCGGCCCTGCGAGGTCTGCAGGATGGACTGCACCACCGCGTCCACCTTCTTGCCTATGAAGTCGCGCCCGTCCTCTATCACTATCATCGTGCCGTCGTCGAGATAGCCCACGCCCTGCTCCTTCTCCTTGCCGTCCTTCATGACGAAGACGTTCATGTCCTCGCCGGGCAGGACCACCGGCTTCAGCGCTATCGTGAGGTCGTTGATGTTCAGCACGGTCACGTTCTCCAGCGCGGCCAGTTTGTTGATATTGAAATCCGTGGTGATGACGGAGGCGCCGAGCTCCTTGGCTATGGTGACCAGCTTCATCTGGTTGTCGGATAACTCTTTCATGTCCCGGTCTATCACGCGGAACGGTATGTCGCGCGACTCCTGCAGGCGGGCGAGGATGTCCAGGCCGCGGCGGCCCTTGGCCCGGCCTATGGGGTCGCCGGCCTCGGCCAGGGAGTGCAGTTCCTGCACCACGAAGCGCGGGGTCAGGATGCCGCCGGTGATGAAGTGGGTGTCGCAGATGTCCAGCACGCGCCCGTCCACGATGGCGGACAGGTCCAGCACCTTCATGTTCTTGCTCCCGCGCTTTCCCATCGAGAGGATGTTCTTGTCCAGGTCGTCGAGCTCCGGGATCTTCTTGATGCTGACCATTACGCCCAGCAGCGCCAGCGCGTAACGGACTATCGGAGTGTACTTGAGCCAGATGAGGTTAAAATCGTCGTTCCCGATCTGCCATACCGTATAGTCGAGCAGTTTGGACAGGATTATTCCTATCACCGCGCCGATGATGCCGATGATGAGCGAGAACAGGCTGACGTTCTCGAAGACATATTCCACGCCTATTATCACCAGGCCGATAAGCACGCCGAAGGCCATGCCCTTGAGGTCTTTAGAAACGGTAAACCAGGTCAATACCGGCGTACCTATTAGGGCCACGGCCCTGAAGATCCAGACTATCATGTTAGCTCCTTGTACTTTCTACTTTTCTCCCTGTACTTTCTACTTGCCGGCTTTCGCCGGCGTTAATTTTACCAGGGCGGCGTAAAGCCCGCCCATGTCCCTTACTACCTCGAGCTTGAGGGTCTTGAAGCGCCCTTCGTCCTTTTTCGGCAGCCGGGGGACAAAAGCCGTTTTAAAGCCGAGCCGCTCGGCCTCGGCCAGGCGCCGGTCCATGAAGCCCGGGCTGGAAACCTGGGCCAGTATGCCCACTTCGCCCAGGAAAACGCAGTCGGGCGGCAGCGCTATGTCCTTGGCGGAACTGACGAGCGCCGCGCAGAAAGCCAGGTCCAGCGCGGGGTCCTTGAGCCTGATGCCGCCCTGCAGGGAGGCGAAAACGTCCATCTCGTCGAAGCGCAGCCCCACGTTCTTCTCGAGCGCGGCTATCAGCATCTGCGCGCGGTTGAGGTCCATGCCGGTGACGGTGCGGCGCGGGTAGGGCAGATAGGACCTGGCGGCCAGGGCCTGGAGCTCGGCCAACATGGGCCGCGCGCCTTCGAAGGCCACGGTGAAGGCGCGGCCCGCCAGCGCCCTGTCGCGGTCGGAGTCGGCCAGCATCAACCCCGCGTCGTCCACCGAGAGCAGGCCGCGCGCCGTCATCTCGAAAATGCCGGTCTCGTCCACCGGGCCGAAGCGGTTCTTGTGGGGGCGCAGCACGCGGAAGACATTGTTCTTCTCGGTGTCGAAATAAAGCACGGTGTCCACTATATGCTCCAGCACCTTGGGCCCGGCGAGCGAGCCTTCCTTGGTGACATGGCCCAGCAGGAAGAGCGGCGCGCCCGCGGCCTTCACGGTCTTCAGGAGCTCGGAGGCGCATTCCCTTATCTGCCCGACGGAGCCGGGGCTGCCCGCGAACTCCGGGTGGTAGACCGTCTGTATGGAGTCTATGACGAGGAAAGAGGGCTTGAGGTTGCGGAACTCCTCGATGATGCGGGCCAGGTTGGTCTCGGACATCAGGTAGACGTTCTCGGGTTTGGCGCCCAGCCGGTCGGCGCGGGAGCCTACCTGGGACAGGGATTCCTCTCCGGAGACGTAAAGGACCTTTTTGCCGGAGAAGGCGCCGGCGGCCAGCGCGGTGCAGGTCTCGAGCGTGAGCGTGCTCTTGCCGATGCCGGGAGGACCCGCCAGCAGCACCACCTGGCCGCCCACCAGCCCGCCGCCCAGCGCGCGGTCCAGCTCCTTCACGCCGGTGGGGGCGTGCACGGCCTTCATGGCGCGGGCTTCGGAAAGCCTCACGGGCGGCTCGGAGAAATCGGTGAGGCCGCGGGCGGCGGCCGCGGCTTTCGCCAGGACCTGCTCGGCCTCTTCCACCAAAGTGTTCCAGCCGGAACAAGCGGGGCACTGGCCGGCCCATTTCGGCTGGGCCTGCCCGCATTCCTGGCAGCGATAGACGGTTCTTAATTTCATTTTCCGAGCGACCTCAAAGTGGCGAAGCCGAAAAGATAAGAGATATCCTTGTCCTCGAAGAGCAGCCGCGTGGTGTAGTTCAGCCGCTTCGTCTCGGCCATATCGTTCAGCCGCAGGCCGGCGGTGACGTATTTATTCAGCGCGACCTCCACTCCCGCGTCCACGCGGGGGGAGTTGAAATCGCGGCCCTTGATAGCACGGTTGCGGGAGAACTCGGAGGCTTCCAGCAGCACCGTCAGCCGGTCCCATTTGGAATTCTGGTAAAAGGGTTTCCAGCGGGCGCCGAAACCGCCCGAGCCGCGCAGCACCCCGGCGTACAGGTCGAAGGCCTTCACGTCCCAGCCCAACTGGGCGTCCACGGTGTTCATCACCTCGTAGTCGGTGCCCCTGGCCGTATCCTTGGTGTTCACCATGTTGGCGCCGCCCAGGTAATAATAGCGATTCTCGCGGGGGTAGATCTTGATGCCAAAATTGTTCTTCGAGGAACTGGCCAGCGGCTCGTACTTGTAATCCCACTTCAGATAGGTATGGAAGCCGCCCACGCGGCCCAGGGCGCTCTTCACCGAGGCGCTGGCGTCTTTCAGGTTGGTCACCGCCTCGCTGACCTCGGTTTTCATTTTCTGGTCGGAGATCAGCGCGCCGGCCACGCCCTCGCCGCGGTCTATCTTCTCCACCAGGGCGTCGGCCCTGGTAAGCATGGCGTCGAGCTTGGCGGTGACGGAGTCCAGGTTGGCGGCTATCTTTTCGGCGTGGGGCTGGGTATTGTTGACCAGGTCGTTGACGTTGCCGGTCACTTCCTTCAGGTTGGCGAGTATCTCGTCGATGTCGCGGGCGAGGCGGCCCTCGCCGCGGATGTCCTGCACCAGGCCTTCCAGGCTGGTGACGGCTTTGGCCAGGGCGCGGTCGAGCTGCAGCGATTCCTCGCCGGCGACGGTATCGCCGTCCTTCAGCTTCCCCGCGGCCGGGCTGCCCTGGTTTATCTGCAGGAACTTGGAGCCTATCACGCTGGTGGACCCGACCAGGAACCTGGCGTCCCGGTAGATCTTCACGCCGTCGAAGACGGACAGCTCCACCACGACCTTCTCGTTCTTGAGGTAGATCTTCCTGATCTTGCCGACTTCGACGCCGGAAAGCTTGGCGACGGCCTTGTTCGGCAGGCCGGACACGTCGATGAACTCGGCGTTGATGGTATAGAATTTCTGGAAGGAGTAGTCCCCGAGCATGAAAACGGCGGTACCGAAGAGCACGGAACCGACCAGCACGAACAAACCGACCTTCATCTCGCCGTTCATCAAGTCCTCATAAAGCGCGCGGAATGATATCTATATTATGCGCCAGCATATAAAATAGCAATTTTCACGCCTCTTTTACAGTGGAAAGAAGAACCGCTGTAAGTCTTACCCGGCGGCAGGATCGATACGCCGCGTAACGTGTGATCTGTCGGTGAACATTTTCAGGAGAGCGGGAAGACCCGCCAGCGCGCATCACCTCTTGTCGATCAAACCCAGGATCGCGTCGGCGGCCTTTTCGGCTCCCTGAGGATCATGGGCCTGGACACAGGCATCGAGCTTCCGCAACAGGGCCTCCGCCCGCGGCTGGCGGCCGGCCGGGTCCTTTTGTATCCAGCGCGGCAGTTCGGACCGGATCCTCTGTATCTTATGCTGGAGTGTGCCGGTGGATAGTTGAGCCGTTGGCGGATCTTCCACCAGTGGCTCTCCCCGCAGGAACTTCCTGTATGCGGCAATGGCGTCTTCGCTTTCGGTGGCGCCGCGGTACGGATCATTTTTTACGTCAACGTCCTTTCCGCCCACACCCCAGGCGAACACGTTCACGAGAGCGGCCCCATTGTTGAACATCCCGGCCAGATATCCTTCCCAGGTGACACCCCCCTCTCTGGGGCCGCCGAAACCGGCTCCCACCTGGACATTGGTGCCTTCCGCAGAAGCCCAGGGGGGATCGCCATGTTTTTTCCTTTCTTCGAGGATGATAGCGAGGAGCGCGTCGCGGCCGCTCCTCTTAAAGCCGACGGGATATGTGCTGAAACCGGGCCGCGCATATGCGTTAAAGGCGGAGGCGGGGGTGACATGATTCATCAGGCCCAGCAGCGTCGCCCGGAATCCGGCTCTTTTCCCGATGGCCTCCAGGAGCTCCGGCTCCCGACCCTCCGGTAATATCGGAAAGGCGATATGTGTGTATATCCTGTCCGCCGGAATTCCGGCTTGATTCAAGCTCCTGGTCCAGTGGGTGACCCAGTCCCGTACCACACCGGCGAGTGCGGCCTCAAGATCCGCCGGGGGGCTTTTCGCGGTGAACCCCCGGTACGAGAGCGCGTGGTAGCCGATGCGCTTCCTTGGGAAAGCGGCGCCGTGAACGCGCCGGAGATCCTTGTCGTCGGCGGCCAGATAGCGGAAATCCGGGAGATGGGTTTCCCAACCGGCGATCACACCCGCGAAGAGTCGCCCCTTACCCTTGGACTTCAGGGAGTTCAGATTCCTCTTGATAGCCGCTCCGATAACTTCCCCGGCGATCCGCGCCGCTTCCTTACGGATCACGGGGCTCTCGTAGCACATCGGCGGAGCGTGCCTGGCCGGCCCCCAGCCGATCCAACGGCTGGGATGCGGGGTGCCGGCCCAGTCGGTCCATTCCACGTTGCGCGGGTCCTTCCAGAGGTCTTCCCGGCGGGCCCAGAACATGGAATCGTCTATGTGGAAACCCACGGCGATGTCTTTTTCCACCGCGATCTCGAACGCTTCATCTATGAGACGTCCGAGCTCCCGGTCGCTGTGGTCCAGGGAGATGGGGCCTTCCACAAAGGCAAGCTTGCGGCCCTTGGTTCCAGTCGTGCCGAGCCGGCCGATGATGTCGCCGACCAGGCTTTCTATGGCCCTCTTCGAAGGCACTTGGGAACTCACCGGCATCCCGGCCGGGACAGTCGGACTCGGCGAGTTGGTAAAGACCTGGAAAGCGAGGTACCGGGTGGCGCGCCCTTGAGCGGAGAGTTCCGCAACAGGCACGAGCGCCACCGCCGCCGCGAGACACACGCCGCTGAAAGAGGGCGTCTTCGACCTGAAGACCGGATATACCGAAGAAAATAAACGATCCGCGTTGAACAGGTTGATCGGACTTAAATGTCCTGCGATCAGAGCCATACCAGCCTCCTTCCCGATATTATAACGGGCTAGTTATGGAAACGCAAATTCCATTTATGGCCGTTTTATGGAGTTATGGGTCCCAAATCCATCTCGACGGACGGACGACTATTTCCGGGAGAGGTGGGAGATCTCCATGAACTCTTTTACGCCTTTGTGTTCGGACTGGCGGAATCTGGAGGGTTCGGAGACCTCCACGAATTCGCCCGCGTAGAGCATGGCCACCCGGCTGGAGATCTCGAGGGCCAGGTTCAGGTCGTGCGTCACCACTATAGAGGTGATCTTGAGCTTCTCCCTCATGTCCAGGATGAGGTCCTTCACCATGCCCGTGGTCACCGGGTCCAGGCCGGTGGTGGGCTCGTCGTAAAGCATGTACTTGGGCTCCGCCGCCACCGAGCGGGCCAGCGAGACCCGCTTTTTCATGCCCACCGAAAGCTCCGCCGGCTTCAAATGCTCCACGTCTTTCAGCCCGACGAGCGCCAGCTTCTCCTTCACGACGCGCGGATACTCGCTCCCGGGGATGTCGGTCAGATATTTCAGGCCGAAAGCCACGTTCTCCAGCACCGTCAGGGAGTCGAACAGCGCCCCCTCCTGGAACAGGTAGCCGAAGCTGCGCCGCACCTTCGCCAGCGCGAACTCGTTCGTCATGGAGGCTATGTCCTGCCCGTCCACGATTATCCGGCCGCTGTCGGGCCTGAGCAGGCGGATGAGGCATTTGATGAAAGTGCTCTTGCCGATGCCGGAAGGGCCGATCACGCTGAACAGCTCCCCTTCTTTGATGTCCGCCGAAATATCGTCGAGCACGCAGCGGTCCGGGAAGGATTTCACCAGGTTCTTAATTTCGATCATATGCCCACCGCCACCAGCAGCGCGCTTATGAAATAGTCCAGCACCATCACCAGCACCATGCTCGCCACCACCGCCTCCGTGGTGGCCTTGCCCACGCCCTCGGCGCCGCCCTTCGTGCTGAGCCCTTTGTAGCAGGACACCGTGGCTATCATGAAGGCGAAAACGAAGGTCTTCAGGAAGCCGTGCATGAAGTCCGCGATGTCGAGGTAGGTGAGGATGTCTTCCAGGTACACCGACGGGGAAACGCCCAGCTTCACTATCCCGACGAGGCAGCCGCCCACCACGCCCAGGAAATCCGCGAAGACCGTGAGCAGCGGCAGCATGACCATGAAGGCGATGTAGCGCGGCACCAGCAGGTAGCGGGTGGGGTTGGTGCCCAGGGTGTAGAGCGCGTCTATCTGCTCCGTCACCTGCATGGTGCCTATCTCGGCCGTGACCACGGCTCCGGCGCGGCCGGCCACTACGATGGAGGTCATCACCGGCCCCAGCTCCTTCAGCATGGAGAAGGCTACCATGGTGCCGATGAACATGGGCTCGTTGAAAAGGTTCCGCATGGAAGAGCCCATCTGCAGGGCCAGCACCATGCCGGTGAAAAAGCTGGTGAGCGCGGTGACGGCGAGGGAATCCACGCCTATCTTCACCGCCTGCTTTACTATCTCCCCCGCCTCGAACCCGGAGCGGAAGAACCAGAAGAAGACGGACCTGAGCAGCAGCGCCGCCGAGCCCAGGGCCTCGGTAATGCCGATGAAATCGCGTCCTATCTCCTGCAGTATGGGATGTTTCATTCCACGTATACTCTCGGCACCCTCGCCGGGATCAGCGTGACCAGTTCGTAGGTTATGGTGTCGGCCAGGCCGGCCAGTTCCGCCGCCGCGATCTCGGCCCCGCCCTGGCGCCCGAGCAGCACCGCCTCGGAACCGACGGCGGCGTCCCGCACGGCCGTCACGTCCACCATGGTCATGTCCATGGTGACATTGCCGAGCACGCGGCAGCGCCGCCCGCCTATCAGCACGTCGGCCCTGTTGGAGAACCGGCGCAGATAGCCGTCGCCGTAGCCGGCCGGGAGGGTGGCTATTTTCATGGGCCGGTCCGCGCGGAACGACTTGTTATAGCTGATATAAGCGCCCTCGCGCACGTTCTTGATGAAGACCACGCAGGTCTTCAGCGACAGGACGGGCTCGAAACCTTCGGCCAGGCCGTAGGCCGCTATACCGCAGCGCACCATGTCCAGGCGGCTGACGGGATAATTCACGGCCGCGGCGGAGTTGGCCGCGTGGAAAACGAGGCCGCGCGCGCCGCGCGCCTCGAGCTCCCCCGCGGTCTCGCTGAAAATGGAAAGCTGCTCCCCGGTATAGTCCGGGTCCGTGTCGGCGCCGGCGAGATGGGTATAAAGGCCGGCCACCTCCACGCCGCGGGAGGAGGAAAGTTCGTCGTAGATCCTGAGCACGGCCGGCTTGCGCGCGCCTATGCGGCCCATGCCGGTCTCGAGCTTAATGTGGCAGACCGCTTTTTTCCCGGCCCTGCCGGCCGCCTCTATCACCTGGCGCGCGGCGTCCAGGCTGGCTATCGTCAGCATCAGGTCCGCATTGATGGCCTCGAGGAAGCTTTCAAAGGGATAAAGGCTGCCCAGCACCAGCACGGGGCCGGTTATGCCGGCGGCGCGCAGTGCCAGGCCCTCCTCCACCGAGGACACGCCGAAGCCCCAGGCCAGTTTCTCCCGCTCCGCCAGGCGCGCGAGCTCCGCGGCGCCGTGGCCGTAGGCGTTGGCCTTGACCACGAAAAGCAGCCGCGCGGGCGCGGCCAGGGTTTTCAGTTTCCGCAGGTTCTTCCTTACGGCTGACAGCCGTATTTCGGCGCGGGTCGGGCGCAGGAGGCGCGCGGCGGCTGGCGGTTCGGCGGGCATGAACTTCTAGAACACGGCCTCTTCGTTCATCGGCTGCATCTCCGTGACGGCCGGGTTCTCGAACTTGGTGTATTCGTGGAAGAAGGCCAGCTCGACGTCGCCCACGGGCCCGTTGCGCTGCTTGGCGATGATGAGGATGGCCTTGTTCGTCAGGGTCGGGTCGGTGCGGTTGTAATATTCTGGGCGGTGGATCAGGCCCACCACGTCGGCGTCCTGCTCGATGGAGCCGGAATCGCGCAGGTCGGAGAGCTGCGGGCGGTTGCCCTCGCGCGCCTTGTCCTCGCTGCGGCGGTTGAGCTGGGACAGCGCCATCACGGGGACTTCCAGGCTGCGGGCCAGGTCCTTCAGCAGGCGGGAGATCTCGGAGACCTCCTGCTGGCGGCTCTCGGTCCTGCCGGCGCCGCGGATCAGCTGCAGGTAGTCTATGATGATCAGCCCCAGCGTCTTGTTCTCGTTCTTAAGCTGGCTCATCAGCTTGCGGGTGCGGTTGCGGATCTCCAGGATATTGAGGCCCGGCGAGTCGTCGATGAAGAGGGGAGCCCGGGAAACCTCGCCGGTGAACCGGGTCAGCTGCGGCCAGACTTCGCGCGGCAGGCGGCCGTTGCGCACCCCGCCCAGGTTGGCGCGGGCGGCGGAGCAGATGAGGCGCTGCATGATGGAATACTTGTTCATTTCCAGCGAGAAGAAAGCGGTGGGGATGTTCTTCTCCACGCAGGCGTGGTAGGCCATATTGAGGGCCATGGCGGTCTTGCCCTGGCTGGGGCGGGCCGCGAGGATGATCAGGTCCGACTTCTGCAGGCCGCCGGTCATGTCGTCGAGCTTGGTGAAGCCGGTGGGCACGCCGGTGATGGGATTGTGGCTGGCATAATATTTCTCGATGCGCCCCAGCACCTCGGTGGCCAGCTCCGAGGCCGGGCTGAAGCCGTGGGCCGTGTGGCGCTGCGCGACGGCCAGCACCTGCTCCTCGGCGAAATCCATGATCTTGTTCACGTCGTCGGCGCCGTCGAAGGATTTTTCCACTATGTTCGTGGAAACGCGGATGAGCTCGCGCAGCAGGGCCTTTTCCTTGACTATCAGCGCGTAGGCCTGCGTGTGGGCGGAAGTGGAGACCTTTTCCATCAGGTCGGTGAGGTAGCGCAGGCCGCCCAGCTCCTCCAGGCGGCCGCTCTTCTTGAGCTCCTCGGAAAGGGTGACCATGTCCACGGGCAGGCTGCGGGCGCGCAGGTCCAGGATGGCCTCGAAGATGCGGCCGTGCCTGTCGCTGTAGAAATGCTTGGGCTGGAGGACCTCGGTGACGTTCTCGATGACCTCCTTCTCGATGAGCATGGCCCCGAGGACGGCCATTTCGGCCTCGGAAGAATGTGGAGGAACCTTGCTGTAGGTCATATGCGGCCCCCTGCGGTATTTAGAAATTCAGAAAAAGACGCGAAAAAAGGCGCCAGCCTCCTTTTTGTACGGCAACGCCCCGGAAAACTTTGCAGTTGACGCAAAAAGAGGCGGGCTCCTTTTCGCGTCTTTTTCTTAAAGGAGTAGATGCTTACTTGCTCTGCGCCGAAACCGCGACCTTTATCCTGGCCGCGATGTCGGCCTTCAGGGCGATCTCGACTTCGAAGGTGCCCACGGCCTTTATGGAAGCGGGCAGGCGTATCATGTCCTTGTGGATCTCCATGTCGGCGGCGGCCAGGTTCTTTATGATATCGCTCTTGGCCACGGAACCGAACATCGCGCCGTCCTCGGAGACGGGGCGCGAGAAGGAAAGGGTGATGGCGGAGAGGCGCTTGGCCAGCTCCTTCAGGGCGCCGTCCTCGGCGGCCACGCGCCTGGCGCGCTTGTCCGCGCTGTTCTTCCAGGCCTTCAGGGCTCCCTCGGTGGCGGCTTCCACGAGGCCGCGGGGCATCAGGAAGTTGCGGGCGTAGCCGTCCTTCACGGTCTTTATCTCGCCGGAGCGGCCCAGGTTGCTGACGTCTTTTTTGAGTATGACTTTCATTTTAATCGCTCCGTATCAGCCGCTGTAGGACATGAGGGACAGGTTGCGGTTGATCTTTACCGCCCTGGCGATCTGGCGCTGGTGCTTGGCGCAGGCGCCGGTGATGCGCCGGGAAAGCATTTTGCCGGTGTCGGTGCAGAAGGTCTTCACGATCTGCGCCTGCTTGTAGTCCACCAGGTCTATGTGCTCGGCGCACAGCCTGCACACCTTGCGGCGCGGGGCGAACCTGCGGCCGCCGGGACCGCCGGGGCGGCGGGGGCCGGAAGACTCGCGGTGCATGGGCGCGCCCATCGGCCTGGGGGCCGGGGCCGCGGCGGGCTGCGCGGGGGTGGTCGTTTCGTTGTTCTCCATATATGTTCGCTCCTCTGTTCCTTAAAACGGCACTTCTTCTATGCCGGAAACATCCCCTTTCGGTTCCGTCTCGGTGTGCGCCGCTTCTTCCGCCTCGTGGGCGGCCGTTTCGCTTTCAGCCGCCGCCGCGTCGTGGGTAAGCAGCTGCACCCTGCGGGCGGTAACTTTCATCTCTTTGCGCTTCTGACCGGTCTTGTCGGTATATTCGGAAGCGGTCAGGCGCCCCTCTATCATCACGGGGCTGCCCTTCTTCAGCTTATCCTTGCAGCGCTCAGCCGCGGGACCCCAGACAGTGACCGGCACGAAAGTGGCGTCGTCCTTCCACTCGCCGGTCGCGGCGTCCTTGTAGCGGCGGTTAACCGCCACCGCGAAAGAACTCACGCCCTGGCCTTTCTGGGTGAAGCGCAGTTCGGGGTCGCGCGTCAGCCTGCCGGCGATCAAAACCTGGTTTAACTCCGGAACCCTTATCTCCATAACTGCGGGGCGCCGCTCAGGCCTTCTTTACGGGCTCGGCGTTAGCCTTCATCATCATGGAGCGGAGGACGGTTTCCTGCAGCTTCAGGCTGTGGCTGATGGCCTTAACGCTCGCGGGGAGGGCCTTGACCTTCATATAGACGTAGAAGCCGTCGCGGTTCTTGCCCACGGCATGGGTGAATTTCTTGCGGCCCAGCCTGTCTTCGGCGAGCACTTCGCCTTTTTCGTCGGTAAGGATCTTTTTGGCTTTTTCCACCGCTTCCCCGACTTCGGCGTCGGTAAGCTGGGGATCGATGATCAACATTAACTCATAGGTATTCATAATAGATTCAGGATACCAAATTAGGAAGGCCTTTTCAATACGTTCCCCGCTGGGCCCAGCCTTGCCCGCATTCCGGCCGCGTTTTCCCGTATCGCCCCGTTCTCCGGGTAGCGCCGGAGCAGGTCTTCCATGAGGCCCCAGGCTTCCGCCTGTTTTCCGCTGTGCCATAAAGCCATCGCGAAAGCGTTCCGGAAGTCCTCCTCCCCGGGAGAGAGCCCCTGCAGCGGCCGCAGCACCTCTACGGCTTCGGCGGCGCGGCCGCTCCTCAAAAGGAAAACACCCAGGCGGTAGTTGGCGAAAGAGCGCGGCCCGTTCCTTATAGTCCACCGGTAATTTTTCTCATCGGAACCCCGCAGGCGCACCTCGGAATGCGCGACTACGGCCCAGAAGAGGCAGGCAGCGGCCGCGGCGGCCGCCGGTATGGCCCTGACATAGGGCCGGGAATGCTCCCGGAACCTCGCGAACAGGCTGGCCAGGAAGACGAACGCCCCCGGCGAGGCCATGCAGACCCATTTATCCATCATTACGTTCGAGGCCAGAATGGCCGCTACCCTGGGAGCCAGCAGCAGCAGGAACCAGCCGAGACAGAAGGCCGTAACGCGCCGACGGACCGGCAGCAGGAAGAGGAGCGGCACCGCCGCCGCGTAGAGCCAGCCGTAAGGCAGGGGCGGCAGGGCCGGGGGCCAGGTTTCGAGGCTGAGCGGGACCAGCAGCACCCCGAGATAATGGAACATGACCCGGAAGAGGTCGCCGATAAGGAACCGGAGCAGGACCGTGACCGGGATCACCGGCGGATTATCGATAACAAGCTGGCGGGCCGCAAGGAAGAAAACGCACAGCGGCAGCAGCCACAGTACCCTGGCATAGTCCTTCTTCAACCGCCCCAGGTAAGCCGAGCACAGCAGCAGCAGGGCCGGCAGCATTATATTGCTTTCTTTGGCGAACAGGGCCGGAGCCGCCGCCAGCCAGGCCGCCCCCCATTTATCCTTCAGGTACAACAACAGGCTGACGAGCAGGAAAAAGTTGGCCATCGACTCTCCCCCGGTAGCGGCCAGAAGATCGTCGATTATGACGGGGTTGACGGCGAACAGGCAGGAAGCCGCCAGAGCCACCGGCGGCAGGAAGCCGAGCGCCGACAAAAGATAGAACAGCAGGACGGAATTGGCGGCGTGAAAGAACAGGGAAACGGCATGGTAACCCGCCGGGCTGTCGCCCCAGGCCGCGTATTCCAGCCTCACCATCAGCCCCAGTACGGGCCGGTAATAGAACCGCCCGGTCTCTTTGAAGATATTTTCGGTAAAGTCCGAAGCCGCTCCCCTGAGGGTAAGCCCCGGCTCTATCTGCGCGGCGCGCAGAAGGAAAGGGTCGTCCATCATGAAACCGGTCCTCAGAGTGGGCCAGAAAGCGGCGAAACAAAGGGCGGCTATAAGGACAGGCCGCCACACTTTCTCCGGTGCGGGCCGGCAGGCAGGCAGGGCTGAATTCATCCGGCATCCTGCCGGGTGGAAAGAATAAGGACCTGCTCCCTGGAAGCCCCGCTGAAAGGGCCGCCCCGGAAATCGCCGTACCTGGCTACTACCCTGAAGCCGTTATAGTGTACCAGGGCCAGCAGCTCTTCCGGAAAGAAACATCGCAAATTCAAGGCTTTTTTTATGGTTTTACCTGTCTTCTCGCTCCTGTAATGCCAGATAATGCGGGAAACCTGGGCCGCCCTGTCATAGGAACAGGTTTCGTTCACCAGGATCTTATTGCCGCCGGCCGGGTCCTGGTAGTAAGCTACCGGCAGCATTTCCTTCGGGTCCCGCACCAGGGAAAGAGGCTCAGGATTGAAAACGTCGAAGATGAAGCGCCCGCCGGGGGCCAGATGCCTCGAGACGGAAGCGAAAAGCCCCTCCAGATCCCCGCACCGGCCCAGATGCTGCATGGAGTGGAAAGCCATGAAGATAAGCCTGAATTTCCGCCCAAGCCCGAATTTCCTGGCGTCGCCGCGCAGAAAGGGTATCTCCAGGCCGGCTTCGTCGGCCTTGGCCCTGGCCCGCTCCAGCATGGGCGCGGCCAGGTCCAGGCCTGTTATCTTTATACCGGCCTTCTTCAAAGGGATGGTCAGCCGGCCGGTGCCGCAGGCCAGTTCAAGCACCGGGCCCCGGGCTTTTTTAGCGGCGGCCAGGTAGAACCGGAAGTCGTCCTGCTCCGGCGTATTGAAAGCGTCGTAATGCAGGCCGTCCCAGTAGATCCCTGAACCGTCGCCCGTTCCGGAGTTCATATGGTATTTGTGGCCACTCAGCCCCCCTCTGGGTCCGGGTTGGCCGTGGTTTTGCCCCGCGAACCCCGAAAAGATGGCCGTTTGATGGGCATAGCCCTTTGATACGGCACTCGCATAGCTTCGGAAACCCTTGCGTCGGTTTCCCCCCGCCCGGCGGGGCCCCCCTTCCGCAAGGGGTTCGCGAAACAAAACCCCGGCCAACCCTCCACTACATGGGTGGTTACTGGTATTTTAGCATTTCGTGTCCCGGCACACTTGGTATAATTCTTTCATGCACAAAGACGGGTTCAGGGCCGCCGCCGCTCCGGCCGGCATATTGCTGGCGGCCCTGCTGGCTTTCGGCTTGACGCTGAAAGTCGGGTTCCTGTGGGACGACCACCGCATGATAGAGCGGAACCCGCGCCTGGCCCTCAGCGCCGCCAACCTGGCCGGCGCCTTCAAAGGGGACCCTTTCGCGCAGGACCTGAATTATTACCGCCCGCTGCAGACCGTCAGCAACATGGCCGATCTCGCCGTCTGGGGCTACCGGCCTTTCGGCTTCCACCTGACCAATTTCCTTTTCCACGCCGCCGCGGCCGTCCTGTTCTTTTACCTGGCCCTGGCTCTGGGCTTCGGCCGCGGCGCCGCTTTCTGGGCCTCGGTACTGCTGGCCGCCCACCCGGCGGCGGTGGAACAGCTGCTGGTGATAGCCGGCCGGGCCGAGCTGGCCTCGGGAGCCTGCATGCTGGCCTCGCTGTTACTCTTCCTCGGGAACAAAACGTTCCTTTCCTTCATTTTTTTCCTGGCCGCCGCCGGCTTCAAGGAGAACGGGATAATAACTCCGGCGCTGGCCGCGCTCTGCCTCTGGTATCTGAAGCGGGAAAGAAAGGATTTCCTGAAGCTGCCGCCTTTTTTCGCTTTCATCCCCGTCTATCTTTTCCTCAGGCACGAAGCCCTGGGGATGGGCGCGCTGGCGAAAGGCTGGCTGCCGGTATTTTCGGGGCTGTTCCTGAAAGTGCCGCAGGTGATCCTGGCCTACCTCGGGGAAGCCGTTCTCCCCTTCGACATGCATTCCCACCGCATGCAGCCGGAATACGCCCTGCTCCGTTACGCCGCCCTGCCGGCCCTGGCCGCCGCGGCTTTTTTCCTGGCGAAGAAAGGCGGCCGGGCGGTGCTCTTCTGCGCGGCCTGGTACCTGCTGAACCTGGCGCCCAAGCTGCCGCTGCTGGCCGTCAACGACCTCATGCTGGACCACTGGGTCTACCTGGCCAACGCCGGGCTTTTCCTCTGGGCGGCGGGCCGCCTGGCCCCGCGCGCGGAACTGCGCCCGCTGCTCCCGCCGGCCGCGGCCGTCCTGGTCCTGGCCTCCATTTTCAACATACCGAAGCGCAATACCGACCTGAAGATCTACGAGCACGCCGCCCTCCGCTCCTCCTCGAAACCGATGCTGCACAACCTGGCGCGGGAGTATTATCTGACGGGCAGGACGCGGAAAAGCCGGGCGCTGATGGAGAGGATAGTAAGGGAGGCCCCCGGCAACCCCGTTTACCTGAACGGCCTGGCGCTGGCCCGCTGGAAAACCGGCGAGGTCCCCGGCGCCCTGGCCGCGCTGAACGCCGCGCTGGCGGCGAAACCGGGCGATCCGGAAACTCTTTTCAACCGCTATACCGTCCTGGCCGGGTCCGGCAGGGACAAGGAAGCGGCGGCGGCGATGAAGGAACTCCTCGCGGCCAGCCCGGAGCATCCGCAGGCGCTGCTGGCGCTGGCGCGTTCGGGTTCCGGCTCCGGGCGGCCGGCCGAGGCCGAAGCGCTGTACCTGAGGCTGCTCGGGAACGACCCGAACAACGTGGAAGCCCTCAACGATTACGGCGTACTGCTCGCCCGGCAGGGGAACTACCCGGCCGCCGGAGAACTTTTCCGCCGCGCCCTGCGGCTGGACCCGGGCCTGGAAAGCGCGAAACAGAACCTGGCCCGCCTCGAGCGGGTCGGGTCCGCGCAGCCCTCAAAATAACGGGGAACGGGGAACTGCGGTCAGAACTCCCTGGCGCCGAGCGCCTTCATGAGCTCGGCGGCCGGCACTTTCGGGTAGGTCATGGTTATGCAGTGCACGGAACCCTGCCCGCGGTTGGACAGCGCTCCGGACGGGGCGCCCGTGGCCTGGAGGCCGAGGCTCCTGTACACGTCCAGGGCCTGCTCGTCGGTGGCGCGGCCGTACACGGGTACTATCACCCTGCCGTTCATTATCAGAGAATTGGCGTAGGTTTCATACGGGCCTTCGGGCTCGGGCAGCAGGTGCACGGTGAAACCCTTCCCCTCCAGTATATCCTTATAGCGCGGCTGGTCGGTAACTATAACTTTTTCGCTGATGAAGCGGGCATGCTCGTCCACGTGGCCTATCCCGTCCACGAAAGGCAGGCGGATCAGCCGCTCGCAGCCGTACAGGCCCTTGAAGATATCGTCGGGGATCCTGATATGCGCGCCGTAGTTCACCATCAGGCAGTCGCCAAGATGATTTGCCTGGAAATTGCCGCCCTCGAAATAGAACTCGTGCTTCTCGAGGCCGGCGCGGAAGATGCGGGCTATCTCCGCGTCGGGCTCGAAGCGGTGCCCGTAGACGGCGTCCACCACGGTGAGTTTCATGTTATTGTCGAAGACCGGGACGGGTATGGCGTCGCGGGCCCAGAAGCCCATGCTCGAGCCCGGTATGGCGACCACCTTTATGCGGGCGCGGGGCAACACCTGTTCGTAAGCGCCCAGCACCCTCTCTTTGGTGTCGGCGTCGGCCCTGTCGGCGAAGATGACCAGCGTGGCGTCGGCGGGCAGATTCCGCGCCAGCTCCAGCTTGGCCGGGCCGGAGTCGAAGTTGAAATCCGAGCTCATTATGAGGTAGCCGGTCTTTTCATAGTCGGCGTAGGGCCGGTACTGCCCCTCGATGGATTTCAGGTAAAGGCTTTTGGCGGCGGTTTTCTCCTGCGAGCTGTTGTGGCCGGTCATGGCCTTGCGCTCCGCCGGGGTGTAGCCGTGGGCCGGCACGCCCGGCGAATCCGCGAACGCCTTTTCCAGCGGGGCCGGGGCCGAAACCGCCGGCGCGCTTTGAGCTTCGGAAGCTTTAAGACCGAGATCTCCGGCCGCGCGGAGTTCGCCCGCGGGAGAAGCCAGGAAAGCCGACACAGCTATAATTGAAAGCGGTTTTTTCATATATCGCCCTTTTGCCGCGCGGAATATCCCTCTAAATAGTATAGCAGGCGCTTTTCAATGCGCAAGGGCCCGGACCGATATCTTGACCACCACTTTTATCACCGGCGCCGGCGCGCCGTCCGCCAGCCTCGGGGCATGGGCGTCTTCCGGGTACAGCACGGCCAGCTGGCCGGTTTCCAGGCGCAGCGGGGTCCAGGCCCCGGGCGGCACGCCGCCGAAGCAGGCCTCTTTCTCCTCGTCGTAAACCTCCGTTACCGCCAGCCCGCTTAGCGGGGCCCAGCCTATTATCTCGGTACCGGAGGCCAGGAACTGCACGTCGATAAACTTCCGGTGAGCCTCGAATCTGGGTTCGGCGGCCGCTATCGTTTCATAGCGCTGCACCAGGGCGAAAACCCGCTCCCCGTCCAGCCCGTACTTCCCGTCCGGGAGGTCCCGGATATCCGGCCTGCGCAGGAATTCCAGCGCCGGCTTGAAAACCTTACCGCCGGGAACCAGGCTTTCCGCGTTCTTTAAGTCCGTGGTCAACATAGGCCCGCTATCTCCGTCAGCCGGCCGCTTCCAGAAGTTTCCTGATATGCCCGGCGTCTATCTTCATGGTTATATGGCGACCGGAAAGCAGTTCCCCCGGCCTTCTTTTTTCTGTTGCCGAAGGCTTTCCGGGGAATCCGCTCACTTGCCTCTCATTTTATCTATAATACAAAAAACCGGGGCTTTTTCCTGGGATTAGCAGAGCTCCCCCGCGCCTGCCGCCGCCGGGCGGGCCGCGACATGCTTAACCCGTTAAAACCGGCTTAGGCGCCGCCTTTATCTAAAGCGCTTTTCGCAGCCGGCCGAGAGGAGGTCAACTCATGAGCACCGCCAAACTCAAGTTGCTGGGTGTCGACGATTCGGAAGAAAGTCTGGAGGCATTAAGCTCCGCCGTGGAGCACGTTCTCCCGGGCGCGGCCTTCTTAGCCGCGCGCAACGGGCGTGAAGGAATGGAACTGGCCCTGGCCCATGACCCCGATATTATACTGCTCGACGTGGTTATGCCGGAGATGGACGGCTTCGAGACCTGCAGGCGCATAAAGGAGGACGCGCGCCTCCGGAATATCCCCGTGCTCCTTCTAACCGCCCTCCCGCCCGACAAGGCGCTGTGCGACAAAGCGTTCGAGGCGGGGGCGGAAGCCTTTATTTCAAAGCCGCTGGAATTGTGGCAGTTAGCCGTGCAGATACGGGCCATGCTCAGGCTTAAAGCGGCCAGTATTTCGCAGCGGGACGAATATACCCGGCTTAAAGAGATGGTGGCGCTGCGGACCCGCGAGCTGGCGGAAGAGCTGGCTGCCCGGGAAAAAGCGCTGGAAAAGCTGAAGGAAAGCGAAATCCTGTTCAAAACGGTGTTTACGCAGGCTCCTTTGGGTATATTCCTGGTCGATTCCGGAACGGGCCGTTTTCTGCGGGTGAATCCGGCCCTTGCCGCTATCACCGGCAGGTCCGTGGAGGAATTGTCCGCCTGCAGCTGGCGCAGCATCACCCATACGGACGACATAAAGCGGCAATCGGAGAACCTGGCCCGGCTGGAGTCGGGAGAAATAAAAGTTTTACGGATGGAAGAACGCTACATAAGACCCGACGGCGGCGCGGTTCCCGTAAAACTGATAGTTACCCCGCTGTCCGCTTTCAACGGTTCGGATCCGCGCTATATGGGAATAGTGGAGGATATCGGCGCCGCCAAGTACGCCGAACGGGAAAAAAACCAGCTGGAGGAACAACTCCGCCAGTCCCAGAAGATGGAAACGGCCGGGAAGCTGGCCGGCGGCATAGCGCACGATTTCAACAACATAATATCCGTCATACTCGCCTACAGCGATTTCCTGCTCAAGGAGCTTGCGCCGGACGACCCCGGGCGCCGGGACGCGGAAGAGATAAAGAAGGCCGGCCTGCGCGCCGCCGCGCTGACGCGCCAGCTGCTCGCTTTCAGCCGCAAGCAGGTACTGCAGCCGGAAGTTCTGGACGCGAACCAGGTCGTCCGCGGCATGAAGACGATGCTCAACCGCCTTCTCGGGGAGAACATAAAGCTGGCCGCCGTCACGGCCGGGACGCCCGCTTTCCTGAAAGCGGACCCGTGCCATCTGGAACAGGTGCTTCTGAATCTTTCCGTGAACGCGCGCGACGCCATGCCCAGGGGCGGCAAGCTTACTCTCGAAGTCTCGCGCGTACGCATGGACGAGGCGTATGTCCAGCGCCACGGCACCATAGCGTCCGGCGATTATGTCATGCTGTCGGTCAGCGACACCGGGACCGGGATGAGCGCGGAAACGCAGACGCATATTTTCGAGCCGTTCTTTACCACTAAGCCGCGCGACAGGGGGACCGGACTAGGTCTTTCCACCGTGCACGGGATAGTCAAGCAGAGCGGCGGCTCCATAGTCGTCTACAGCGAAGAGAGATACGGCACGGTCTTTAAGCTGTATTTCCCGGAGGTAGCGGGAGAGACGCCGCCGGCGGAACCGCCGCCCGCCGTAGGGAAGGCCGCCGCCGGGAGAGGCGTTATCCTGGTGGTGGACGACGATATACAGATGCGGACCGTCGCCAGCCGCGTTCTCGCGGCGGACGGGCTGGAGGTGCTGGAAGCCGGCAGCGCGGAAGAAGCCCTGGCCGTCTGCAGGCGGCGCGGGCGCCAGGTTTCCCTGCTGCTGACGGACCTGGTGCTGCCTAAATTGAACGGCTTCGAGCTGGCCGGGAGGCTGAAAGCCCTGTACCCGGATATTCTGCTGGTCTTCATGTCGGGTTACACCGAGCACTCCGGCCTCGAGAATAAACTTCTCGACCCGGCCACGAACTTTATCCAGAAGCCTTTCACGCTGGACGCCCTTACGCGGAAGATCAGGGAGGCCTTGCCGCCGGACGCGGCTCCGGCCTCGAAGCGGTCCCGAACCCGGCCAGAGCGTTGAACGCGACGGTGGACGGGGAGAGCCGCTTCCGCTGAGCCGGCGCACCCGCGGCTACCGCCGGCCCAGCAGCCAAGTCTTTACGCTCCGGGCGAGACAGCTCATGCTCATCGGTTTCGGAATATAGTCGAAAGCGCCGAACCGCAGGCAGGAGGCGGCCGCCTCGTCGTCATCGTTCCCGGTCACTATGATAAAACCGGTTCCCGGCATCCCGGGCGCGAGCTCTTTCAGCACCTCCAGCCCGGTTTTTCCCGGCATAGAAAGGTCCAGCAGCACGATATCGGGGATTCTTTCCAGCGCCAGGGCGATGGCCGCGAGCCCGTCCGCGGCCTCGATAACCGTATAGCCCAGCGAGGACAGAAAACGGACCAGCATCTTTCTCACCTGCGGATCATCATCGGCCACCAGCACAAGCCCGCCTCCGGACGCCGCGCCGCGGTCATTAATTTCATGGTTCCGGCGCATAGGTCAATCCCCCCTTCTGTCTTTAAAATAAACGCTGCCCGAGCGGCCTTTAAGCGCCTTCAGGTGCTTCTTGATCTCGCCGGCTACGTCGACGATACCGGCGTAATGGGCGAACTTTCTTTTTTCGTTGGTAGCCAGGGCGATGCTGAGCGTCATCAGCGGCAACTCGCGGGTTTCGCCGGCGCGGTCCCGGGTCAGGATAAACCCGCGCGCCCTGTCCTCCGCCGAATAGAGACCGGGAGCCAGCGCGTCGAACCTTCCGGCTATGGCTCCCGCTATCTCCTCGGCCTTCCCGGGCGCGGACATCAGCACGAAATCGTCCCCGCCCACATGCCCCAGGAACACGTCCTCCCCGGCGAAGTCCGCCTGCACTCCGGCCAGCAGGGCGGCGGCGCTCTTTATGGCGTTGTCGCCGTTAAGGTAGCCGTAATTGTCGTTGTAGGCCTTGAAGTTATCGATATCGATGTAAAAGAAAGCCAGGGGGCCGCCGGCCGCTATGCGGCGCGCCGCCTCCTCCTCTATGGACGGGCCGCCCGGCAGACGGGTCAGCGGATTTGCGCCCAGCATGCGCCGCGCCCGCCGCGCCGCCCCCTCCACGCGCGAGACCAGCTCCAGGGCGTTGAAAGGTTTGGGAATAAAGTCGTCCGCGCCCAGCCGGAATTCGCGGGCCTGCTCCCGGGGGGTATTGCTGCCGCTTATCACTATCACCGGTATCATCCCCAGGCCGGGAGTAGCGCGTATCCGCGCCAGCAGTTCGCGCCCGCCCAGGCGCGGCATGTTCAGGTCCAGCAGTATGATGTCCGGCGGACTAACGGCGATCCGCTCCAGCGCCGCGATCCCGTCCTCCGCGGTTTCCACCCGCCACTCCGCGCCCTCGAACAGCCTGCCTACTATATTCCGGAAGCTCTTGTCGTCATCCGCCACCAAAAGAGTTCTTTTCATACCGCCCCCTTGCTTTAATGGACCCCGCATTCGTCCGAGACCCGCTCCTCCAGTTTTATCAGGTCCTCCACTTTAAAATTCGTTTCCGCGTCGAGGCCGGCGCCGGAACGGTCCCTGAAGTGGACCGCAAGCAGTTTATAAAACCGGGCCTTAACATCCGGATCGCCGATCTCGCTGCCAGGGTTCCTGGTCAGGGTTCGCAGGCTGAAACCGGGGGCTTTCATCCTGGCGGCCCAGAACCTGGCTTTCGCATCCACAAGCTCGGCGTTCAGCCGGGCCGCCGCGCTCCTTCTGCCGGAGCAGGACCCGCTTACTGAACCGGAGACCGCGTCCCTGAAAGACGCGCCCGGAGCGGCGGAACCGCCCCACCCATCCGGCAGTTCGGGGAAAGGAACCTCCGGCGGCTCCATGTCCCCCGAACGCCAGCCGGACAGAGCGGGAGGCAGGCGGTCGGCTAAAGCCTCGGCCGCAAGAAGCACGCGCCCGGTCTTAGTATCTATAAGCCTGGCGAACACCCGCAGTTCCTCGCCGTCGGCGAACACGACCCCGGTGACCACGGCGTCCACTGAGAGCATGCTCCTGAGGGTGTCGGCGCCGTCGTAAGCGCCGCCGGCGCCCAGGGAAAGCCCGGCTTCCTTTAGGACTTTTTCGAGCAGGGCCCTTTCGATAAGGGACACCCCCCCGCTACCCGCCAGCTGCACGCCGATCTTTTCGGCCACGTACGCGGTTTCGCTCTTCTCAGCCCCGCCTTTGGCCGAAAAATCCAGCACCGCTATTTTCTTCACGGAATTCTCGGCCGCGCTCCTGGCGATCCGCAGCGACAGGGCGCCGTAGCCGTCGGCGCGGGAGGACGGGGGAAACGCGAGCGCGCCGGCCAGCGCCAGCGCCGCGGTTACGTTTATGGTCAGGGTCTTTTTCATAACTCCCCCGCACCGATAGTATAAGTGAGGGAGTTACGGGAAGGTTCCGTAAAAATTCAGGTTTTACTCAAATCCGGTAGCTGCTCAGGTCCGGTGGCGGCCGCGGCAGGCCCCTGAGCACCCGTTGCGGAAAGGGGGCCCCGAAAATGGTGCCAGACTCATTTTTGCTGTGCACCCCAAATACTAGCAGTTGGCAAAAGGGCAAAAAGGCGGCTGGCACTTTTTTCGGGGGGAAACCGACGCAAGGGTTTCCTC
>JACQPH010000039.1 GCA_016207645.1 Elusimicrobiota bacterium
CTGCCCAGGTCGCTACATGGGGTTCGGGTCGTCCGGGGTTTTGCCCCGCGAACCCCGGAAGATGGAAACCCTTGCGTCGGATTCCCCCCGCCAGGCGGGGGCCCCCCTTCCGCAAGGGGTTCGCGAAACAAAACCCCGGCCAACCCTCCACTATCCGAGCAGTTACAGCAATTCCCACAGTTCCACCGGCTCGGCCACTCCTTTAAGGTTCGTGGCGCCCCTGCTTTCCAGTTTGAACCCGGGGCCGAGCAGTTCGGCGGTAGCGGGGCCGAGCAGGATCCGGCCCGGCTCCGCTATCTGTTCTATGCGCGCGCTCAGATTGACCGGATGCCCGATTACGGTATACTCCGTGCGCGCTCTCGTCCCTATGCAGCCCGCGATCACCTCGCCGGTGTTTATTCCGATGCCCAGGCGGAGCGGCTTCAGGCCGGCCTGCTCGCGGATCCCGGACAACGTTTCCATGGAAGCTCTCAGCCGCAGCGCGGCCCGGGCCGCGGCCGCGGCGTGCTCCCTGTTGGGAAGCGGCGCCCCGAAAATAGCCAGTATCCCGTCCCCCAGGAACTTGTTCAGGATGCCGCCTTCCAGGCGCACCGCCTCGTCCACGAATTCGAACACCTCGGTAAGGGCGGCTACCGCCTCTTCCGGCGGGGAGGCCTCCATGAACGGGGTGAATTCCCTGATGTCCGCGAAAAGCACGGTCAGCGTCCTGCGCTCGGAGCGCTTCCAGTAATCCAGCGGGTGCGACAGGACGAAATCCGCGACTTCCGGCGTGGCGAAATAGCCGAAAGTGTCCCTCAGCCTGCCCAGGCGCTGCAGGGCGTCGCCGCGCTGCTGGAGTTCCAGGTTCTTTTTCTCCAGTTTCCTGATCAGGACCTGGCTGTATTGTTTAAGGACGTCCTCTTCGCTGGGGGGCCCGGGCTCGGCCGGCCTTCTGGCGGCGGTTTTTTCTCCGATAAGGCCGCGGATGGCCGCGAACAGCTCCGGGAACGGGGCCGGCTTCTGCATATATTTATCCGCGCCGCAGCGTGCCGCCAGCGTTTCATCCTCCGGGGAGATATAGGTGCTGGTGTAGATGACGAACGGGAGGTCTTTCAGGGCCGGGTCCCCGCGCACGGCCCTGCAGAAGCTGTAGCCGTCCAGGTTGGGCATCAGGATGTCCGAAACTATGGCGTCCGGTTTCGACGTCTTCAGGGTTTCGAGGGCCGCCAGGCCGTCCTCCGCTTCGAGGACCTCCACCCCCTCCCCCCGCAGGTTCCTGCGGAGGATCTCCCGGTTCGTCCCGCTGTCGTCCACTATCAGCAGTTTCATAGTCGCTCCTCCCGCGCCCCCTCAGGCCCGCGCCGCTACCGGGGCATCCAGGACCTCGCGCACTTTCAGCAGCAGCGTCTCCGTGCTGAACGGCTTCTGGAGGAAAGGCAGTTTCTCGTCGGCCAGGCGCGCGCTCACGAGTTCGGCGCCGGTATAGCCGGACATGAAGATCACCTTCAGCCCCGGCCGGCGCAGCGAGAGCGCGCCGTACAATTCATGCCCGTCCAGCCCGGGCATGATGGTGTCGGTCAGGAGCAGGCCGATCTCCGCGGCGCGGCTCTCCCAGAGCGCGGCGGCCTCTTCGGCGTTCCCGGCCTCCAATACCGTGTAGCCGTTCCCGCGCAGGGCGCGTTTGGCGAACCCGCGCACGCTTGCGTCGTCCTCCACCAGCAGGATGGTTTCCGAGCCGCGCGGCGGTATAGGCGGGGGCGGGGCGGCCGGGGGCGCGGCCTCGGCTTCGGCCAGCGCGCGCGGCAGGTAGATCTTGAACGTGGTCCCCAGGCCCGGCTCGCTGTACACATAGATGTTCCCGCGGCTTTGCTTGACTATGCCGTAAACCGTGGCCAGGCCCAGCCCCGTCCCTTTTCCGCTCTCCTTGGTGGTGAAGAACGGCTCGAAGATATGGGCGGCGGTCCCGGAGTCCATCCCGGAGCCGGTGTCGGTCACCGAGATCATCACGTGCGGGCCGGGATGCGTCTCCAGCTGCATGCGGGCCTGCTTTTCGCCCAGTTCCACGTTCTCGGTCTTTATGGACACTCCCCCGCCGCCCGGCATGGCGTCCCTGGCGTTCACTACCAGGTTCATCAGGATCTGTTCCAGTTGTCCCGGGTCGGCTTTTATCCGGCACTCTTCCTCCGGGAGGTCGAGAGCAAGCTCGATATTCTCCCCTACAAGCCGCTTCAGCAGCTTCTGCGTGCCGCGGATGGCCGCGTTGCAGTCCAGCACCCGCGGCTGCAGGACCTGCTGGCGGCTGAAAGCCAGGAGCTGCCGGGTGAGCGCGGCGGCGGCTTCGGCGGCTTTTTTTATCTCCAGGGCGTCGCCGCGCCTTTCGTCGTCCGGCGCGAGGCCGCGCAGCAGGAAATCCGTGTAGCCCTCGATGGCCGTGAGCAGGTTATTGAAATCATGCGCCACCCCGCCGGCCAGCCTGCCGACGGCCTCCATTTTCTGCGCCTGCCTGAACTGGAGTTCCAGCGTTTTCCTCTCGGAGATATCCAGCCAGAGCCCGAGGGCCCGCCCGCCGGTAACGGTGGCGCCGGCCAGGTACCAGCGGTACGCTCCCCCGGCCGCCTGCCAGCGGTATTCGGTGTTCAGCGCGCCGGTCTCCGCCAGGCGGACCAGGTCGGTCTGGACCCTGTTCTTGTCTTCCGGATGTATGCGGGAAAACCATAAATTCGGCGCGGTAGTGAATTCCACGGGCTTATAGCCGCATAGTTTCTCCACGCCTTCGCTTACCCAGTCCAGCCGCAGCCCGCCTTTCTCCGGCCTCGCGGAAAAGAAAGCCATAGGCAGGGTGCGCAGCGCCATCTCTTCGCGCTCCGTCGCGGCGCGCAGGTCCCGCTCGGCCCTGCCGCGCGCCTCCAGCTCCAGTTTGAGCTGCCTCGTCCTTTCCTCCACCTTTATCTCGAGGGACCGGTTGAGCAGCTCCAACTCCCGTTGCGCTCTATCGAGGTCCCTGTTCTTCCGTACCGCTACCTCGTAGGTCGAAAGCAGGATGTCCAGGATCTGCATCCTGTCGGAGGCCAGGAAATGCCGGCGGCCGGCGAAATAGAATTCCAGGCCCGCCTGGGCGCTCCCGGCCTTGCGCAGTTCCAGGTGCGTAAGGTGGTGCTTTATCCAGGCCACCAGGTAGGCGGGCTCGAAAGGCTTGGTCACGAAATTGTCGGCCCCGCTTTCCAGGCCGGTGATGATGTCGGCCGGGTCCGAAAGCACGGTCAGCAGTATCACCGGTATGTCCTTCGCGGCCGGGTCGTCCTTGACCCGCCGGCAGAACTCGTAGCCGTTCATGCCCGGCATTTCTATATCGCTCAGGATGATGTCGAACCGGCGCTCCTTCAGCATTTTCAGGGCTTTCCCGGCGTCTTCGGCGTGGAAGACCCTGTAGCCCTCCTTTTCCAGGATCTCCCTGGCCAGTTCGGCCTGCGTAGCGCTGTCTTCCACCACGAGTATGCTGGTATCATGGTTCATTTTGATCCTCCGTTGCCGGGTGTAGTGTCTATAGCCGGCGCCAGCGCCGTGATAGCCGCGGCTATCTCCGCCGGCGCAAGAACATAAGCCGCCGCCCCGGCTTTTACGGCCGCGCCCGGCATGCCGTTTATGAGCGCGCTTTCCGCGTCCTGGGCTATGGTCACGGCGCCGGCGTCGCGCATAGCCTTGAGTTCCGGCGCGCCGTCCGCGCCCATCCCGGTAAGCAGGATCCCCGCCGCGTTCTTTCCGAAAACCGCGGCCACCGAGCGGAACAGCCTGGAAACCGACGGGCGCATGCCGTTCTCCGGCGCGCCGTCCAGAAGCTGTATCGCCAGGCCCGTGTCCAGCGTGAGATGCCGCCCGTCCGGGGCGATATAAACGCGCCCCGGCAGCGCGGTCTCTCCCTGGACGGCCACGCCCACTTTCAGCGGGGTGGACTCTCCCAGCCACCCCGCGAAACTCTCTATGAACCCCGGCGACATATGCTGCACCACCACGACGGGCGCGGAAAGTCCCGCCGGCAGGCGGGAAAGTATGGCCTGAAGCGCCACCGGGCCTCCGGTGGAGGCGCCTATGGCCACCAGGCGTACCGCGCCGGCCTTCGCCGCCGGCAGTTTCCCGGGCTCCGGAACGCCGGCGGGCCGCCCGCCCGCCGCGCCCGGCCAGCGCCGCACCACCTTCACCTCGGCCATGGCCTTGACCAGGCGCAGGAGTTCCGCCGCCTGCGCCGTGTGCCCCGGCGCCGAGAAACCGGCCGGCGCGCGGACACAGGCTACGGCGCCGGACTGCACCGCTTTGAAAACGAGGGTCTCCTCGTCCCTGAGCGAGCTGCCCGCGACTATCACTATCGGCACGGGGGCGCTTTCCATGATCCGGCGCGTCGCCTCGAACCCGTTGAGGCCCGGCATATGCACGTCCATCGCTATGACGTCGGGTTTCTTCGCGCGGGCCAGGCTTACCGCCTCCAGGCCGTTCCGGGCCACTCCGGCCACGGAGATCTCCGGGTCGGAGCCGAGTATTCCCGCCAGGAAGGCCGCGGCCGTGGGCGAGTCGTTGACCAGCAGGACTTTTATCATGGCGGGCCCGCCAGCCTCCCCATTATCTCCAGGAGGTCGCTCTGCTCGAATTTGCTTTTGACGATATAGGCGTTGGCGCCGGCGTCTATGCCCCTTTCCCTGTCGCGGTCGGACTCCAGCGCCGTCACGAGGAGCACCGGCAGGTCCGCCAGCTTCTTGTCCGCGCGTATCCTGGCCGTAAGTTCGAAGCCGGTCATCTTTGGCATATCCACGTCGGAGACTACCAGGTCGCAAGGGGCGGACCGCAGCAGTTCGAAAGCGGCCGCGCCGTCCACCGCCGTCCTCACTTCGTAGCCGGCGGCCTCGAAAATATTCTTCAGCAGCGTTCTCGCCGTGATGGAATCGTCGGCCACCAGGACCGTCTTTTTGCGTTCCCGCCCGCCCCCTCCGGCCGCCGCGCCCGGCGCAGTCGCCGGCGCCGTTTCCAGCAGGTCGCGCAGGTTCAGCATGGCCACCACTTTGCCGCTGCCCAGCACCGCCGCTCCCGCCAAGCCCCGCGCTTTCGCCAGCGGGCCGCCGAGCCCTTTTACCAGGAGCTCCTGTTCCCCCGCCACCCGGTCCACCAGGAAAGCGGCCCTGGCGGTACCGGCCGCGGCTACTATGTACTGCCCGTAGCCGGAGCGGGCCGCGGTCGCGGGCGGGCCGGCCAGGCCTAGAGTTTCCCGCAGGCCGAGTACCGGCAGGGTCCGGCCGCCGGCGGAGACTACGGCTTTTCCTTCCACCGTCCGGACCTCTTCCGGCCCGGCGCGGCCCACCCGCTCCACCTGGGAGACCGGCACCGCGAAAACCTCCCCGCCGCTCTCCACGAGGATCCCTCTGAGCGTGGAGACCGTCAGGGGAAGCAGGACCCTGAACGCGGTTTCGCCGGTTCCGGTTTCCACGTCTACCGTGCCGCCCAGCCGCTCCACTTTCTCGCGCACTATGGCCAGCCCCAGTCCGCGGCCCGAGATGGAGGTTATTATGGGGCTGGTGGAGACTCCCGACCTGAAAATGAGCGCCCCGGCCCGCGCTCCGGCGGTTTTCTCCGCGCCTTCCGGTTCCGCCAGCCCCAGCCTGGCCGCCGCCGAAAGCACTTTCTCCGCGTCTATCCCGGCCCCGTCGTCCTTTATTATTATCTCCGCCTTGTTCCCCTCTTTCTTCGAGACGGAGATGACTATCCTGCCGCGCGCCGGCTTGCCTTTTTTCAGGCGTTCTTCCGGTTTCTCTATGCCGTGGTCCGCCGCGTTCCTGGCCAGGTGCAGCAGCGGGTCCTTCATCTCCTGCAGGATCCTGCGGTCCACGGCGAGCTCGGTCCCTTCCAGCGTCAGGGCCGCCTCCTTGCCCTGGCCGCGCAGCAGCTCGCGCAGGAACAGCGGGAAGCCTTCCAGCAGCGCGGAGAAAGGCAGCAGCATGGTCAGCTTCATCTCCTCGTGCAGGCTGTCTATGCGGGCTGCCAGCGCCCGCTGGTCCTGCTCCAGGGCCCGCAGCAGGGCCTTTTGCGCTTTTTCCAGCCCGTCGAGCCAGGCGCGCGGCGCTTCCGCCGCTTCGCCGCCGCCCGCCCGGGGGAGCGGCGCGGCTCCTTCCCTCCGCAGGCGCGCCAGGCCGCCGGCCAGTTCCTTCAACTCGCCGCAGCGCTGCGCGGCGGCCAGCTTGCAGGCCAGCATTTCCTCGGTCTGGCGCAGCAGCGATTCCAGCGTGCTCAGCGGCACCCGCACGTTCTCCGGAGCGGCGGCCTGCGTTCCGGCCGGCGGTGCGGCCGGAGTTCCGGCGGCCGCGCCGATCTTTCCCGCCGGGCTCTCCGCCGGAGCGCTCCCGGCGCCGGTTCCGCCCGGTCCCGCGCCCGGGGCGGCCTCCAGCCTGGCGGCCGTTTCGGCCGCTTTCCGCCGCAGGGCCGGGTTTTTCTCCGGCGCTCCGGCGGCGGCGGCCAGTTCTCCCGTAGTCTTTACCGCTTCCAGGAGCAGGTCCAGCAGAGCCGCGTCCGGCGCTGCGTTCTCTTTTTTCAGGCGGGCCAGTACGCTTTCCAGGGCCTGGCAGAC
>JACQPH010000048.1 GCA_016207645.1 Elusimicrobiota bacterium
GAGCAGGCGGATATGCCGCCGCTTGAAGAAATGCGAGGTGGAGCAGAAATCGCAGCCGTTCGGGCAGCCGAGCCCGGCGAAGATCATGCCGGTATAGGAAAGGGTCTTCGAGAACACCTTCATGCGGCTTTCCACGAAGGGGTGGACATGCTCCGCCAGCGGCGGCTGGCCGAACAGCTCCCGCAGAAAGGCCACGCCCTCGCCGCGGCAGATATGGTCGCCGCAGGGGCGCAGCGCCTCGTCGGGCAGCACCGTGCCGAAGCCGCCCAGGATTATTTTACTGGAAGGAGAATATTTCCGGACCAGCGCCGAGAGCTCCTGCATGCGGTGGTAGGTGACCATGATGAAGGAGATGCCTACATAGTCGTAGCCCTTCTTCAGCTCTTTGATCAGCTCCCGCCGGGAAGGGTAATGCAGTACCACCGTGGGGTTGTCGAGGTTCTCGGCTATATAATCCAGGGAGAACTGGCGGTGCACGGCGCGGGGGCTGAACATGCCCTGGGCGCGGGTGACCTGGGCGTGAAGCAGCTCGTAGCCGACGCTTTCCGCGTCGCCGTAGGCGGGCCCGATGGGGCGCATTATGCTGGTAAGCAGAAGCCTGGGCTGCCGGGACCGGTCCACATTCTCTCCGGAGTTCATAAGTATGTATTTATAGTATACCACGCGGAACGGCCGCGCGCCATGGGCGGCTGGTTACAGGCGCGGGGAGCCGGCTTCGCGCAGAAGTTCGCGGTAGTACTCCAGCGTGCGGGCGCCCATTATGGCGGTGGTGAAACCGGAGCGCACCAGCGCCACCGACTCCCGGGAGAATTTTTCGCGCAGCCCCGGGTCCCGGAGCGCCGTTTCCAGCCTGTCCGCCAGGGCGGCGGCGTCGCCGGGGGGGAAAAGCAGGCCGGTGACCCCGTCCTTCACTATCTCGGAGTTGCCGGAGATGTCGCTGGCCACCGCCGGCACGCCCATGGCCAGCGATTCCCTGATGCTGCCGCTCAGCGCCTCGCCTTTTACGGCGGCGTTGACGCTGACCGAGGCGGCGGAAAGGAGTTTTTCCACGTCGTCGCGCAGGCCGAGGAAGCGCCCCTTTTCTTCCGGCAGGCCGGCGGCCCTGTAAAGTCCGCGCAGCTCCGGCGAATCGGTCCCCCTGCCCGCGAAAACGAGGGCCAGGTCCAGGCCGCGCCCGCGCAGCAGCCCGGCCGCCGAGAGCAGTACCTGCTGCCCCTTGTCGCGGCTGAAATTACCCACCAGCATCACTACCGGCAGGCCCGGCGGCAGGGCCAGTTCGGCGGTTATGCCCGGGTCCGGCGGCCGGGGGAAGAAGCGGGCCGGGTCGGTGCCGCTGTAGATGGTGCGCACCCGCTCCGGCCGGAGGCCGTATTCGACCAGGATGTTCCGCACGGAATCCGACACGGCAATGCAGCCATTTATAAGCCGGCTGGTGTATTTCAGCTTCGCGAAGAAGCCGGTGACGATGGGATGGGAGACCCGGCGGGTGAAGACGAATACCGGCTTATGCCCCGCCAGGAACTTCGCCGGCAGGCCCATAGCATGCGCCTTGGGATGATGGGCGTGCAGGACGTCCGGCTTCTTTTCGTCCAGGAGGCGGGAGAGGGCGCGGGCGGTCTTCAGGTCATAGTCCCGCCTGGGCTGGAACTGCGCCACTTCGAAACCGTCGGCCGCCGCTTTCCTGCCCAGGTCCCCGTCCAGCGGACAGGCGAGGATGTTCTCATGGCCGAGAGCACGCAGCTCCCGGGCCAGGTAAAGCGCCTGCGCGGCCCCGCCGGACCAGCCGAAAGACTCGGTGATGTGCAGTATTTTAAGTTTATCCGCCATATAGACCTATGCGGGGCCTGGGTCCAAAAACAGGGCTTTCCTGGGCCTTTCCGCGCATCCCGGAACGCTCCGCTTCTGTTAGATTATAGTATATAGCCCCGGGCGCGGGGTGCAGCCGCATGAACAGGAAAAAGCCGATGAAAAAAACCGTTATAGCCCTTCTGACCTGCCTGACCGTAACCCCGGTCAAAGCCCAGCTCCTCTACCCGGATATCCGGAACTTAAAGACCGCCTCGACCGCTTTCCCGGCCCCCGCCGCCGCAAGGGGCAATTACTATTTAGAGCCTAACTCCTACGACCCGCTGCTCCTCCGCCGCCGCCCTGCCGCGGACGTCAACAAGCTCAACATAATCGGCGGGACCATAGAGCTCCCGGGCATGGACGGCACCATAGGTTTCGCCAGGCAGTTCCGTCAGGCCGGCTACCAGCGCCACGACCTGCAAAGCGACGTGGCCCTGACCGTTTATACCAAGAACCTGCCCAAGGTGCTTTTCCAGGTCCTGTTCGGCATAGTAGAGGACCATGGCGACACCAACGGGAGCAGCTACAACGACCAGAACCCGGTGGTGCAGGACCCGCCCGTGGCCATGCCCACCGAGGCCGAGATCCTGGCGCTGGACATCCCGCAGGACGAAAAAGAGCGGCTGCTGGTGCAACTGCGCAACTCGAAACTGCACCTGGAAGGCCGCATCAACCCCTTCCGGAAAAAAGAGATGCTTAACATGATGAAGCAGATCATCGTGGAGGAAATGCGGAACGGGTTACAGCCGAAGTTCGGCGAGGCCCATGAATGGAGCCCCGAATTCATGCAGTACTGCCGCGACAAGGGCGAGCTGATCCCGCTCGTCTTCACCAAGCTCCTCACGGCTCTGGCCTCCGGGATCACCTCCCGCCACTTCAAGACCGGCACGGAGAGCGCCCTGATAGAATACTTCCTTTCCCGCGAGGAAGGCTCGGTCACCCTGGACCAGGCTTTCCGCCGCAGCTACCAGTTGAACGACGGCGACGTGTACCTGACCATCCTTACCATCGAGAACATCCTCTCCGACAACTGGCGCCACCCGGAGCGCGAGAAGCTGGCCGTAACGCGCAAGCTGGCGAACATCAGCAATTTCTACCAGGGCAAGGGCGACAAGTACGGCGCCTGGTACCATTTCCACGGCATCATGCTCTACGGCTACGTCCGCGGCGGCTTCCGCGCGGCGCTGGTGGGCGGCATAGAGACCGCGGGCTCGCACGTCCTCAGCGGGCCCAACGACCAGGACGAGCAGCAGGAGGACTTTGTGAACTCCACCGGGGGCAAGATAGGCGCCAGGCTCGCGAAGATCGTGAGGGAGAACCTCTACCAGGGCTTCGTGCCCGACAGGAATTACTGCGACCCCAAGGTCTACCTGGACCTCAGCGAGGATTTCCGCGACCGGATCGAGTTCGTGGAGAGCAAGGACTTCAAGGTCTCCCTCGACGAAGCCAGGATGTGGCTGAAATCCCTTTACCGCGATTACCTGGACTGCCACGTCGAGATAATCTACAACGACCATACCGGCGAGCTGAACTCGAAGTACATAGTGAAGCGCGACCACGTCAATTTCAAGAAAGGCAGAAGCACCCCGCTGCTGATCAATCCCCTCGGCGAGCTGCGCAAGGCCCGCGCCTTCATCTCCGGCTGCCTGGCCGAAGAGGGCATAGTGCAGAACAAGGGCTTCGGCGGGATACAGGTCCCCGAGCGGGGCATCTGGGTAGACGCGGAGTAGTTAGGGATCAAGGATCAAGGGGAGAACCGCGGGAAGCCGCGGTTTTTCTTTTGCGGCCAAATTTAATAGACTAACTGCATCAGGAGACTACCTAAATGCAGAACTTCACTTTCTCGAACCCCACGAAGATAATTTTCGGCAAGGCGGTGGTAGCCAAACTAGCCCCGGAGGCCGCCAGGGCCGGCAAAAAAGCCCTCTTTGTGTACGGCGGCGGCAGCATAAAGAAGAACGGCGTTTACGACGTGCTGACCGCCGCGCTGGAGAAGGAAGGCGTGGCCATCACGGAACACCACGGCGTTAAGCCCAACCCGGCGCTCTCCCACGTGCGCGCCGGCATCAGGAAGGCCAGGACGCGGAACTGCGATATCATAGTGGCGGCCGGCGGGGGCTCGGTGATAGACGAGGCCAAGGCCATAGCCGCGGGCGCTAAATACGGCGGCGACGTCTGGGATTTCTTCTGCGGCAAAGCGGCTATAAGGGAGGCCCTGCCGCTTTTCACCGCGCTGACCCTGCCCGCCACCGGCTCGGAGATGAACTCCGGCTGCGTGGTCACCAACGAGGAGACGGAACAGAAGTATTGCGCCCAGGGCGCCCCCCTGTTCCCGCGGGTCTCGGCCCTGGACCCGGAAACCACGCTGACGCTGCCGCGCGCCCAGGTGGCCAACGGCGCGGTGGATTCCCTCGCCCATCTGATCGAAGGCTACTTCACGACCAAAGACCGCGACAACGGCGTGACCGACGAAGTCGTCCACGCGCTGGCCCGCTCGATAACCGCCTCCACGGAGCGGATCCTGAAGGACCCGGCCGATTACGACGCCCGCGCCTCCATGATGTGGTCCGCCACGCTGGCGCTGAACGGCCTGGCCGCCTGCGGCTACGGCGGGCTGACCTTCATAAACCACGCTATAGAGCATTCGCTGAGCGCCCTCTACGACATAGCCCACGGGGCGGGGCTCGCCATAGTCATGCCCGCCTGGTTCAGGCATCACCTCGAGACCGACGGACCGGCGAGGCTGGAAAAATTCGGCAAAGCGGTCTTCGGGGCGAAGACCGCGGAGGGAACGGTACGTTCTTTCGAGGGTTTTTTCAGGAAGGCCGGCGCGCCGGTGCGCCTGTCCGAGGCCGGCATCCCGGCTTCGGACATCCCGCGCATAGCGGAGAACGCCATGGGCCTGATCCGCCTGTGGGGCCTGCAGCACGAGCAGCCGGAGATCGAGAAGATCCTGCGCAGGGCCAGGTAACGGGAAGGGGGACCTGGTGAAGAAAACCGACCTGCTGATCATAGACGACGACCCGGACTGGATGAAATTCGCCGTCAGGTTCTTCTCCTCCGCCGGTTACGGGGTGCAGACCGCTTCGGACGGCGCGGAGGGGCTCGGCATGGCCAGGCGCCGCCGCCCGGGGGCCATCCTGCTGGATTTCCACATGGACGGCGCCGACGGCGGCAAGGTATGCGCGGCCATACGGGCGGATGCCGGGCTTAGAAAGATCCCGATAATAATGGTCACCGTGGACCCCGGCGAGGAGGAGAACGCTTATTTCGAGTACAAGGCCGACGCTTTCGTATTTAAAGGGGACAAGCTGACAAAGGTGCAGGGGATAGTGGAAGCCGTGCTGCGGCGCGTCGGCTGGGAGCGCGGCACGCTGGAAAAAGGGGATATACGGCTGGAGCCGGAAGGCTGCCGCGTCTTCAGGCGCTCGAAACTCCTGGCCTCGCTGTCGCGGGAGCAGTTCCGCCTCCTCTCCCTGCTGCTGGAGAGGAGCCCCGCTTTCGTCACCGAGGAGGAGATAGCCCGCCGCCTCTTTAATTCGGACTGCGCGCCCGAGAAAGAGGACGCCATCCGCGGGCTGGTCTACCGCCTCCGCGTAAGCCTCGGCCGCGGGCTCGGCCGCCGCATAAAGAACAAGAGCAGCCGCGGCTGGATCTACGTGCAGCCGCGCCCGGAAAAGCGAAATTCCGCGCCGGCTCCTCCGAAGTAAAACCTCAAAGAAACTCACGCGGGCGTGATTGACTCCCGCGGGGGCAAATCCTATATTTGCCTATCGCGGCGTCCCGTGTTTTACGGACGCAAGCCGGTCCGCGGCCGCTTTTTTTCCGCCCGGCACGGAAATTCTTTTTGGGGGGTAGTAATGCAGCAGCCGCATAAGTACACGGTTTCCGGCGCGGGAACCGCGCCGGAAACCGCCTATTTCCTGGTCTTTCCGCTCGACGACAGGCGCTACGCCGTCGGGCTGGAGAGCGTGGAGCGGGTGCTCAGGGCTTTCGCCCCGGCGCCGCTGCCGAAGGGCCCGGCTTCCGTTTCCGGCCTTCTCGACCTCCACGGGAAAGTAATGCCGCTGCTGGACCTCCGGCATATTTTCGGCCTCCGGGAAAAGGAACTGACGCCGCGGGACTATTTCATCATAACCTCCGGGCCTGCGGGCGGCCGCGCGCTCCCGGCGGATTCGGCGCCGGTACTAGCCGGCTGCCGCCGGGACGAGCTGCTGCCGGCCGGAGCCGGGGTAGGCGGGAAGTACGTGCAGCGCGTGATAAAAGCCCGGGACGGCCTTATACTGGTATTCGACCCGGCCCGCCTGCCGCCCAACGAAGAGCCGGAGAGGGCCGGAGCCCCCGGAGGACAGCCGTGAGCGGGGAAATGCCGGACGCGAAACTGCGGGAATTCGCCGCCTTCGTGGCCGAACGCACCGGCCTGTATTTCCCGCGGGAGAAGCACCCGGACCTGGAACTGGCGCTCAAGCGCGCGGCGCCGGAGCTGGGCTTCCCCGGAGCCGCCGCCTGCGTCGAAACTCTTCTCGCCTCTCCGCCGGATAAAGAGCTGCTGGAAACGCTGGCGGGCTACCTGACCGTGGGGGAAACCTATTTTTTCAGGAACAAGGCGGATTTCGGCGCTCTCGGGAACATCATCTTCCCCGCCCTCGCCGCCGCGAGGGCCGGCGGGGAAAGCGTCCGCGTCTGGAGCGCCGGCTGCGCCACCGGCGAAGAGCCCTATTCCCTGGCCATGCTGCTGGACAGGAGCTTCCCTGAACTGAAAGGACGGAACGTCTCCATCCTGGCCACCGATATAAATTCCCGCGCCCTGCGCCAGGCCGGGCGCGGGGTGTACGGCGACTGGTCTTTCAGGGAAGTACCCCGGGACATAAAGGAAATATATTTCACAAAGCATCGCGGCGGCGGGCTGGCGCTGCTGCCGCGCATAAAAGAGATGGTCGCTTTCTCCTATCTTAACCTCGTGGAGGACTCCTATCCTTCCCTGCTGACCGCCACCAACGCGATGGACCTGATCCTGTGCAGGAACGTGCTGATGTATTTCAGGCAGGACCTGGCGGAGGCCGTGCTGCGCAAATTCCACGCCTCGCTCAGGGAAGGCGGCTGGCTGCTGCTGGGCCCGGCCGAAGGCCCGCTGACCTTTCCGGACCTTGTTCCGGGGCTGAAAGCGGCGCAGCTCCCCGGCCTGACCGTTTACCGGAAGCTCGTCGGGAAGGAACCGGCCCCTTCTTTTGCGCCCCCCGTACCGGTCCCGGCCCCGGCGGCGGAACCGGCCGCCGTACTCATGGCGGCGCCGCCAGCGCGCGCCGCCGAACCGGAGAAACGCCCGCTGGAAGAAGCCGCGGCCCTGTACGGAGCGGGGCTTTATACCGGGGCCGGGGAAAAACCCGTAGCCCTGCCGGCCACGGAAACCGGGAACGCCGCCGCGCTTCTCCTGCTCGCCAGGGAGCAGGCCGGCCTGGGCAGGCTCGCCGAGGCCGCGGAACTCTGCGCGAAAGCCATCGCGGCGGATAAGTTCGCGCCGGGAGCAAATTACCTGCTCGGCAGCATTTTCCTGGAGGAAGGGCGCCTGGACGAAGCGGCCCGCTCCTTCCGGCGGGCTCTCTACCTGGCGCCGGACCACGCGCCGGCGCATCTGGCGCTGGGGAATCTGTTCCTGCGGGAGGGGAAGACCGGCCGGGCGAGCGGACATTTCAGGAACGCCGCCGCCCTGCTGGAACGTTACGGGCCCGACGAGCTGCCGCCCGATTCCGAGGGGATGAGCGCGGGCAGGCTCGGGGAACTGGCGCGCGCGGCGCTGGCGAGGTGCGCGGATGACTGAAGCGGAGAAAGACCGGGAAACGCTTAAGAAGCGCGCCGAAGCCATGGCGGCGCCGGAGGAAAAGCCGGCCGCCGGGGAGCGCGCGGAATTCCTGGAGTTCCGGCTGGCCGGGGAGCGCTACGCCGTGGAGCTGGCGCTGGTGCGCGAGGTCTGCGCCGGCAGGGAGCTGACGCGTATCCCCGGCGCCCCGCCGTTCATCGCCGGGGTGGCCAATATCAGGGGGCAGATACTGCCGGTGGCCGACCTGGCGCTTTTTTTCGGCATACGGGCGGAAGCCCCGGAGCGGCGGGAGCTGGTCATACTGCGCGCCCGCGCGGCGGGGCCGGCGAGGGAAGCCGGCGGGGCCGGGGAACTGGCCGTGCTGGCCGACGCCGTCCTGGGAGTGAGCTCCCTTGCTCCGGAAGAGATCCAGCCCCCGCCGCCGGGTTTCACCGGCATCTACGGACAATATCTCGGCGGTATAGCCGCGCGGGACACGATAATTTTCCTGGCGGACAGATTCCTTGAAAGTACGGCGGCGGGGGCAAATTAAACTGGAGGGAATAATGAAAAGTATAACCGACATTTCCATAAAGAGCAAACTGCTGCTGAGCTTCGGCCTGATGACGGTTTTCACGGCGGCGGTGATAGCCACGGCCTTCAGCGGCATAGCGGCCCTGCGCTCCACCCTGGACCTCAGGGAAAGAGACCATTCTGCCATAGTGAACCTGCTTCAGCTCCGCTCCAACCTGAACCGGATACGCGGCCAGATGCTGGAAATGTCCCTGCTTAAAGACAGGACGGAACAGGAAAAGCTGGCCGCCGCGACGGGGCAGCATGTTAATGAAATAAAACAGGGGATAGCCGCCGCGGCGGCGGCGGGCGGCGGGGAGAAAGCCGTGGTCGAAACCTCCGAAATGAGAATGCAGTGGGAAGCCTACGAGAGGACCCTGGAGGAGGAGATAAAACTTGCCCGGCTGGGGAAAACTGCTGAACTCATGGCCGTGGCGCAGGGGGTCCAGAAGGAGAGGTACGAACGCATACGCTCCCTTGCCCTTCAAATGGCGGACGAGGCCGAGGACGAGATGAAGAAGTCCACGCGGCTCAGCCGCGAAAGCGCCGCGGCTGCGGTGCGGCTCTTCCTCCTGACCGGGATAGCGGCCCTCTTCACCGGCCTGCTGACGGCGCTGCTGCTCACCGGCAATATAGTGGGGCCGCTGGCGGCCATAGCGGCCGCGGCCGAAGCCATTTCCAAAGGGGAGATGGCCGTAGAGCTGCCTTCAGCCGCCAGGGAGGACGAGGTGGGGGCGCTGGCCAAATCCTTTTCGCGTATGTCCGCGTACCTGCGCGCCATGACTGAAGCGGCCGAGCAGATAGGCGGACGGGATTTCAGAACGGAAATAAAGCCGGTATCCGAGAAAGACCTGCTCGGCAACGCCTTCAGCGCCATGACGGCCAATCTCCGCGGAATGACCAGGGATATACAGAACGCCACGCAGGTGCTGGCCTCGTCCACCGGCCAGATGGCGGCCTCCACCACCGAAACCGCCTCCACCGTGGCCGAAATAGCCACGGCCGTCAGCCAGACCACGGCCACCGTGGAAGAGGTCAAGCAGACCGCCCAGCTTTCCAGCCAGAAGTCCCGGCAGGTCTCCGACTCTTCGCAGCGCGCGGCGCAGGTGGCGCAGGACGGCCAGAAAGCGGTTGAAGACGTCAGGACCGGGATGGGCCAGATAAAGGAGCAGGTCGAGTCCATAGCGAAGAACATAGTGCGCCTGAGCGAGCAGAGCCAGACCATAGGCGAGATAACCTCCACCGTAGGCGACCTGGCGGAGCAGTCCAATCTGCTGGCCGTGAACGCCGCCATAGAAGCGGCCAAGGCGGGCGAGCAGGGCCGCGGCTTCGCCGTGGTGGCGCAGGAAGTCAAGACTTTGGCCGACCAGTCCAAGAACGCCACTTCGCAGGTGCGCGGCATACTCGGCGAAGTGCAGAAAGCCATAAGCGCCGCCGTGATGGCAACCGAGCAGGGCGGCCGGGCGGTGGAGGCGGGGGTGAACCAGTCCGCCGCGGCCGGCGCCGCCATAACGACGCTCGCCGGGAGCGCAGCCGAGGCCTCGCAGGCGGCCGCGCAGGTGGCGGCTTCCAGCCAGCAGCAGCTGGCCGGCATGGACCAGCTGGCGCAGGCCATGGAGAACATAAAGACGGCCACCGGGCAGAACGCCACAGCCTCCCGCCAGACCGAAGCCTCCACGAAGGACCTGCAGCAGCTCGGCCAGAAGCTGCGGCATCTGGCGGAGCAGTATAAGATCTGACATGGAAAAGAACGGGGAAGAATTCAAAAGGAAACTGCTCGCCACTTACAAGGGCGAGGCGGACGAGCATCTGCGCGAGCTCGGCTCTGAATTATTGAAATTCGAGGCCCCGGACTTTTCCGGTTCCCCGGCCGGGATACTGGAGACCGTTTTCCGGGCGGCGCACAGCCTGAAAGGGGCCGCCCGGGCCGTGGACGAAAAAGAGGCCGAGGCTGTCTGCCAGGCCCTGGAAAGCGTACTGGCCCGCCTGAAAAAAGAGAACGCAGCGCCGGACGCGGCTCTGCTGGACCTGCTCCTGGAAGCGGTAAAGACTACGGGAGAACTGGCCGCCGCCGCCGGAGCGCCGGAGAAAACCCCGGCCCTGCGGCGGAAAGCGGCCGAAACGGCCGCCAGGCTGGAGGCCGCCCCGGGCGCGGGACCGGGC
>JACQPH010000041.1 GCA_016207645.1 Elusimicrobiota bacterium
ATAGCCAGCGGCGTGTATGTCTACCGGGTCAAGGCGGAGAGCGTTTCCGGCGCCAGGACCGTCACCAAGAAGCTGGCGGTGATACATTAGGAAAGGCTAAAGGGGAAAGGATGAAGGCTAAAGGCTAAAGGCTAAAGGCTAAAGGCTAAAGGCTAAAGGCTGAAGGCTGAAGGATGAAGGATGAAGGCTAAGAGTTAGGTGATTTATGAGAAACATTTGTCGGGTAAAGGAATTGGAGCAAAGACCTGGAAAAGTGTTTCGGGCGCGCTTGTTCGCTTTCTTTTTCTTAACCTTTAGCCTTTAGCCTTGCCGTTCAGGTGACTTTATGAGAAATATTTGTCGGGTAAAGGAATTGGAGCAAAGACCTGGAAAAGTGTTTTGGGCGCGCTTGTTCGCTTTCTTTTTCTTAACCTTTATCCTTTATTCTTTAGCCTTTAGCCTTGCCGCTCACGCGGCCAGGATCCATCCCGACGCGGGCTCCACTTCCGCGGCTTTCCTTAAGATAGGCGCCGGCGCGCGCGCCGTCTCCATGGGCGGGGCTTTCACGGCGGTAGCCGACGACCCCTACGCCGTTTTCTGGAACCCGGCCGGGCTGGCCGTGCTGAAAGACCGCCACGCGAGCTTCACTCATAACGAGTATTTCCAGAGCCTGGGCCAGGAACTGCTCGTCTATACCATCGAGGGGGAGAAGCTGCGGTTCCTGCGTTATCCGGCGCTGAAAAAAGGTACCTGGGCGCTCGGGCTCAACTATTTTCACACGCCGAAGGACCTGGAGCGGCGCAGCGGCCTCTACGAAAGCGACCCCCTCTATCCTATTTCACCCGTGGAGGGGACTTTCAGGGCTTATGACCTGGCTTTTTCGCTGGGCTACGGCTATGCCTATAACGCCGATACCAATGTCGGCGGCGCTGTTAAGTTCATCAGCCAGACCATAGACGACGAATCCGGTTCCACGGCCGCGCTCGACCTGGGCGTGACGCGCTCTTTCAACTGGCTGGGCGGGCGGCTTTTTACCGCCGGGGCCGCGGTGCAGAATATAGGGCCCGGGATAAAGTTCATTTCCAGGACCTACGGCCTGCCGCTGACGGTGCGCGCCGGCCTGAGCCACCGCACCGTCACAGGCGCCCTGCTGAGCTTCGACGTTTCCAAGCCTTTGGACAATTACCCGTTCTTCGCTTTGGGCCTCGAGCAGCAGCTCACCACCAGGCTGGCCCTGCGCACCGGCTACCGCTACCGCCTGCACGGCAACGAGCTCGGCGCCTGGTCGGGTTTCTCGGCCGGCATGGGCCTGGCCCTGGAAAGACTCTCTTTCGATTACGCTTTCACCCCGTTCGGCGACATAGGCAATTCGCACCGCTTCTCCGTCTCCTTCAGGTTCGGGGAGAAAAAAGCGCCGGACCTGCGTTCTCCCCGCGAGAACGTCCTGGCCTCCGAGAAGCTGAAGCTCGCCAGCCTGCGCGCCTACGCGGTGACGGCCAAGCCCCTTAAAATGACCCCCTCCGGCGTGCAGTACAGGCTCGACGGGGTCTGCGAGGAGTCCCCGGCCCGCGCGATAGGGATGACGGTGTTCTCGAGGGGCCCGGCCCCGGAAGTTTTCAATACCGCGGAAGGAGAGCTGCCCGAGAAGCTCGCGGCCATGCTTCCCGCCGGGCATAAGGTCTGCTCTTCGCACCAGCTCGTGGGCGTGCCCGGCAATATACAGGGGGACCTGGCCATGGAATTCCGCCCGGCGGGGCCCTGCGCCGGCGCCGCCGGCGGCGCCGTAATGCTTTACCTTACCGTTGGAGGCTGGGTCGCGGCCGCCCCCGAAAAGATCTCCGCCGAAGGCGAGCCCCCGCTGTACCGGGTCACGGTACCGCAGAGCACTCATTATGTGATAGGGATTAAGGATTAAGGATTAAGGATTAAGGATTAAGGATTAAGGATTAAGGATTAAGGATTAAGGATTAAGGATTAAGGATTAAGGATTCAGTATTCGCCGAGAGTGCCGGTTCTTCTCGCGCGCTTTACCGACAGCGAGAAAAGCCAGGCGCTCGCCGGGAGCAGGACCAGGTCGAAGATAAGAAGTATCAGCAGATCGTCTTTCAACTGCGAAAGCCCCGCCCCCCTGTGCACGGCCAGCTGGAAGGCCCGCACGGCGTAGGTGACCGGCAGCAGGTTGGAGACCGCCAGCAGCCAGCCGGGCAGCACCGCCACCGGGAAGTAAACCCCGCCCAGCAGCCCCTCGAAATTGTTCAGCACCCAGGCCAGCGGGTTCCCGCGCTTGAACAGCACCACGAAACAGGAAGAGAGTATGCCCAGCGCCGCGAAGCAGGCCGCTGAAAGCAGGAAGACCAGGCTTGCCGCCGGCCAGTTGGCCGCCGAAAAGTCCAGCTTGAAAATAAAAATGCCGGCCAGGGCGTAGACCAGCAGTTCGAAAGTGGCGAAAATGAAATTCCAGGCCGACAGGGCGGCCAGGAAGGGGAGGATGCCGAGCGGCGTCGAGAGCGCCGCCTCCAGCGTCCCCTGCGTCTGCTCCAGCCGCAGCCGCCCGGCGTAGGAGCCGGCCCCGGTGCCGATATAGCCGAAGAAGGCCTGGGCCGTGAACACGTAGGCGAAATAGCCGGAACCGTAAGGCTCCAGTTCCGCGGCGAGCGAGCCGCCGAAAAGCTTCCCGATGAAGTAAAACACCGCCAGGTTGGCCAAGGTGGCCAGCGCGCCAAGGGCGAAGGAAAGCCGGTAGCTTCTTTCCGTCAGGAAATCCCTGCGGATGAAGGCGGCTATCAGGGGAAAGGCTGAAGGCTGAAGGCTAAAGGATAAAGGGAGGAGGTGGGTGTTGTTCATGAGACATCCCCGTTCTTTATTTTCCCGGCTTCCATGGCTATTATCCTGCCGGCGGCCTCGCGCAGCAGGCCCGGCGAGTGGCTGGAGACGAGCAGGGCCGAGTCCCCGGCGGTTTCCTTTATCAGCTCCAGGAGGCCGCCGCAGGCTACGGCGTCCAGGCCGCGGAAAGGCTCGTCCAGCAGCAGCAGGGGGGCGCGGCGGGAGAAGGAGCGTATCAAAGAGACCTTCTGCATATTCCCTTCGGAAAGGCGGTCGAAGCGCCGCAGCAGGTCCGCCGCGGAGAGGCCCAGCCTTTCAGCCAGCCGCCCGGCGCGCTCCAGCGCAACCGCGGCCGTAAGCCCGGCCAGCGCCCCGAAGAAACGCAGGTTCTCCTCCGCGCTCAGGCGGAAATAAAAAGAGCGCGGGTTGGCCGGGCAGTAGGCCGCGAGCTCCCGGAGGCGCTCCGCCCCGGCCGCTTCGCCCCCGGCCAGTATCATGCCCCCGTCGGCCGCTATGATCCCGGCCAGGACCTTGAAAAGGGTGGTCTTACCCGAGCCGTTCGGCCCTTCCACCCCCAGCGCACCGGGCCCGGCCTTCAGGTCCAGCCCGCCCAGCGCGCGCAAAGCCATGCCCCCGGAAAGGACCGGCGCCGGGAAAACCTTTACCAGTTCCCTGGCCTCGAATTTCATGTTACTCCGGCCCCAGGCCTTCCTGCATATAATCCACAACTATACCTATTATTTTTTTTATCGTGGGATCGCAGGATTTGAACGACATGCGGTCCAGCGCGGCGCTTCCGAGTTTTCTTATCACATCGCTGATAAGGGCATGAATGAAAGATTGCGTCGCGGCGTCTACTTTCTCGAAATCCAGGACAATGTCCTCGCCGGCATTAAGGGCGGGAAGGATCCCGTTCACACGGATGTCCTTCGCGGTATCTTTGTTTTCGGCGAACGCCCCGGCCCTGTCGAAGATCGAAATGGTCTTCATATGAATCTCGGCCTCTTGTGGCGGGCTTTAACGCGCTCCCTGACCGCGGCTTTGTAGGTACTGGCGATAGCGTCCAGCAGAGCGGAGAACTCCGCTGTCCGGTCCAAGGTGATATCGGCTCCAACCACGGTCCCGCGCCAGGCGGGAAGATCTTCCTCCCGGGAGTGCCTGTCCAGGAAAGGATCGGCATGGAGACGCGGACTCGAACCCGCCGGTTTCTTAAGCAGTTTGTAAAGAGCCCCGCCGCTATAGATAACAAAAAAGTCACGGTTTATACTGGCGATGGATTTAATGAAAAATAATCCGGCTCCGGCGTTCTGTTCGGTGCCGCCTTCCCTGCTGGTAGTCCCGGTTATGCCCGGGCGCAGAGCCAGCCTTATGGCCTCCAGGTCCGTTCGCGCCGGATGGGACCTGGTGATGGTCGCTTTTATGCCCACGCCGGTGTCGGCGATGCCGATACGTATGGAATTGCTTTTTTTATAATATTGGGCGCACAAGAAAGCCCCGTGCTCCGACTCGGCGTGCTCGATAACGTTCCTGGCCAATTCGCTTACTATATAACCGATCGTCCTGGCCTGCTCCGGCTCAAGGTGCAGCAGCGGGACCATATCTGTGATAAAACTGGAGAGCTCGTCCGAATTGCGTATCTGCGTTATCGGAATAAACCGCCCGGCCGGCTCATGCTCGACAAAGGGCGTATCGAAAGGTATTTTTAGAGTTCTAAAAAGCCCCATGCGCGCCAGATAATGACTTGATCTTGCTTCAAGTTTCTGACAACGGATATTCAGGGGGTCAACTGTAACCCCTAAAGCGGCTATCATCGAAAGGACCGCGGGATGGACAGAGATCCATTTGTCATTAGCGGTGATTTCCAAAAGATCCGGCCCGCCGGGGTCGAAACTTTTAAGGAAAGGGTCTATATTTCCTAAAAAGGCGCTATTAGGAATATGTAGTTTCATGTGAATATTATACCGGGAATCCCGGTACAATGTCAAGCTACCGGGAATCCCGGTATTTTTCATGAACAGAGGGTAGAGGGTAGCAGTGCCGCCATCATCTGAGTTTCAATTAACCTGTAGACAAGCATGTCTATATCCGATAAAATGCTTTTATAAGGGTCCGGCGCGAGCGCGCCGGAGGATTTGGGATGGTTGGGCCGCCATTCCGGTTGAACCGGTGGCGGCCGTTATTTTTTACCAGGGGAATATCTATGCGCATAACGCTCAGGCTTATCGTTTCTCTTATAGTCGTAGTAGTTACGGTGGCGCTGATCTCGGCCTGGTTCAACGTGCGCCAGGAAAAAGCGAGGCTTTACGAGGAGGTCCGCTCGCAGTCCGCCCTGCTGGCCGAGAGCTTCAAGGAAAGCGTAAGGCATAACCTGGAAACGAAGAACAGCGCCGGCCTGCAGAAGCTGGCGGATAAATTCCAGAACCAGAAGAAGCTCGACGGGGTGGCGGTATACGACGCGGAGGGCGTTCTGCTCTCCGGCTCTTCCTCCCTGGCCCCGGACCTGCTGTCCCGCGCGCTGGAGATAAACGCCATTTTAGGCTCGGACGGCGGCAGGGACAGGGTCTATGCCGTAGGCGAGAAGAAGATCTTCCTGTATCCCCTGACCTTCACTTTCGACGGCTCCCAAAAAGCGCGCATAGTGCTGTTTACCAATATTTCCTATATAGACTACGACCTATACAAGATCTGGAAGCGCACCCTGATAAGGCTGCTGGCCCAGATGGTGCTCATCTCGCTGGTGACCCTGCTGGTCGTAAGGTGGAACCTGGTGGACCCCATAATCCAGATGGCCGAGTGGATGAAGAACCTCCGTGTAGGCGACGCGCATGGCCACGTCCCGCCGATAAAGGGGGATATTTTCGCGCCGATAGCCAAAGAGGCCACCACGCTGGCCACGAACCTGCAGGCGGCCAGGCGCGCAGCGCAGAACGAGGCGCGGCTCCGCCAGGAAGGGGAGTCGCTCTGGACCCCGGAAAGGCTGAAGGAACATATTAAAGTGAAAATGGGCGGGCGGCCTCTTTTCGTGGTCTCCAACCGCGAGCCTTATATGCACATAAAAGAGGGGAAGGATATCCGCACGATAATTCCCGCCGGCGGCCTTGTGACCGCGCTGGACCCTATCATGAAAGCCGCGGGCGGCACCTGGGTGGCGCACGGCAGCGGCGAGGCCGACTTCGAAGTGACCGATGCGCAGAACCGGATAAAAGTGCCTCCGGAAGAGCCCGCTTACGAGCTGTGCCGCGTGGCGCTCAGCAAAGAAGAAGAGGACGGCTACTACTACGGTTTTTCCAACGAGGGGATCTGGCCGCTCTGCCATATCGCCCATATCCGGCCCATCTTCAGGAAAGAGGACTGGAAATACTACCACGACGTCAACGAGAAGTTCGCCAAGGCCGTGCTCGAAGAGATCGCCGACGTGAAAGAGCCCTGCGTGCTGATACAGGACTATCACTTCACTCTTCTGCCGAGCATGATAAAGGCGGCGCGGCCCGACGCGCGCGTGGCCGTGTTCTGGCATATCCCCTGGCCCAACCCGGAAACCTTCGGCATCTGCCCCTGGCAGAAGGAGCTGGTGCTGGGCCTGCTGGGCGCGGACCTGATAGGCTTCCAGACGCAGTTCTACTGCAACAACTTCCTGGATACCGTGGACCGCGCGCTGGAATCCAGGATAGACTGGGAGCATTTCTCGGTGCAGAAG
>JACQPH010000038.1 GCA_016207645.1 Elusimicrobiota bacterium
TACGGCACTCGCATAGCTTCGGAAACCCTTGCGTCGGTTTCCCCCCGCCAGGCGGGGCCCCCCCTTTCGCAAGGGGCTAGCGAAACAAAACCCCTGCCAACCCTCCAGCCACACGTGAGCAGTTATCATCTATACGGAATTATATAATATCCGCGAAAGTCCGGGGGGAGGGCGGTTTACTTTTCGCCCGATATTGTTTAGAATCTGATTACCCGTTATTCAGGAGGATACAATGAGCGAAACATTCGACATCGTACTGCTGCTGGCCCTGCCGGCTTCCGGTAAATCCGAGGTCAGGCGCTTCCTGGCCAACGTGGAGCCAGAAAGGCTCAAGAACGACTTCCACATAGGCGCCAACCTGCAGCTGGACGACTTTCCCTACGTGCACATGATGCGCCGCGTCGACGACGAATTGGCGAAGCTCGGCCAGGGCCGGCTGTTCTTCAAGGCCGGGGACAGGCCTTTCCAGGACACCCGGGACTGGGGCACGCTGATCCACCTGCTCAACGAGGATTACCGCGACCTGATGGGTAAGAACGTGGTGAAGGCCGATTCCGCCGCCGACCTCCTGCTGCGCCGCCTCGACAAGGCCGGGGAGCTGGCCGCCATAGCGCCCCGACTGGCGAAGCTCGAGAAAGCCGCCTGGACTACCGTGGCCGCCGCTCTTGAAAAAGAGGCCCGAGCCATGCTCAACGAGAAGCACGCCGCCTACCCCGCCTCTTTCGAAGGGAAGACCATCGTGATAGAAGCCGCCCGCGGCGGCCCCGACGGCTCCACCTTCCCGCTGCCCTCCCCGCTCGGCTACCAGTATTCGCTGGGCCAGTTCGACCCGGAGATCCTCAAGCGCGCCGTCATCCTCTATGTCTGGGTGACGCCCGAGGAAAGCCGCCGCAAGAATACCGCCCGCACCAACCCGGACGACCCCGGCTCCATCCTGCACCACGGCGTGCCCATGGAAGTGATGCTGGGCGACTACGGCTGCGACGATATGGACTACCTGGAGAACAACTCCGAGGTAAGCGGCACCATCACCATAACGGCGCAGGGCAGGAAGTTCCATATACCCATCGGCCGCTTCGACAACCGCGTGGACAAGACTTCCTTCCTGCGCGCCGAGAAGAAGGACTGGGACCCGAAAATGCTGGCCGATATCACCAACGGCATAAAAGGCGCCACCGACAAGCTGTATTCGATGCTGACCGCCGGCAAAAAGTAAGAACCCGGCGTAATACTCAACAGCCGCGGGCCTTGAAACCCGCGGCTGTTTTTTTTTATCGCGGAACGGGGTTTTTTTCTATTCACTATTTTAGTATCATTTTTGTTCGTGCCTTAAATGCAAGGGGGGGCTTAAGGATCAACCGCTCACTATGTCAATAAAACAAAAAGAAAACTGGGGTTCGAGGCTGGGGCTTATCCTGGCGATGGCCGGGAGCGCGGTGGGGCTCGGTAATTTCCTCAGGTTCCCGGCCCAGGCCGTCCAGAACGGCGGCGGGGCTTTCATCATCCCTTATCTTACCTGTTTCGTGCTGATGGGCATCCCGCTGCTCTACGTGGAATGGGCTATGGGCCGCCACGGCGGCAAGTCCGGCCAGCACAGCACGCCTTTCATCTTCGGGAGCATGGGCAAAGGCTTTTACTGGAAATACCTGGGCGTCTTCGGGATCTTCACGAACCTGGCGGTGGCCGCTTATTACTGCTACCTCGAATCCTGGACCATGTCCTGGGCCTATCATTCGGCGGCGGGCCATTTCATGGGGAAGACCCAGGCCGAGGTGTCCGCTTTCTTCAATTCCTATATCGGCCTCGGCACGCCGGAGCCCGTGGTTTTCTGGCTCCTGTGCCTGCTCCTTAACACCTGGATACTTTCCAGGGGCCTGAAGGGGGGGGTGGAACTGGCGTCGAAGATAGGCATGCCGCTGCTGCTGCTTTTCGGCGTGGTCCTGGCTGTCAGGGGCGTCACCCTTACCGCCGGCGTCAACGGGGCGGTGTACGACGGCGTCGTCGGGCTCAACCACCTCTGGCAGCCGGATTTCAGCTCCATCTGGAACCCCGTGGTGTGGCGCAACGCCGCCGGGCAGATCTTCTTCACCCTTTCGCTGGGAATGGGCAGCATTCAGTGCTACGCGTCCTATGTCAGGCCGAAGGACGACATCGCTCTCAACGCCATGAGCGCGGGCTGGATGAACGAATTCGTGGAGGTGGTGCTCGGCTCCGCGGTCATCATCCCGATAGCCGTAGGCTATCTCGGCGTGGATAAGGTAGTGGAGATGACCAAAGGGGGCAGCGGCTTCGGCATCGGTTTCATGACCCTGCCTTACCTCTTCGCCCAGTGGGGGCCGGTACTGTCCGCCTTGTCCGGGATGATGTGGTTCGGCCTGCTGTTCTTCGCGGGCATAACTTCGTCCCTGGCGATGGGAACCCCCTGCATGGGCTTTATGGAGGACAATTTCAACTGGGGCCGCACCAAAGCGGCGTGGGCCTTCGGCTTCGCCGTCCTGCTCCTGGGCATTCCCTGCGTCCTGTCGCAGGAGGCCTTCGGCGAATTCGATTACTGGGTGGGAACCATCTCGCTGGTGATCTTCGCTATAGCGGAAATAATACTGTTCGCCTGGGTGTTCGGCATGGAAAAGGGCTGGGAAGAGATAACCCGCGGGGCCGATATCGCAGTGCCCGCCGCTTTCAAGCACATCATAAAATACGTCACGCCGCTGTTCCTGCTCGTGGTCTTCATCGGCAGCCTGCCGGAGATCTGGGCCACCCTGACAAAACCGATCACGCCGCAGGTCCTGGCGGCCCGGCTCCTGCTGGCGGGCCTGTTCGCGGCCATCTCCGGGCTGGTCTATGCGGCCAATAAGAAGAAGGTGGCACTATGAGCGCGAGCGCATTGTTGATGCTGGTCGTTACCGAGGTAGCCGTTACCGCCTTTACTCTTTATTTCTTCTGGAAGGTTTTGACGGTGCCGCCCAAGCCCGAGCCGGATTCTTTCGAGGACAACGATGAGGTGGAGCGCTGAGCGCGCCCGCTCTGAAAAATGACCATAAGCGATATCTGCGGGGATGTCCGGCTTTTCCTTGAAGGACTCACTCACGACCTGCCGGATGTTTTCCCGCCGCCGCGCCGGTACCGCCGGCTCCCTGTTCCGCGCGCCCGCCGCCCGGAAGGCGCCGGCGCCTCCGCCCGGAAGCGCGCGAAAGAGATAATCCTCGCCAGGGTCAGGCACTGGGCCCCGGTCCTGGACCTGGAATACAAGCGGGTGTTCGTGAAGGACCAGCGCACGCTCTGGGGGAGCTGTTCGGCCAGGAAGAACCTGAATTTCAACTGGCGCCTGGCCGCCGCCCCGCCGGAAGCGCTGGACTACGTCGTAATCCACGAGCTCTGCCACCTCCGCGAGATGAACCACTCGGAAAAATTCTGGGCGCATGTGCGCGAGGCCTGCCCGGACTATAAGGCCCGCCGCCGCTGGCTGCGCGAAAACTGCGCCCTGCTCAGGAATCCGGCACTCTCCTGCCCGCCGGCCCCGTCAACCGTCCCTGTGCAGGTTCCTTCCCCCCTCGTGGGGGAAGGTTAGGATGGGGGGAAGTGAACAGGGGCGGCAACCCATAGTAACTCGCCGTAGCCTTTTTCTTATTGCGCGCCCAAAAACAATTTTGTAAGTTATACCAGTTGATATTGTTAGACACCAAGCGGGTTTCAGGGAGGCTCACTAAATGAAAAATGTCATAAAGGTTCTTACCGCCATGGCAGTCTGCGCGTCCTTTTTCGCGCGGCAGGCCCAGGCCGACGTCGTCTTCGAGGAGATAACCGGCGGGAGCGGCATGCCGATGGGCGGGGGCGGCGGCAATAAGACCAAGGTGCTCATAAGCGGCGATAAGTACCGGGCCCAGAAGAAGATGACCATGGACGCGGGCTCCATGGCCGACAGCATGAAGATGAGCCAGCAGATGAGCGGCGTGAGCATGGGTATAATGAACCAGGTCAATCGCGGTGGCAAGCCGGATTACCCCGACCATATCATGACCGTGGACGAGTGGGGCGAATTCGAAGAGAACAAGCAGCTCATGGACGAGGTTTTAAAGAACTCCGCGAAACCCAAAGGTCTTTTCGGCAAGCTGAAGGCGGATATTAAGAAGGATTTCACCCCCGGCGGGGGGAACACGCCCCAGAAAAAGACCGTAGAAGACGTTATTCAGAAATACTGCCAGGAGTTCGATTCCGGCATAATGGAGAAAAAGAAGGACGAAATGGCCGACCAGATAGCCGCCCAGGGCGGCATGGGCATGATGTCTCTGGCGCAGGTGACGGATTACGACACCTGGCTCAGGGCGAAGATCATCAGGGGCTCTTGTGGAGGCGGCGGCGGGAATGCCCAAGGGAATGACTGGGCAGCGCGGACTGAATCCCGGAAAGGGCGGCAGACCGCGGCCGAGCTCGGCCGCGTCAATGAAGGCCCAAAAACAGCGACCTTTTCGGAGCTGATCAAGATATCGGACGACAAGACCCCGGAATACAGGGAACTTAAGCGTAAGTATGAATTAAACTCCGAATACAAGGCCGAGTACGCCAAGGGCAGGGAAAAGGGCAAGGAGATGGCCGGCAGGATGAACAAGGCGATGGATAGTATGATGAAGGAAGGCATGGCGGAGGCGTTCGACGCGATGCTGAGCGTGCAGATAATACGGCTGGACACCGGCAAGGTCATAGAACTTTTCCCTCCGAAGGATCCGAAGGATCCCAAGCCCGAGGACGTGACTTATAAGGAAGAATCCCTTGACGACGTCCGCGAAAAAGCGGAGGCCCAGAAAAAGAATATGCAGAAGGCCATGAAAGGCAACGAGGCCGCGATGAGGGACGGCGAGGCCGCGATGGCCGCCGCCCGCGCCAAGTACGGCGACGCGGCCATAGACCAGGCTACTGGCGGCAAGCCGGCGGCGAAGAAACTCGCCAATGAAACAATCAACGGCATACCCTGCGAGCACTGGCAGTTGAAGGGCGCGTCCAGCACGGACGATTACTGGGTTTCGAATAAATTCTCCGGCGCGGACGAGATAATCGCTTTCGAGGCGAAGCTGAAGGAAAAAACGGGTACCGGCCGCGGCGGTATCGCTTTCGGCATGGGCGGCATGCCGGACATGAGCGCCATGGCGAGCGGCACCAACCCGGCTATGGACGCGGAAGTCGAGAAGATAAAAGCGCGCGGTATTGTGATCAAGAAGGTCAACACCATGAAGGGCGCGGCCCCTTCCCAGGCCGGCATGCTGAATACCCAGAAGATGATGGGGAAAGATATCGGCGCCTCCGGCGCGGCGCAGAAGGCGCAGACGGACAGGGCAATGGCCGGGATGAGCGACAAGCAGAAGATGGCCATGATGAAGGACCCGGCCGCCTTCCAGAAGATGATGGGCGGCGACAGGATGGCCGCAGATATGCAGGCTTCGGCCGAGAAGCACCAGGCCGCCGGGGACTTCGACAGCGTTAACGAGGACCGCCAGGATGTGACCAATACCTACGAGCTGAAGCTGGTCGGGACGAACCCGGTCCCCGCGGCGGCATTCGAGCCGCCCGCGGGCGCGAAGAAGGTTAAGAAATAAGCCAAGGCCGGATAATTATTCGTAAGCGGCTTAGACCCTCCGGCCCAGGGGCCGGAGGGTTCTTTGCCTCAGGGAGGATCATCATGTCAGCATTAAAACACCGCGCCGCGCTTCTGGCCGCAAGCCTCGCTCTTTTTTTCGCCGCCGCCCCGGGGCGCGCCGAAAAACTGGAAACCGGGTTCTCCGATCAGGAAGTCCTGGCCGCTTTCGAAAAGGTCCTTGACGACCCTTTCTTTGAACGCTTCTCGGGCCTGACGGTCTATGACAAGGCCGGGCTTTCAAAGCCGGACCGCAGGGTCGGCGGAACGCAGTCTTTCCACTTTGTGCAAACCTGCGTGATCAAAACCGTCATCGAAACCCAGACCCAGAGAGTGACTAAGACCCGTACCGAGATAAAGGACCGCTATCTGGCCTATATCCCGACGCTCGAACTGACCAGGAAGCCGGGCGTAGTGAAGCTCTACTGCGAGGTGGGGGAGTTCGGCAAGGATCCCGGCGGCAAGAGCATAAACCCCTTCGCGGCGCTGGGGGGGATACTCGGGGCCATCGGCGAGGGCGTCTCTCTCGGAGCGCTGGGCGGCAGCAGCTGGGGCTCTTCGGCGTGCAGCTGGGCGCCTTTTGACCCGTACAGCCTGCGCTGGCTGGAGAAAAAATGGCTGCCCTGGCGCATCCGGCATTTCCTGCCCGGCGGGGAGGACAAGCTTGAGAAAGCTTTCGCCGCTTTTAATAAAAAAAAGTACGACGAGGCCCTCCCCTTATTCGAGGAGTTCGCCGCGCATTTCAGCTATGGGGTGTACAAGGTCAATAAAGCCGAACCTAAATACAAGGTCTGGCCTTTCACCTATTCCTCGCAGATGCCGGAGATCTTCGCCGCCCTGGGCGACATTTACCGGTTCCATCTGAAGGATATGACCAAGGCCGAAGAAAACTACCGCATCGCCTCCAGCCTGAGCGGCTCTCCGTATCTGGCGGAGACCGCGGGCTTAGTGCGCGCCAACAGGGGCCTGGGCTATACCTTGTACGAGAGGGCCCGCGCCGCCGCCTCCGGTCCCGACAAGGACCTGTTCGCCGCGCTGGGAAAGGACGCGTCTTTCTACCTTTACGCCTACCTAGGCGCCTACAAGGACAAGGACGCCCCGGACAAGCCCGAGGTGCTGAAGATGATAAGCGAGGTGGACCCGGACGAGGTGCGGGGCAGGGAACAGGAAGCCGAGCATAAGGTCAAGATGGAAGAGCGCAAGAAGGAGCGCCAAGAACAGAAGGAGAAAGTGAAAGCGATAATGGAATACTGATGCGCCCCCCCACCCTAACCCTCCCCCACAAGGGGGGAGGGAGGGGCAATTTAAAGGATTAGGTGAAGGATATGAGAAAAAGCGCGATTGTATTACTGGCCTCCGCCATAGTCCTGGCCCTTACCCCGGCCTGGGCGGCGAAGAAGAAGTCCATGGAGGAGATCATCGAGGAAGGGAAAAAGGCCGCCGATAACATGGCGGCGGAGTCGGCCCAAAAGAGAGAAGCCGAGAAGAAAGCTATGGAAGACTACTGGGACGCCCAGCCGGAGGCGGAGCCGGTGGTGCCGGGGGGGCTGCTTTCCAAGCTGAAAAAAATACCGTGGCCCGACGTCCGCCCGGTCGCGAAGGAGAAGTATTTCCCCAGGCCCGCAGTGAAGGCGGACGCGCCCGCGGACGAGGAAGAAGTCGACCCCCTGATGGCCGGCTCGGCCAAAAAGGAAAGAGCGGCGCAGCGGGACCTTGAAGCGGTCCGGAAGGAAAGCGACGCCGAGCGCTTTGCTCTGTGGCTGAAGAATATCGATTTTTACGGGCAAAAACTGGACGCTTGCGCCTCCGGCAGGATAGAGGGCGCCGAGCGGGTTAAAACCATGGAATCGGCGCTGGCTTTCGTAAAGGAAGGCCAGCCGGAATTCTATCTCAAGAGCGTGGCCGACAGGGGCGTCAAGTACCTGAAAGAGATGGAGACCCGGATAAAGGAAATGACCGCCGCGCTTTATCAGGAGGGCCTGTATGTCCCGGATTACAAGGCTTTGTTCTGGGCGGAGGAGATGGGCGGTAAGATCGCCGCGGGCCTGTCCGGAGTAACGGAAAAAGAAAAGAGCCGCTACTCCAGGATCATAGCGCGGGTGCGCAATTTCGACCCGCGCGCGCCGGAGGCGGAAGCGGCGGCCGGCGGGGTGCTGACCGGAGCCTCGGCGGCCGGGGCGGCTAAGGACGCCGGCTGGGAGCAGTTCCTGCGGGGGCTGGCGGGGCGTTGCAATAAGACCATTTCCGGCATGAATCTCATGACCGCCCAGCCGGCTGAATATCCGGCCCTCATCGCCGGGGTCGAGAAGGAGCTCAACGCGATCCTCGCCTCCTTCCCGGCGGGCTGGCAGAAATATCCGCGGGCGAAGTGGGCGCATAACTGGTTCGCCGGCGCGCTCGAGAAAAATAAAAGGGCGGCGGACCCCATGACGGGTGGCCGGGAACTTTTCAAGGCGCTGAACGACTACGAAACCGGCCTCGGGGAATAAGAATGTGCCCCCCACCTCGATCCTCCCCCAGAGCCCTCTGGGCCTGCCGTATCAAGCGCTATGCGCCTCAGACGGCCAAGGGGGGAGGAAGGAAGAGGGGAAGAGGGACGGCAACCTAATAGTAACCCGCAATGAGCCCGTTTTTTATTTTCCCTGGCGGGCGGGATTTGTTAAGATAATAGGTATAACGAGCCCCAAACCACAAGGACCACTATCATGGCTAAGAAACCTCTCAAAGTTCCGGCGGAAAAATATCAGAACCTCGGCGGCAAGTCCAAGGTCGCCTACTACAAGATAGTGAAGGATTCGGTGACCGTCAGGTTCGCCGACCACTCGGTCTACATCTATTCCAACCAGAGCGCCGGCCGGCTCAACGTGAACCAGATGAAAGCCCTGGCCATCGCCGGGAAGGGCCTCGGGACTTTCATCGACGCCAACCTGAAAGAAGGCTTCGCCAGAAAGATCAGGTAGGAGCCGCGCATTCGGGCGGAGCGACCCAATTCATCGGTCAGGATGGATAAGACTATCTTCATTTACAGCGACGGCGCCTGTTCGGGGAATCCCGGGCCGGGCGGCTGGGCTGCCGTCATTCTCTTCCCGGAGAACCGCGTCCTCGAGCTGGGCGGCGGCGAACGCCATACCACCAATAACCGCATGGAGATGCTCGGGGCCATCGAGGCCCTGAACGCCGTCCGCGGCCGGCCCGAACCGGTCAAGCTGTTCACCGATTCCGGCCTGCTCATAAACGGCATCAAGGGCTGGATACACGGCTGGAAGCGCAAAGGCTGGCTGACGGCCGCAGGCCAACCCGTGGTCAACCGCGACCTCTGGGAACGCCTCGACTCGCTGGTACAGGCGCGGAAGGGCCGGCTGACCTGGGGCCACGTAAAAGGCCACGCGGGCCACGAGCTGAACGAGCGCTGCGACGTGATAGCGGTGGCCTTCTCCAAGGGGGGGAAGATCGGGCTTTACGACGGTCCCGCTGTCGGCTGCGGCTATTCGCTGCTGGAGCCCGGGGCAGAGCACCTGCGTCGACCCGCGGCGCGCCGGAAATCCTCCTCCTCCAAACCAAGGTCCAAAGCCGGCGGCTACTACCTGAGCTTCGTAGGCGGGAACCTGGAGCGCCACGTCACCTGGCCGCAGTGCCAGGCCCGCGTGCACGGCGTCTCCGGGGCGAAGTTCAAGAAAGTCTCTTCCGCCGAGGAAGAGAAGGCCGTGCTGGAACAATGGGGAGCCCGCTCCTCAGGGGACGCTGCACGATAACTCGATAACTTTATGAGCGCAAGAACGAAATGCAGGCCGGCCACGGATAACAAGGAGCTGCTCGTAAAGCACGTCGCCGGCCTGCTGAAATGCCGCCGCTGCGCCGCTATGAACCCGCCGGTGGTGAGTGGCGGGCCGGTGCCGAGCCGCGTCCTCCTCGTCGGCCAGGCGCCCGGAGATAAAGAGCCCGTATTCGGCCGGCCTTTCGCCTGGACCGCCGGGAAGACCCTGTTCCGCTGGTTCAAAGAGGCCGCCGGCCTGGACGAGGCCGAATTCCGTTCCTCGGTCTACATGGCGGCGGTGTGCCGGTGTTTCCCCGGGAAGAAAGCCTCGGGCGGAGACCGCGTGCCCTCGCCGGAAGAAATAAAGAACTGCTCCAGCTGGCTGGACCGCGAGCTGGAACTGCTTCAGCCCGCGCTGGTCATCCCCGTCGGCAAGCTGGCCATAGCGCAGTTCACGGATGTGGAAAAGCTCGACGAAGTCGTCGGAAAAGTTTTTCAGCTTGAACGCGCCGGCGTCGCTTTCGACCTGATCCCTTTGCCCCATTCCTCCGGCGCCTCTCCCTGGCGCTACTCGGCCGCCGGGAAGCCGCTGCTGGCCAGGGCGCTGTCGCTTCTCGCCGAGCATCCCGCGATAAAGGAGATAAGGAGGGCGGGCTGATGTATTTATTTTTCGACACCGAGACCACGGGGTTGCCGAAGAACTGGAAGGCGCCCGTTACCGACCTGGCCAACTGGCCCCGGCTGGTCCAGCTGGCCTGGTTCTTTTTCGACGCCGGAGGAAAGCAGCTCTCCGGCGGAAATTTTATAATCAGGCCGGAGGGTTTCACCATTCCCGCCGAAGCGGCGCGGATCCACGGTATCTCGAACGAGCGGGCCGAGAAAGAAGGGAAGGACCTCCGGGCCGTTCTCGAGGATTTTCAGTCGGCTATCGGCCGGGCCGAGTACCTCGTCGCGCACAACATGAGCTTCGACGAGAAGATCATCGGCGCGGAATTCCTGCGCAACAGGATGCCGGACACCCTTTCCTCGAAAGTAAAGATCTGCACCATGCAGAGCGCCACGGATTATTGCGCCCTGCCCGGCCCGTACGGCTACAAGTGGCCCAAGCTGACCGAGCTTTATTTCAAGCTGTTCCGGACCGGGTTCGAAGAGGAGCACAACGCGGCGGCCGACGTGGCGGCCACGATCAGATGTTTCTGGGAACTGAAGCGGCTGGGGATCATCAAGGTTTAAGGAGAACGCTATGACCGAAAGAAAGGCAGTGCATACGGACCTGAAAATACTGGCCAAGACCTTCGACGTGCTCCCTTCGGAGCTCGAGGCCGCGCTGGGTTCGCTCGCCGTGCTCGCGTTCGAGCCGGGAGCCGTCATTCTCGAGGAAGGCGGGACCGGTACCGACGTCTACGTCGTCATCAAGGGGAAAATGTCCGTTCTTCAGTCCCGGTGGGTCTTTTTAAAGAAGGAAGTCGCCCAGCTTGTCCCTGGCAACCTTTTCGGGGAGATAGGGTTCCTCGTGGCGGCCAGGCGGTCGGCGTCCGTCGTGGCCAAGGAACAGTGCGAAGTGGCCCGGATAACGATAAACGATTTCAAGCTGCTGCTGACGCACCACCCCGAACTCCAGGCCAGGATAGAGGAAATGGCCCGCCGCCGCCTTTATTCCCTGTCCGCCTCCTCGCGGTCCTGACAGCCGGTTGCAATTCCCCGCGGCTGCTTAGGTAGTGGAGGGTTGGCCGGGGTTTTGTTTCGCGACCTGAGTAGTTACAATTCCGCTTTAATTTACTAATATATATATACGCCGAGGTAGCTCAATGGTAGAGCATTCGCTTCGTAAGCGACAGGTTGTGGGTTCAAGTCCCATCCTCGGCTGAAATTTAGGGTTCAGGGCAGAGGGCAGAGCGCTTAATGGCAAAGAAAACCAACCTCCCGGTCTCCGAATATGACGAGATAAGTTTCGCCCCCGGCGTCAGCTTCGCCCGCAAGGTCATCTGGTGGTGGCTGCCGGTGCTCTACCTGCTCGTCTCCGACACGTTCTACCTGCGCACTTACGACTCCGCCCAGGTCAAGATAACCCTGCTCCAGATGGGGGGCTGCGGCCTGCTGGGCATGTGGGTCTCGCTCCTGGTGCTCGAGGGCCGCCGCGCCTTCCGCCGCGAGGACTTCATCTTCCTCGCGCCGTTCTTCGCCTACCTGCTCTACGTGCTCGTCTCCTTCTTCAGCGCGCCGTACAGGGGCCCCAGCGTGGACGACTTCGTGCGCTACACGCTCTATATGTCCGTCACGCTGATCATCGTGAGGGAATTCACCGCCGAGGCGATAGAAAGGCTGACCAAGGTGCTGATAATCACCGCCTATATCGCCATTCTTTACGGGATGGTGCAGTACCTCGATACGCGGTTCTTCCCGCCCAAGGACGTGGGGCCCGGCCTCGACCCCTTCGTCTGGCGCGGGGCCTTCGGCACGCGCGTGTTCTCCACCTACGGCAATCCCAACTTCTTCGGCAACTTCCTGGTGCTGATACTCCCTATAATCCTGACGCAGTACCTCAAGCGCAGGTCGGTCTTCCTGCTGCCGCTCATTTTCATGAACCTGTTCTGTCTCTACGCCACGGAGACCAAGGGCGCCTGGCTGGGCTTCGGCATCTCCTCCTTCATCTTCATCGTGTTCTACGGCTATTTCTTCCTGCGCGACCGGCTGAAGATAAGCAGGGGCGCGTTCATCGGGCTGGCTTCCATCCTGCCTATAGTCGCCGTCATCTTCATCTACCTGCGGGGGAACCCGCACTCTTACAATTTCCGGATAGCCACCTGGCTTTCCACCTGGGAGATGATCGAGACCCACCCGCTCACCGGGGTGGGGGTGGGAAGCTTCAAGGTCGTCTACCCGGCTTTCCGCCGTCCCGCCATTTTCCATATCGAGGGCAAGCACAACACCGAGACCGACCACGCCGAGGACGAGCATATAGAGCAGTGGATGGATAACGGGCTCATAGGTTTCGGGCTCTACCTGTGGATAATCTTCTTCGTGACCACGATCGGCCTGCGCGGCCTGAGCGTGCTGACCGAGAACCTGAAGGGCGCCCGCCCGCCGCCGCTGGCCTACGACCTGCTGGGCTACCTGACGGCGCTGCTGGGGATGCTGGCGCATAACTTCACCGACGTGAGCATGCGCTTCGTCTCCTCCGGCGTCTACCTCGGCCTGCTGCCCGGCGTGATCATAAACCTGGCGCGGGGGCGCGCGCTGTGGGAGCTGCATTACAAGGAAGAGAGCCAGCCCGAGCCCGAGCGGAACGCGGGGCGCGACGGCGCCCTGGCCTGGGCCGTCTGGCCGGCCAGGGCCGCCGGAGTGGCGGGCGTCCTCTACGCCTCCTACCTGGTGCTGAGCGAATTTTCCGGCCTCCAGGGCCCGCTGCGGAATTACGTGGCGGGCGGCGAGATACTGCAGTGGTACATCGCCTGGTCGCTGATGCTGCTCTGCGTGGGCTACGCCGTCTACTCCTTCTGCGGGGTCATGCTCAAGGGGGTTTCCGCGGCCGTGCCCGCGGTGGTGCTGCTCACGCTCCTGCCCATCTATTATTTCTGGGGCTGGTTCAAGGGCGACGTCTACCACAACATGGCCATCTTCTTCTCGAAGCAGGGCAAGTGGGAGGACGCCATCGGCTACTATCACAGGGTGAACAAGCTCAACCGGTTCTTCATCATGCCCTATTATTTCACGGGCAACGTGTTCAACGACCGCTTCAACATGGAGAAGTCGTACCGGCCGGAGTGGGGGGATAAGGACAACGAGCCCCGCGACGACTACGACCGCGCCATGGCCTCGTACGAGGCCGTGCGCGGAATAGCGCCCAACTACGTACAGATGCACCACCAGGTGGGCACGCTCTACATGAAGATGCACGACCATATGATGCGCTCCGGCAAGCCCAAAGAGGCGCGGGAGTTCCTGGAAAAGGCCCTGGCCCGCTTCAACCTTTACGAGAACCTCGACCCCGTCTACCCGGTGAATTATTACCGCAAGGCGCAGATCTATATCATGCGCAACGACCTCAAGTCGGCCGAGAGGGAGTACCTCAACAACATCAACGCCTGGAGATGCTACGTGCCGGGGCATACCCACGGGGACGCGGAAGCCTTCACCGTGCTGGCCAACGTGCAGTACGCGCAGGGCAAATACGCCGAGGCAGTAACGAATTACCGCCTGGCGCTGGAAAAGAACCCCGACTTCGAACAGGCGCGCAGGAACCTGCCCATAGCCCAGAGCAGGGTGCCGGAAAGGGGAAAGGTGGAGATCATAAAGGTGGAGTAAGAAGCTGCCGCCGCCTGACGAGGTTCGGGCTGGCCGGGGTTTTGGCCGTCCGATGGGCATAGCCCTTGATACGGCACTGACATAGCCTTGCCCCGCGAACCCCGAAGAGGGAAACCCTTGCGTCGGTTTCCCCCCGAAGCGGGGCCCCCCTTCCGCAAGGGGTTCGCGAAACAAAA
>JACQPH010000042.1 GCA_016207645.1 Elusimicrobiota bacterium
CATCCTAACCTTCCCCCGCAAGGGGGGAAGGAATCTACCCATACCATCCCGTCATAAGCCATTTTTCCTTTCCTAAAATTTCATGCCCACCGAGAACCTGTGGGCCGTGCCCAGCTCGCCGTAGGGGAGCAGGGCGTAGTCCAGGCTGAAGCCGGCGTGGACGAAGCCCGCGCCGGCGAAAAAGCCGTACATGCCGGCCACGCCGGAGACGGAGTCGCCGAAGCCGCGGCCCAGGACGGCGTCGCGCTGGGCCGAGGCCGTGGTCCTGTAGCCGAAGCGCAGGGCTATACCGTCCAGGCCCTTGTATTCCGCGCCCAGGCGCGCGGCGGCCGGGCCGTCGTTCGGGAACTCGGCGTCCAGCGCCAGCAGCAGGCGGGTGGAAGCGAATTTGGCCGCCGCCCCGGCCTTCAGCTTGAGGGGCAGCGGGAAGCTTTCCTCCTCGAACTTCACCCTGGTGCCCAGGTTGACCACGGAAAGACCGGCCGAGTAAGGCGTCCCTTTGAAGCGGTAAAGCAGGCCGGCGTCGGCGGCGAAGGAAGTCGCCCCGCTGGACTTTATCTTCTGGCTGACCACCTTGCCGGAAAGGCCGGCGTCGAAAGGGCCCAGCTTGAAGCCCCTGGAGAACTGCGCCGCCACGTCCCTGGCCGTGAAATTCCCGGTGAGGGCGGCGGAAGCGTCCCTCCCCTCCAGTTCCCCGGCGGAGAAATAGGTTATCGCGGCGGCGTAAGGCCGGCGCATGAAGCCGGCCTGCGAAACGGCCGTGTCCTGTAAATGGAAAGCGTGGGAGAAAGAAAGCTCCCTGCCTTCCGAGCCGGAGGCCAGCCCGGCGGGATTGTAATAGATGCTTGAGATGTCGTCCGCCACGGCGGTATAGGCCTCGCCCATGCCCAGCGCCCTGGCTCCGAAGCCCAGGTTCAGGAACTGGGCCGCGGAGCTCTGCGCGGCGTCAAGCCGCGGGGCCTGCGTGAATAAAACGAGCACTAATAGTAGAACTCGCATACCGCCTCCAGAGTGCCCCCCCCACCCTAACCCTCCCCCGCGAGGGGGGAGGGAAGGGAGGGGATGAGCAGTTGCCGTCAACTTATCAACTCGCCGACTTCCTCACTTCTTCTTCAAGCCGCCTTCTATCTGTTTCACCGAGCCGTCCGGCATTTTCACCGAGGTCTTCAGGCTCTTGCCGGAGGAAGCGCTCTCTTTGAGCAGGTTCACGAACTTGTCGTAGTCGCTCACCTTCACTTCCTCGTGCCATTTGCCGACGTCCTGCCCGGACATCTTCCTGGCGGCCTCGGGGGCGGCGTTCGCGCCCGACACGGTGGTCATCTGGCCCGCCCGCAGCGACTGCTTGCCCATGGAGTTCTGCACGTCCACGTGGCCCTCGTAGACCTTCACCGTCAGCAGGCTGCGCTGCTCGATGTCGGCCTCGGTGCCGCGCACGGCGCAGACGGCGGAGGGGGTGCGCACGTTTATCTTGGCCATCTTGTGCAGCATCCGGGTCCAGAGATTGCCCACCGACAGGCTGATAAGCTCGCGGAGCTTCCCCTGCGGCGAGATCTCGAAGCTGGAGTTCTCGTTGAGCCGCACCTCGGCCCCGCCCTTGGTCACCAGGCTGGCCTTGCTGGAGGCGCCGGTCTTCAGATTGTCCCCCGAGTAGAGCAGGTCGTTGACCTTCAGCTCCGCGTAGGCGGATTCCCCGACGCGCTTCACCTGCACGTCCCCCGCGGCGAAGACGACCACCGCCGCCACTTTAGGCGCGCTGAAAGCCGCCGGCACGGCGGCCGCCAGAGCCGCCAGCAATACCGCCCCCGCCAGTAACAGTTTCCCGAGTTTCATAATACTTCCTCCATTTTTAGCTGCCGCAGATTTTCCAAATCGCCGAATCTTCGCCCTTCACCGTTCCCCCCCATCCTAACCTTCCCCCACAAGGGGGGAAGGGATCTACCCTAATCCTTAATCCTTAGTTCTTACTTCTTCACGTCCAGCCTTTTGAACGAGATCTTCTCGTCCGACCGCTCGTACACGCGGAAAATATAGGCCGCCATGGGCTGCGCCGCCCCGGCGGGGGCCTCTATCTGGTAGTAGTCGAAGGCCAGGCCGTCGTCGGTCTTGCGCTTGCCGAGCAGGCGCACGGTCTCGGCCCTGTCGCCGGAGCCTGAAACGACGCCGATCACCATGGTAGTGCCGAAGTCGAGTTCGGGCGCCTCCTCGGAGGAGAGGTTCTTCCAGGCCTTCTTCCATTCCCTGGCGTCCCTCAGCACGAAGACCGAGGCCTCTTTGCCCTGCGGCTCCGTGTAGCCGGTCCATTCGCCGGGCGTTTCATGCCTTGTCACCTCCAGCGAGGTTTCGTCAGCGGCCGGCGGCTCCGCGTCCGCGTCGGCGCCGGCGTCCTCGGCGGCCGCCGTCTGCGCCGCGCCGGGCAAGGCTCCCCCTTCGTCGGTGACGGAAGCGCCCACAAGCTGCGCTTCCCCGCTTATAAGCGCCGCTATGACCAGGGCCAGCTCGTCCTGGGTGCAGTTGCCGCAGGTGAGGCTTTCGAAGGTGTAGCCCTCCAGGGCCTTGGCGGCCTCCGGGCCCAGGCGCTTGAGTATGGCCTGGAACATCTCCTCGTAGCTGAGCTTCCTGCCGGGCTTGGCGGGACCGGCCGCGCCCGCGTCCTTGGCTATAAGCCTGGTCTTGCAGTTGTCCGGCATATTGTCGTCGAAAAGGTCGGCGCAGGCCACGGCCAGACCCTCTTCCTGCCCGGGGGGCATGAAAGCGGTGAAGGCGAGGTTGACCTTCTCTCCGGACGCTATGGTCATGACCTGCTTCGGGGAATCCTGCGAGGCGATGCCGCCCAGCGACAGCTTCACCGAGATGTTCGACTCCGTGGCGGAGCCGCTGTTATAGAGCACGGCCCTGAAATTCATGGGCTTCTCGAAATCCAGAGCGGGGGAGGTCAGGTCCAGGGCCGAGATCGCGATATTCCGGGTCTGGGCCGAGGCCTGGGCCTTCAGGGAGAAATTGTAGGCGCTGCTCTCGGAGATCTTGTTATTGCTGGCGTCCAGGCCCTCGACTTTCCAGTAATAGACCTGCTCCGGCACCAGCTGCTCCCTGGGCTGCGACGGGCTGTCGGGGTAGGAATAGAAGCTCTCCCCCGAATTGATGGCCGTGTGCAGCGCGTTATAAAGGCCGGCGTTGTCCGCCACCATAACGCGGTAGCGGCTGGCCCCGCTGGCCGTCCAGCGGAAGGTCAGCGGCTTGTCGGCCAGGCCGCGCGCGCCGTAAGGCGGGTAGAGCAGCGTGATATTGGGGCTGGAGATCAGGAAGGACGCGGATTTCGTAACGGTCTCGCCGTCCAGCGCGGCCGTGCCGGTGAACGTGTAGTTCCCCGGCGCGGTGTAAAAAGAATTTATGGAGAGGCCGGCCAGCTGGGTCTGCGCCGTGCCCGCCGTGCCGGGGGCGGAATTGCCGGAATGGTAGAAGGCCCGCGCGCCCGCCGTGCTCTTAATTTCGAAAGTGAAAGTTATGGGATTCGGACTGGTGACGGAATTGGTCACCTTCTGGCGCAGGGTTATGGTCTCGGCGTTGGAAAAGGTCTGGCGCTCCGTGCCGGCGGAGTCGTGCACGGACACGGCGTGCCCGCTGAGGTTCTGCGCGCCGGCCGCGCCCGGGAGCGACGCCAGCCCGAATATTAAAACCGCGTAAATATGTTTCATGCTTGTCCTCGCCTTAATCCATGTCCTTCACCTTACTCCCCCCATCCTAACCTTCCCCGCAAGGGGGGAAGGAAACTGCCTGCACTCATCTTATCACCGCGAACTTCCTCGTGGGGGGGACGTTCTTGATTATATGACTATCCATACGGAAGCGTTGAAATAGTCAATTAGTAAACAGCGTCCCCTCCTATCTTATCACCGCGAACTTCCTCGTAGTTACGCTGGTTTCGCCGCTCAGCCCGTGCCTGAGCTTCACGCTGTAGAAATACACCCCGCTGGCCGGCCCGCCGCCGGAGAAATCCCAGCGGTATTCGTAAGTCCCGGCCGCGGGCGAGGTCCAGCCCGGATCCCCGTCCTCCGCCGCTCTCACCAGCGTACCGTCTACGGAGAAAATGGAAAGCCGCTTGCTCGCCGGCGAGATCTCGGTCTCCAGGTGGAATCTGACATAGGCCGCCGCCGGGTTGGGATAGGCGTAGACCGCGCCCTTCCTGAGCAGCTCTCCCAGCGGTTTTATCTCCAGGTTCTGGCCGGAGGCCAGCTTCAGGTCGAAGCTCTTCCAGACGCCGCCGTCCCGTACCCGCAGGGTATAGGGACCGGGGAGCAGATAGCGGATGACGAAACGTCCGGCCGGGTCCGGGCTCGCGGAAGCCACCAGGCGGGTACCGCGCAATAGCTGGGCC
>JACQPH010000043.1 GCA_016207645.1 Elusimicrobiota bacterium
CTTTTCATTTGAAAATAATTATTTTCAAATGAAAATATTCTTCCCATAGAATCCGCCAAATCCCGGTCAAAACCCAGGTTTTGACCGCAAAACACCCCAAAATCCCCCTGTATCAAATTGGCATAAAAAATGCTCCGTAGTGGGCATAGCAGCACAAAATCTAAAAGGGTAGAAAAAGGAAATTATGAAAAAGAATAACATGCTGATAGCGGTGTTCGCGGTGCTGGCGGCGGCCTCGGCCGCCAAGGCGGAAGTTGTTGACATGGACTTCGATAAGGGGTCCTTCAGCACAGAGAAGTTTATGGAAGCAGTAAAGGTGCAGGAAGTCGATCGGAATGGCATCGCTGCCAGAACTTTTTCTGTGGAGACCGGCAATACTGACGATTCACAGGCCGATCATGCAATACAAGCCACCATTAGACAGTGTGAGAGGAATAAATCGAACGAGGCACTTACCGGGGATTTAAAAAAACTACTCCTCTACGGTACGACAGAAGAAAAGGTCGGATTTATTACTCCGGAGAAATATATTTTTCCGAAAAGGCTAAATGCTTTTATGCTTGATAGGAGCTTTGATCGGCTCGCCGCTAAAAACAAGTCTATCGGTAATTGTGTAAAATGGGAATCGAAGGTGGTTTGCCGGGATAAAGAAATCTGGCAAACGGCTTGTCTCGCCGGCACTGTCTGGTGCTTTACCGCTGCTGGCGGTAGTTGCGGTCCAGCGGGGGCAACTTGTGCTCTTGTGAACAGGATCGTCTCGGAATGCGTTCCTGTCCCTTATTGTGTCGAGTGGGATAGTGAAGCTATTCCAGGATTTGGAAACCCCGGGGCTATTTAGGATATACAATGAACTTCAAGGAAAAAGCGGGCATGAAAATAGGCGGAATATCCGGCGCGCTGGTATCTCTTCTGTTGATCTATCATGGCGGCAGGGTATTCCCGGAATTGATAAACACATTCCTTATCGCGTTTCTGCCATGGATAGGCGCCACCCTTGGTGATAAATACATTAAGTAAACGACTGACGGGTTTTCAAGGGTCTGCCGAGAAATTCCGGCAGACCCCGATCTCCCTCATTGATTTTTGACTACATCCATAAGAGTATCCCCAGTGTCGCAAAAAGGCACGTTCTCGCTGAGTGGTATGATGGCGTTATAAGTGGCGTTACGGGCATTTTCTACGGCTAATTATGTTAAACTTGTCTATGCGTTTTCCGGCGGGGGCTGGGTGCACCCGCTGAGCGTCGCACTATGGAACAGTCTTCGGGAAAAAAAGAAAGGCTGATGCTGGCCGCCGGGCTGGTCCTGGCGCTGACCGCCGCCGCCTGGCAGTATTTCTCCCCGGCGTCGCGGGAGCTGGTCGCCGGCAGGGACGTGAGCCTGGCGCTGCTGGGCGAGCGCTCCTCCGCGCTCCTGGTCTACCACCCTTTCTCCAGCACGGTGAGCGCTTTCACTTTATCCCACGCCAGGGCGAAGTCCGGGGCTGCCGGCTGGCGGCGGGCCGCGGACCTGCGGAACGCCGCCGGGGTCGCGGCTTCCGGAGAAAAAGTTTTCTATATCTCGCTCTCCTCGGCGCCGGACCTCGGCGCGCTGCAGGAGACGCTTGATAACTGGCGGGCCGAGCCCAGGCGCCTGGCCCGCGCGGTTTCCTGGGTTTACGGCCTGAGGGCGGCCGGGGCCACGAACCTGAGCGGCTTCGATCTCTTCTCCCTTTTCGGCGAGTTCTCGAAGCTGAACTCCTCGAATTTCATCCTTACCGAGATCTCGGCCAGGGCGCAGGCCGCCGAGGCCGCGCCGGAGGAAGGGCCGGCGCCGCTGGTGGAGGTCTTCAACGCCTCCGGCAGGCGGGGCCTGGCCGCGCAGGCCGCCAAACGCCTGAGGGCGCTGGGTTTCGACGTGATAACCGAGGCCTCTTACCCCACGCTGGAGCCGCGCACCTGCGTGCTGAGTTTTTCGGGCGACACCGCGCCCGCGCGCAGGCTGCGCGAGTCCATGGGGCTGGAGGGGCTGGAGATACGCGTGTCGTCGCGCAAGAGCGTGGCCGGCGCGGCGGTGATACTCGGGCAGGATTACAGGATTAAGGATTAAGGATTAAGGATTAAGGATTAAGGATTAAGGATTAAGGATTAAGATCTGTCAACTAATTGTCACTTAATCCTTACCACTTAATCCTTACAACTTGCAGGAGGCGAATATGGACATGGTTACTATACTGAAGACGGCGGTGCAGGCGGGGTCGAGCGACATCCACATCTGCGTCAACAAGCCGCCCATGATGCGCCGCAACGGCGAGATGGTCCCGGTGGCGGACACGATGCAGCCGCTGACGGCCGAGCAGACCAAGACCCTGATCTACTCCACGCTTTACGACGAGCAGCGGGCCAAGTTCGAAAAGGACTGGGAGCTGGACTGCTCCTTCGCCATCACCGGCGTCTCCCGCTTCCGCCTGAACGTGCTGGTGGCCCGCAACGGGGTGGAAGCCGTGATGCGCGTGATCCCCTCCAAGATCCCCACCCCGGAGGAGCTCGGCCTGCCGCCGGCGGTAGTCACCTTCTCCACCATCCCCAAGGGGCTGGTGCTGGTGACGGGCCCGACGGGCTCCGGCAAGTCCACCACGCTGGCCGCCCTGATCAACCAGATCAACCAGAAGCGCAAGGGGCATATCCTCACCGTTGAGGACCCTATCGAGTTCACCTACGAGCCGCAGGCCTGCGTGGTGCGCCAGCGCGAGATAGGCCAGCATACCCGCTCCTTCAACAGCGCCCTGCGCGCCGCCCTGCGCGAAGACCCGAACGTGATCCTGGTGGGCGAAATGCGCGACCTGGAGACGATACAGCTGACCATCACCGCGGCCGAGACGGGCCACCTGACCTTCGCCACGCTGCATACGCAGGACGCGCCGTCCACCGTGGACCGCATCATCGACGTGTTCCCGCCGCACCAGCAGACGCAGGTGCGCGTGCAGCTGGCGGCCTCGCTGCAGGGCGTGGTCTCGCAGATCCTGCTGCCCCGCAAGGACGGCAAGGGCCGCGTGGCCGCCCGCGAGATCATGGTGATGACGCCGGCCATACAGAACCTGATCCGCGAGGGCAAGACGCATATGATCTACAGCGCCATAGAGACCGGGGCCAAGTACGGCATGGTCCCCATGGACAGGGCGCTGGTGATGCTGGTGAAGCAGAACATTATCGCCATGGAAGTGGCGCTGGCCAAGGCCCACGACCAGGACATGTTCAGGAAGCTCGTCTCGGGCGCCGCATAAGGAGACAATAAAATGTCCGACATGAAAAAACTCAGCGAGATCCCGCTCTTCCGTAATTTCTCCGAGGCCATGCTGGAGGAATTCTCCGGCTACTTCAAGCAGTCGGCCTACTCCGCCGGGGACGTGATCTTCAGGGAAAAGACCACCGGCGACACGCTCTACATCATCGTGTCCGGCGAAGTGGTCATAGAGAAGGCCATGGACAGCGAGGGCCGGGAGTTCAAGACCCTGGCCATCCTGGCCGGCGGGGACTTCTTCGGCGAGATGGCCGTGATAGAGGGCGCGGCGCGCTTCGCGCAGGCCCGCGCCGCCAGGGACGCCTCGCTCTACGAGGTGGACCGCGGGCAGTTCTTCTCCTTCATCAAGGAGCACCCGGAGACCGGCATAAGCGTGTTCAGCGAGATCATGCGCACCGTGTTCCGCCGCCTCCAGCACACCTCCAGCGAGCTCACCATGCTGTTCGACCTGAGCCGCCTGCTGCTGCAGCAGCACAAGTCCGCGGCCGAATTCTTCACCGCCGTGATGGACGAGATGCGGATCTACCTGGAGGGCTCCTGGAACGTCAAGGCGTACGCCTACAACAAGTACAACGAGGAGTACGAGGAGATCTATTCGCGCGACTCCTTCCCCCGCGCCGGCGCGCCGCCCGCGCTGCCGGTCAAGCCGGCCGACGGCTGGGCCGGCGAAAGTACCTACACCATGGTCTGCGCCGCGGAGGGGCGGCCGCTGGCCTGCGCCGTCTTCGAGCGCTCGGAGAAGCCCTCGGCGGTGGAGAGGAATAACCTCGCCACCATATTTAATACAATATCCTCCATCGCCGGGTCCGCCATGGTGAATATCGAGCACCAGGCGGAGGCAGCCATGCTGGAAAAGCTGAAGAACAGAAAGAACACCATATGATCCCAAAGAACAGCTTTAAGAAGATCGCGGTGGCCGCGGCCCTGGCGGGGGACTCGAAGAAGGCCAACCCGGTGGCCGTACTCGACCTGGCAGGGAAGTCGCCGCTGGCCGACTACGCCGTGCTGCTGGAAGTGGGATCCGCGCCGCAGCTCGAAGCCGTGGAGGAGGAAGTGCAGGTGAAGCTCAAGCGCGACGGCGTCTACTGCCTGCACCGGGACGGGACGCGCTCCAAGAACTGGAAAGTGCTGGACTACGGCGGGGTGCTGGTCCATATCTACGACGCCAAGGCCGCCGAGTTCTACGCCATAAGCAAGGTCTACGAAGGCGCCAGGCCCGTGGACTGGAAGCCCGCTCCGCCGGCCGCCCCCGCGGCGAAACCGGCGCCGGCGAAAAAGGCCCCCGCGAAGAAGAAGGCCGCGAAAAAGCCCGCCGTTAAAAAAGCTGCGGCGAAGAGGCCCGCGAAGAAAGCCGCCCCTAAACGGGCGGCCAAAAAGGTCCCGGCTAAGAAAGCGGCGAAAAAAGCCCCCGCGAAAAAAAGCGGCGGGAAAACCTCCAGAAAAAAATGGCCGTCTAAGGAGCATAGCTCTTGATACGGCACCTGCATAGCAATGAAACTTTCCACCCTTGAAGCCGGCCTGAAAAGCCGCGCGGCGGCGGCCTTTGGCCTGGAAGAGGGGGCCATGGGCGCCTTCCACCTGGCCGCGCCGCCGCCGCATATCAGCGCGGACGTCTCCATAGCCTGGCCCATAGCCGGCGCCAGGCTGCTCGGAAAGCCGCCCCTCAAGATAGCCGAAGAGCTGAAGAACGTCTTCGCCGCCGACTTCGACGCCCGGTCCGTGCCGCCGGGCTTCGTGAACCTGAAGCTCGGGGACTCTTTCCTTTTCGAAGCCCTGCGGGACCTGGAAAAACCGGGCTGTTTCGCGCGCCCGGAATTCAAGGGCGAAAAAATAAACCTGGAGTTCGTCTCGGCCAACCCGACGGGGCCGATGCACCTGGCCAGCGGACGCGGAGCCACGCTGGGCGACAGCATGGCCCGGATCTACAGGGCGCTGGGCGCCGAGGTCTCCACTGAATTCTACGTGAACAATGTGGGCAAGCAGGTGGAACTGCTGGGCCGGTCCCTCAAGGCCAGGCTCAACGGCCAGGAGCCGCCGGAGAACGGCTACCAGGGCGCCTACCTCATGGAGATGGCCGCCGCGCTGCCGAAAGAAGCCGCCGGCTGGACCGACGCGCAATTCTCCGGCTACGCCGTGACGGAAATGCTGAAGCTGCACCGCGCGGACATGAAGGCCTTCGGCGTGAAGTTCGACCGCTGGTTCCTGGAGTCCGAACTGCACGAGGCCGGCGCTCCCGAGAAAACCCTGGCGGCCCTCAAGGCGCGCGGCATGACCTACGAAAAAGAGGGCGCCGTGTGGCTGGGCACCTCCACGGTGATGGAGTCCGACGATAAGGACCGGGTGCTGGTAAAGTCCGACGGCCGCAACACCTATTTCCTCAACGACATAGCCTACCACCTGGACAAGTTCGACAGGGGCTTCACCACGGTCATAGATATCTGGGGCGCGGACCACCACGGGCATGTGCCCAGGATGGAGGCCGCCGTCGCGGCGCTGGGCCGCGAAAAAAGTAAATTCAAGGTGGTCATACACCAGCAGGTGGCGCTGCTGCGCGGCGAAGAGCTGATAAAGATGTCAAAGCGCGCCGGGGACTTCGTCGCCCTGAAGGAGCTGGTGGGCGACGTGGGCGCCGACGCCTGCCGGTTCTTCTTCGCGGCGCGCGGCCCGCAGACCCATCTCACCTTCGACGTGGAGCTGGCCAAGAAGAGGTCGAACGACAACCCGGTGTTCTATGTGCAGTACGTGCACGCCCGGATAGCGTCCATCTTCGCGAACGCGGCCGGGAAGGGCGTGGACCCGGCGGCGGGCTACGACGAGGCGAAGGTCGTCATCCGGCCCGAGGAGCGGGCGCTGATGCTGAAGCTGCTGTGGCTGGAGAAGACCCTGGCCGACTGCGCGCGGGATTTCTCCCCCCACCACCTGACCACCTACCTGTCCGAGCTGGCGGCGAGCTTCCACTCTTTTTACGACAAGTGCAAAGTGCTGGACCCGGAGAACAAAGAGCTCTCGGCTTACAGGCTTTTCCTGCTGAAGCACGTGCAGGCCGTGATAGCCAGGGGGCTGGACCTGCTCGGCGTGTCCGCGCCGGAGAGGATGTAGGCGGCCGCTATTATTCGGTACAGGGGGTAGAATATGAACGCTTCCGAAAGAAAGACCGCGGCCCGGGCGGGCGGGCGCGTCCTCCCCGCCGCGCTGGGTTTCATCGCTTCGCTGCCCGCTTTCTTCCTGGTCCTGCTGATGGTCCTCGCGCTGGGAACTTTTCTCCCGCCGGTGGGCAGCCTGCTCAATATCTTCTTCTCTCTCCTGGTTTCCATCCTGCTGACCGTTCTTTTCAACCGCCGGCTGAGCGACAGGGGCCATGGGTTCGTGCTCGGCGCTTTGGCCCTGCTCGGCCTGGTCTGCGGCTGCCTGCTCTGGGTAGTCCACGGGGTCTGGCATGCGCGGGCCGAAGACGTGAAGCGCGAACTGGATTTCAGCCGGTACCCGGTGAGCCTGGCGGACTTCCAGGAGGACCTCCCGGAAAGCGTGTACGCTTTCCCGAGGCTTACCAAGGTCGTCGAGAACGACTTTGACCCCGCTTTTTACGAGAAAGCCGGCCATCCCGACGCCGGCGCCGCGAAGTGGACGGCCGAGACCGCTAAAAAAGAGGCCGAATACGCCGCGCATTATACGCCTTACCTGGAAAAGAAGCTGGCCCCGCTGCTCAGGCAGAAGTTCACAAGGTATATGAAGGTGGATTACAGGCAGGCCGCGCTGGACCCCCTCAAGGCGCCCTCGCCCAGGCTGGGACATATTTCCATGATAGCCAGGGTCGCCAGGCTCTGCGCTATCTCGCTGGCGCGGGAAGGGAAGACGGAACGGGCCTGGGAGCTGGTGCGCCTCCAGTTCGCGCTCTCGGATATCCTCGCCGACGAAAAAACGCTCCTGGAGAAAATGGTCGCGCTGGCCATCCGGAGCCAGGGCGTGGACGCGGCCGCCGGCATCCTGCTCAACCGGCCGGGGGCCGTCCTTCCCAAGGACCTCCTCCCGCGCCTCCGCGAGGCGGGCGGCGGCAATTTGTCTGCGGAAGGGCTCAGGACGGAGCTGGCTTACCAGTTCGACCTCTATGAGTTCATACACAAGCTGGATGTCCGCAGGTTCAGGGAGCTCGGCGGGCTGTCGGCCCTGGCGATGTCCGGCTCCGGCGAGCCCGGCCGGCTCGGCGCCTGGCTGGAATACCTGCTCTTCTCCCTCGTCCGCGGCCTCGGCATACTCGACCTGAACTCCATCGCGGCGGCGGACTACTTCTCGAACATAGCGGAGCCCGGCCCCTGGGCGCAGGTCTCGGAGCGGAACCGGCGGGCCGAAACCAGGGTCAATTCCCTGCCTACCTGGCCCTATCTCCTGACCAAGGTCTCCCTGCCTTCCTTTTCCAGGCTGCAGGCGCGGGAATTCGAGGTGCAGGCGCGGGCGAGGATGACGCTGGTCTGCTCGGAACTGCTGCGCTACCGCCGCGAGCACGGGAAATACCCGGCCAGGCTTTCCGAGCTGAAGGCCGGGCTCCTCCCCGACGTTTTCTCCGGCGGGAACTTTATCTACGAGCCCGCCGGCGGCGGCTTCGACCTCTGCAGCGCCGGCGCCGCCGGGGACAGGAAGGATAATTCGGCAAAAGACCTCTGCCTCGGCCTGCGCCCTTAGCGCGCGGGCCGGGCGCGACAGCTCTTATGAACAACTTCGTCATGCTCTCGCCGCAGTATCCGCCGCGCCTGCGCTTTTTCGCCAACAGGCTGAAGGCGCGGGGTTTCAACGTGCTGGGCGTCGGGGACGCCGACTGGGGCTGCCTCGACGAGGCCCTCAGGTCCGACCTGGCCGAATACTGCCGGGCCGATCTGGCCTGCTATGCCGGCAACGAGGAGATAGACCGGGAAAAGTATTCTTCCGTGCTCTCCGCGGTGCGCTACCTGGCCGATAAATACGGCCGGCCCGCCTGCCTGGAATCCTTCAACGAATGGTGGCTGCCGCTGGACGCGGCGCTGCGCAAGGACCTGGACATCCCCGGCCTCAGGCCGGAGGACCTGCCGCGCCTGGTCAGGAAATCCGTGATGAAGGAGCGCTTCCGCAAGGCCGGAGTGGCCGTGGTGGAAGGGGAACTGGTCACCACGCTCGGCGCCCTGATGTTTTTTTTCGAACGCTCCGGGCGGGACATCATAGCCAAGCCGGACCGCGGGGTCGGGGCCTCCGACACCTGCCGCATCAGGAACGTCGGAGAGGCCGAGCGCTTTTTTTACGGCCGCGATCCGGCCTTTCCTTATTACATCGAGAAGTTCATCGGCGGCCCGGGAAGGGAGCTGTATTCCTTCGACGGGTTCACCGACGCCGGCGGCGAGCCGGTCTTCTTTACCAGCCACCATTATAACGACGGCATCCTGGAAGTGGTGGAAGGGAACCCGCTCAGTTACCATAACCTGCGCCGGGACGAGCTCCCGGCCGATCTGAAAGCGGCCGGCCTGGCGGCGCTGAAGGCGTTCGGGCTGAAAAAGAATTTCTTCCACATAGAGTTCTTCAGGGTGAACGGGGTCTGCTACGGGCTGGAGATAAACGCCCGCCCGCCCGGCGTGCTGACCGTGGACATGATAAACCATTCGAAAGGGATAGACTGCTGGGACCTGTACGCGCGGATGTGCGCAGGCGAGAAGCTGAACGTGGAGCCGCCGAACGACCTGGTCTGCGCCTACGCGGCCCGGGTCTCCGGCCGGCCCTACCTGCTTTCCCACGACGAGCTGCTGGCCCGCTACGGCGGCGAGATAGTGCTGCACATGCCGATGGACAGCAAGGTGATGGGCGACTACGCCTACCTGGTGCTGACCAGGGACCAGGAGCGGAGGATCGAGATCCTGGAAACCATCTCCGCGCTGCGCTAGCGAAGGGCCTACCTCCCGGTAGGACTATTTACAAAGACGGCATAAGCACAATGACACGGGCCTTTCCCGTTTTTTTGTATTACACTTGTGTATCGCCTGGAAAAGCGGCGCATTGACGAGCGAGGTTTAAAGACAAAACGAAGAAGAAATGAAAAATAACGAGAACGAACGTCCCTTCGGTGTTTCCAAAGACGCGCTGGATACCGTGAACTCCGTAGCCTGGTTCTTCATGGACGCTTTCTGGATGCTGGGCCTGGCTCAAGCCGGGCTCTTTTTCATCCTCCCTACCGTGCTGACCGGCTTCTGCCTGCTCTATATAGAGAAGCGGCCGGCGGTCTTCATGATCAACATCGCCATCAACTGCTGGATCTGGATGAACGTCCTGTGGATGAGCTCCGACGCTTTCAAACAGCCCGGCCTGCTGGCCTATTCGAAGGCCATGTTCGCCGCCGGCGTGTTCTTCATCCTCGCCGCCGGGCTGAAGTCCGGCAACCTGAAGGAGACCTTCTCCCATTTCAGGCGCTTCAGGACCGCGCGCCTGACAGCCTCCCCGTACGGCGGAAGACCTTAGCCCGCCGCCTGGGGCAAAAGAAGAGCGCCGGTCCCGAAGGCCGGCGCTCTTTCTTTTCGCCACCGGCGGTCCAGGGCTTTTTTATTCCTGGATGAACTTCACCGCTTCCATGATCGCCGGCAGTTTTTCGGCCCTGACGATATAGCCGCAGTCGCCCATCGCGCGGGCCAGCACCGGCGGCAGCTCCTGGTGCTGCACCACTATAGAGCCCAGTTTTTCGAGTATTTCCTCTTCGGAGTGCTTGTAGGGGAGCCGGTGTTTCCGCCCGATATAGCAGCAGAAATATTTCCTTGAATAGTCGAGGGAAACGGATCGTCCGGCCATGACCCGCGCCCAGAGCGCGTAGATGTCCAGGTCGCAGGAATAGTCGAACATGTCCACGGTAAAGCCGCCGGGGGGACGGATATTCACCTCCAGGGCGCAGAGCGTCCCGTCCTTCCTGCGGAAGAATTCGAAGTGGAAGAAACGCTCCCGCACCTTAAAGGCCTCCACCAGCTTCCGGCCGGCCTTTTCCAGGTCGGCGGGTATTTCGCGGGTCGAATAATAGTAGATGTGGGAATCGGCCAGCACGGTCTCCATCACGCCTTCGCCGTAGACGTGGGAGGTGCAGAAAACTATCTTCCCGTCCCCGTCGGCGACGCCGTCGAAGGTGACGATGTCCCCGGAGATGAATTCCTCGGCTATGAATTCCCGGTCCGGCTTGCCGGCGAAAAATTCGTCCACCTCGGCGGCGTTCTTCAGCTTGTAGGTGAAGGCGGCGCCCATGCCGTCATCCGGCTTCACGATGACTGGAAAGCGGGTCTCCTTCGCCAGGGCCAGGACCTCGGCGGGGGTGTGGACCACGCGGCCGCGGGCGTGAGGTATCCCGGCGGCGGCGAAGATCTTTTTCATCCGGGACTTGTGGCGGATGTCGGCTATGGTGTCGTTCTGAACGCCGAAAACGCCGAAGTCGGTGCGCAGCCGCGCCTCGGTCTCCAGCCAGTATTCGTTGAGGGAGTCGAGGCGGTCTATTTTCCCGAAGCGCTCCGTGAAGAAAGAGCAGGCGGCTTTCAGCTCCTCGTAATTATGAAGGTCGTCGACCTTGTAATACCAGGCCAGGTCTTCCCGCAGCTCCGGGACCAGTTCCCCGAATTCGGGCTCGCCGATGGCCAGCACGGTGAAGCCGGCCTCTTTGAGGCGCCGGCAGAAAATATAATAGTTATGCGGGAAATGCGGAGAGAGAAAAACGAAGTTCATAGCGCTCTCTTAATTCTAGCTAAAATTTACTAAGATTAGTGCTGGCAAATTCCCGGCGGTCTAAGGAACGGCATCATGCAGATCAACTACCACAAGTTCTTCAGCGGACGGCTCGGCGAGGATTTCGAGTTCAAGGCTTACGGGCATGCAGGCAAGCCGGTCATGGTCTTCCCGACCTCCTGCGGGCGGTTCTGGGACTACGAGGACCACGGGATGATAGGCGCGCTTTCTGAGTTCATAGAGCGCGGCGACATCATGGTCTTCGCCGTGGACGGGCGCGACAGCGAGTCCTGGTACAAGCCGGTCAGGGACGAATGGATAGGCATCCGGCACGGCCAGTACGAGGCCTGCATAACCGGCGAGGTGATACCGTATATCCGCGGCGTCTACAACGTCAACGAGAAGTTCCTGGCCACGGGCAACAGCTTCGGGGCTTTCCACTCCGCCAACTTCTTCCTGAAGCACCCGGACTGCTTCGACTCCGCCTTGTGCCTGAGCGGCGTTTACCATATGCAGGACCAGATAGGCGGCTACTTCGACACCGGGATCTATTTCAGCGAACCGCTCAGCTACGCGCCGGGCCTGAACGACCCGGCCGCGCTGGCCAGGCTCCGGGAAGGCTATATCGTGATAGCCCACGGCCTCGGGGCCTGGGAAACTTTCAACGCCCAGGCCGAGGCCCTCTCGGAGATCATCCGCGAGAAGGGCATCACCTGCTGGTACGACCGCTGGGGCGCGGAATGGCCCCATGACTGGCAGACCTGGATAGCCCAGGTCAAGTCATATATGCCGCGTTTCCGGGACGGCGTAATGTTCAAGGGCGGCACGCTGAAACTGACCGGCCCCGGCCGGCGGATAAACCCGCTTTAACAGGAAAAAAATTAAAATCCAGAGCCTTTACCCCCGGGACAGGGGACGCTGCACGATATCTCGATAACTTAAAACAATCGAGATACCGTGCAGCGTCCCCTGATACTCAGCGTCCCCTGATACTTCATAAAAATTAGGCATTTAGGAATCAGCGTCCCCCTAACTCCCCATTTTGCGGGCGCTTTTCAGGGCCAGCAGGAAGAGGTAGTCGGAGAGGCGGTTGAGGTAGACGGCGGGGGCTTTGGCTTTCAGTTCCCAGGCGAGGATCTCGCAGATACGGGTCTTGGCCCTGGCCAGGTGGGCCAGGGCTTCCGTTTCATTGGCGCCGGGCAGAATGAATTTTTTAAGCGGCTTCAGGGTTTCGGCGCGCGCGTCTATCAGGGCTTCCAGCGCCTCAGTCTCGGTCTTCAGGTTCCCCTTCATGCCGGCTATCAGCCCGGAGACGCGGACCAGCGCGGCCTGGGCCGCGGTTAGTTCACCCTTCTCCGCCCTGTCCCTTATGCCGGTCTTAAGCAGGCCCAGCAGCGCCGAAAGCTCGTCGAGCAGGGCGTTCAGCTTCACGCGGCGGTGGGTCTTGGGCACGCGCCTGCCGCCGAGCAGGTCGGTGAGGCCGAGGTCCCCGGAGCCCATAGCGGGTTTGAAGTTCCTGGACATCAGAGTTTGAAAGCCGAGACTTTTTCCATAACGAAGCCGCTTATCCGCGGCGGCAGCCCGGCGGCGGCGGCGGCCAGTTTCTTCCCTATCGCGCCGCGGTCGAACAGCCCGTCCGCCACCAGCACGGGGGATCCCTTGTACATCCCCCCTTCCCCTTCCCCGTCGTCGATGCCGGTATGCTTATAGCCGTCTTTTTTGGTCCAGGTGAGCGCGCGCGGCTTGTACTCGCGGTCATAGCAGAGCTGGAAGCCCCAGATAGAATCGTCCTTGTCGAACCAGACTATCAGGTCGAAGTACTGGTCGGCGAACCAGCGCCGGCGAGGCTCGCCCTCTATCTGGCGGACATTCTTCGCTTCCTTGAGCATCCCTAAATTATATCTTAGTTATGTCGAAAGCGGAGTAGTTGCCCTGGTCTATTTTGAAGGTCTCGGCGCGCAGCGCGCCCTTCTCCGTGAATTTCTTCACGGCGTATTTCGGGATGGCGGCGTTGGGGTTCGCCAGGCCGGCGACTTCGAGCGAGATGCGCCGCTCTTTCGGCAGGACCTGGTTCAGCAGGTTCACCGGGTTATTGGTGCAGCTGTTGGAGAACAGGTTGTAGGTCTCTTTATTGCGGTTGGTCTCGTCCACCCGCGCCAGCGTCAGCGCCAGGAGGCGCGAAGCCTGCTCCGGGCCGATATTGATGTTCTTGAAGAAGATCTCCGTTTTCCTGTAGTTCACCACGTAGTCGGAGTAGCTTTCGAAAGTGGTGGCCAGCCAGATAAGGGGATACTTGCCGGCTATAGCGTGGGTGATATTGTAGCCCTTGGGCTCGCGGCTCCAGCCCTCGGCGCCGAAAGTGAGCGCGTTCACGCTTTCACCGCGCGAATTCACCGCGCCGCCCTCTTTGAAGGTGAAGATCAGCAGGGTGTGGCCGGTGCCGAAAGTTTTGTAGGCGTAGACGGCTTTTTCGAGCAGGGCCGGTTTTATGGTCAGGGTTTCCCAGACATAGCTTTTATGGTCGGCGGGGGTAGGGCCCCAGCGCACGTTCTTCATTATAACTACGCCGTCCTTATCGGACAGCAGTTCGGCGGGATTCTGGTTATATAAAAGCGGCGCTTCCGGGTCCCATTTCAGGGTATAGTCTATCGCGCCGCCGCGGTCGGGCAGCGGGGCCATAGGTATGGTGATTTCTTCGCCGCCGTCCGCGAGCAGCCGGCCGAGGGCCGTGTTTTCCCGCGCGGCGGCGGCCTGGCCGAGGCTGGCCGCCGCTATTATGGTTAAAAGTAATTTTTTCATTAGTTTACCCGATCCGTGTTCATATTTTAACGCGCGGAAGGGCCCGCCGCGAGGGGCCCGGGGCCTAACAAGGTCCTGTCATTGGGCCTATCCCGGCTGGGCCCGGCGGCCCCGGCATGGTATAATTTAAACAAGAGGTATCCATTTATGAAAGACAAAGTTGAGAAGGTCATCAATAAGATAAAGCCCATGCTGGCGGCCGACGGCGGCTCCGTGGAGCTGGTGAGCGTGGACGAGAAAAAGGGCGTTGTTACGGTGCGGTTGACCGGCGCCTGCGGCTGCTGCCCCCACGCCACGATGACGCTCCAGAACGTGGTGGAGCGCATGATAAAAGAAGAAGTCCCCGAAGTCAAAGAAGTCGCCGTAGGCTAATAGGGCTCCGCCGGAACCCCGGAAGGCCGGACAGCGGCCCCGGCGCCTATGGCTTTGATCAACCTCCACAACCATTCCACTTATTCGGACGGCACGCTTACGCCCGGGGCGCTGGCCCGCGAGGCCGCGCGCGCCGGGATAAGCTATTTCTCGCTGACCGACCATGACATGGTGGGCGGCTGGGCCGAGCTGGAGCCGGCGCTGAAGGAGGCCGGCATAAAATACTGCTACGGCGTGGAGATCAGCACCTGTCTGCACGAGAACCTGCATATACTGGGCTATGGCATAAACCCGGCGGACCCGGCGCTGGCCGGCCGCCTGGCCGGGTTCCGCGGCAGGCGCGTCGCCCGGATGAAAAAGATACTGGGGCTGCTCAAGGGCCTCGGCATCGATATAGCTTTCGAGGAACTGCCGGTGCCGGAAGGCCGCACGGTGGGCCGCCCGCATCTGGCGGAACTGCTGCGCGCCCGCAAGCTGGTCCCGACCCGGAGCCAGGCTTTCAAGCGCTACCTCGCCCCCGGCGCTCCGGCCTATGTGCCGCCGAACGGGCCGACGGTGGAGGAAGCTATCAAGGCGGTGAAGGAAGCCGGCGGTAAGGCCGTGCTGGCCCATCCCGGCGTAGTTGCTAAAATACTGGACCTGCCGGCCTGGAAGGAAGCCGGGCTGGACGGGCTGGAGGCCTTTTACCCGGCGCATACCGGCGCCGCCACGCGCGAGTTCGTAGGCCTGGCCGCGCGGCACGGGCTTTTCGTCACCGCCGGCGCGGATTTCCACGGCCCGGGCTCGGAGCGGGACAAGATGACCGGCTTCGAGTACTCGGACGAATATTTTTCGGAGGTTAAAAAACTTTTTATATGAAAGTCATAGCTCACCGCGGCGCTTCCGGCTACGCGCCGGAAAACACCTTAAAAGCCTTCAAACTGGCCGTTGAAATGGGCGCGAAGGATTTCGAGTTCGACGTGCACCGGACGAAGGACGGCATTCTGGTGGTGCACCATGACTACGACCTGAAGCGTACGGCCGGCAAGGACGTGAAGATAGCGGACCTGGATTACGCCGAGCTGAAGAAATACAATGTGGCCGCCCATTTTAAGCGGGACAAGCTGGTGCAGCATGTGCCGCTCCTCGAAGAAGTGCTGGACATCATCGAGCCGGCCGCAGACCGCCTGCATTTCGAGGTGAAGAACGACGGGAACGTCTACCCGGGCATCGAGGAGCGGCTGCTGGCTTTCATCGAGAGCCGGCCGGGGCTTTTCGGGAAGGCCGTGGTGTCCAGTTTCGACCACGGCACGCTGAAGCGTTTCCGCGCGCTTTCCCCCCGCCTGAAGCTGGCCTATCTGGGCCACGGCCTCAGCACTATGCTGCTGCTGCCCGCCATTAAAAAGGCCAGGGCAGTGGGCGCTTCCGGTTTTCACATGGCGCTGCGGCTGGCGTTCAAGCTGAACGTGTCCCGCCTCAGGAAAGCGGGCTTCGAGGTCCGCATCTATACGGTGAACCTGAAAAAAGACGCGCTGCGGATGAAGCGCATCGGCGTGGACGGCATTTTCAGCAATTGCCCGGATATCCTGGGGAACTGGACGCTGAAAGGCTGATATGGAGAATGCTCTGCAAGAAGAAATTAAAAGGTTGACGGCCCTGGGTCTGCACCGGCGCTGCGTGGAGGGCGACCTCGCGCGGGTGGCGGGGCTGACCCTGGAGATAAACCGGCTGAAGAAGGAAAAGAACGCGGTTATCTGCGCGCACGTCTACCAGACGCCGGACATTATTCTCGGTATCGGGGACCTGGTCGGCGATTCCTACAAACTGGCCGACGACTGCCGGAAGACGGCGGCGGACATCATCGTTTTCTGCGGCGTGCATTTCATGGCGGAGACGGCGAAGATCCTGAATCCTTCCAAGAAGGTCTATGTGCCGTCCAAGAACGCCGGCTGCTCTTTAAGCGAGGCGATCACGGGCGAGGACGTGCGGAAGCTGAAGGCGGAGCACCCGGGGCTGCCGGTGTTGACTTATATTAATACTTCGGCGGAGGTTAAGGCGGAGTCGGATTGTATCGTGACCAGCGCGAACGCCGAGAAGATCCTGCGGAAGATGTACGAGAAGCACGAGAAGGTAATTTTTATCCCGGACCGTTTCATGGGCGTGAACCTGGCGAAGGCGCTGGGGAAGACGCCGGGGAAGGATATTTTCCTCTGGAAGGGCACCTGCATCGTACACGAGCATTTCAACCCGGCGCTTATTAATATTTACCGGAAGAGATATCCGGGGATAGTAGCGCTGGCGCACGCTGAATGCCCCTCGGAGCTGATAGACGCCGTGGATTTTATGGGCGGTACGGGCGACATGATGCGCTATGTGGAGAACTCCAACGCGTCGGCATATCTCCTGGTAACTGAATGCGGCTTCGGCGAGCTGGCGAAGCTGAAGTTCCCCCAAAAAAACTTCATAGCCATGTGCCGCCTCTGCCCCTACATGAAGTCCATCACCCTGGACAGCGTCCTGTCCCTCCTGAAGTCCCCCAACCCCGAAGAAGTAACGGTCCCCGAAGACATCGCCATCCGCGCCAAAAAATCCATAGATAAAATGTTCGAACTCGCCGCGTAAACCCACCCCTCCGCCAAACCGCCGTGCGCACTTGAAAAAAAGTCTCTTGGTTCCTTTCTTACTTGTTTAGCGTATACTTCAAGACATGGATACCGGGAGAGTCATTATCATTTGAGGTTCCCCGTTTCTAGTGGTGCTGGTAGTGGGCGGTGTAGGTGTCTACCAGGGTGCGGATCATTTTCTGGTATTTTGTGTGGTGTTTGCTCGCCTCTGCTTTGAAGAAGCGCACGCTGGCTTTGCTCAGGGAGATGGTGACTTTCACGTTCTCTTCCGGTGTGACGAGCTTTTCGGGCGGCGGGAGGAAATCGGTGACTCTGGACAGCTTTCCGACAGGTTCATTCGGGTCCATTAAATTCTTTTTCATAGTATTTCTTCCCTTTGCGCCAGTAGCCGGCGCCGATTATCCTTATTTTCCCGTTTCGATAGGTAAACCGCACTGTCAGTATCCTGCTCTCTACCTTCCCTATGCAGAAAAAACGCTCTTCTTTTGCGCTGTGCCTGGTGTCGGTGTAGATCTTTCTTTGGGTGTCCTTGAACGCTTTCGAAGCGGTGGAGAAATCAACTCTGTGCTTATGGATATTGGCGGATTCCTTCTCCGGGTCCCAGACAAAACTGCTGTTATGTGTTATCATAAGTTTAGCATAGATATGGGTACATGTCAATACTATAATACATATACATATATGTATATAGTCGAGTCAGGGCACGCGCGGCTTTTTATGCTAATAGCATAGCAGGCCAACCCGACAAGGGCTTGTCGTGATAGAATCGGAGGGGTTTAAGCATAAAAAAGACCCGCCGGTTAGCCAGCGGGTCTTCTCTTTGGATTCCTTGGGGGAATATCTTTATTTCAGGCCGCGTTTTTGCCAGGCTTCGGCTATTTCCTCGAAGATCTTATGCAGCGGCACGGAGATATCCCACTTCGGGTAGTGGCTCTTCAGCTTGCGCAGGTCGGAGATGTAGCAGATGTGGTCGCCTTCGCGGTTCTTCTCCACGTATTCGTACTTCATCTTCTTGCCGGTTATGGCCTCTATCATGTCGAAGGCCTCGAGGATGGAGCAGGAATTTCCGCGGCCGCCGCCCAGGTTGTAGACCTCGCCTATCCTGGGTTTCTCGATGAACTGTTCTATGATGCGGGTGACGTCCAGTGAGTGGATATTATCCCGCACCTGCTTGCCCTTGTAGCCGAACACCTTATAGGTCCGGCCTTCCAGGTTCACTTTGATCAGGTAGCTGAGGAAGCCGTGCAGCTCCACGCCGGAATGGTTCGGGCCGGTCAGGCAGCCGCCGCGGAAGCAGCAGGTCTTCATCGAGAAATACCGGCCGTATTCCTGCACCATGATGTCCGCGGCCGCCTTGGAGGCGCCGAAGATGGAATGCTTGGACTGGTCTATGGTGAAATCCTCGGCTATGCCGTTGCTGTACTTCTCGTCGGCGTAATCCCAGCGCTTTTCCAGCTCGGTCAGCTTTATGCCGTTGGGCGCGTCGCCGTAGACCTTGTTGGTGGAGGTGTAGACGAAAGCCGCCTCCGGCGCGTGGCGCCGCGCGGCCTCTAGCAAATTAAGCGTTCCCACCGCGTTCACGTCGAAATCGTCGAAGGGCCGCGAGGCCGCCAGGTCGTGGCTGGGCTGGGCCGCCGTGTGGACTATGGCTTCCGGCTTTATCTGCTCCAGGGCTTTCAGGACGGCGGCGCGGTCCCGGATGTCCAGGGAGGAATGCTTGAACTTCGGGTATTTCCCGCTCAGTTCCTTCTGCCGCCAGCTGGTGTCGCCGCCGGGGCCGAAGAAATCGGCGCGCATATTGTTGTCCATGCCGTAAACGGCATGGCCTTTTTCCGCGAAGTAGGAGACCACTTCGCTGCCTATCAGACCGCTGGAGCCTGTCACGAGTATTTTCATAGATCAGTGGAACTTGGTCCTGAACAGGGACTGCAGGCTCATCTTCAGCATGATCCAGCCGTTCCTGAACCGGTTCTTCATCTTGGTCTCGCCGTAGGTCCGGTCCATGTAGTGGACCGGCAATTCAATGATCTTGAGGTTCTTCGCCGCGCCGAAGATCAGGTCGTAGTCGCCCCAGCGGTCCTCGCCCCAGGTGCCGCGGCGGGGCTTCACCTTGTCGTGATAATCGGTACGCCACAGCACCTTGGTGCCGCACAGGGTGTCCTTCAGCGGGAAATCCAGGATGAAGGAGAAGAGCGTGGAGAAGAACTTATTGCCGAGCACGTTCAGGAATTTCATGGCGTCGTCGTGCATCGGGTAGACCAGGCGCGAGCCGTTGATGAACTCGCCGTAGCCTTTCGTGATGGCCTCGAAGAAATAGGGCAGTTCCTCGGGCATGACGGAAAGGTCGGCGTCGAGGATGAGCAGGATGTCCCCCTTGGCGCTGTCGAAGCCGGTCCAGACGTTCTTCGCCTTGCAGATGCCGGGGCCGGCCACCAGCTTGATGTCCTTTTCGGGGTGCTTTGCTATCATTTCCCTTACTTTATCGGCGGTGCCGTCGGTGGACTTGTCGTCGCAGAAAATTATCTCGGTGTGCCTGCCCATCGGCGGTATGCGCTCCACCGCGTTCCGGATGTTCCCGGCCTCGTTGCGGCAGGGGATGACCACGGAGATGGAATATTCGCCCGGCTCCTTCAGTTTCGGCAGTTTCCTGGCGAAGGTGAGCTGGAGCAGGGGGAAGTTGTCGAAGAAAGGCAGCCTGGCCACGAACCGGTTAAGCAGCGTGGAGACCAGCGGTATGTAATAGGGGAAAAGGACTATGGTGTCGGTGGCTATGACGTCGAGCCCGGACAGCCGCAGGAAATCGTTGACGTCCTTGGGCGAGACCCAGTTATGCAGTTCCTGGGGGTACTTGAGCTTCAGTTTCTCGGTGAGGCTTACCAGCGGGTTCCAGAGATAATTGTAGTTGGTGATCACTATCCGTGTATGGTTGTCGGCGTAACGGGAGACGGAATCGAGCACCGCCTTGATGTCCACCAGCTCTTCTATCGTGGAGACGAGGATGAAATCGAAGACTTTCGGTCCGCCCAGGTCCAGCTCCTCCGGGTTCTGGCGGACGAAATTAATGTTCGTCAGCCCCTTCTCCTTCGCCAGGGCGATCTGCGCAGGGGAATCCTCCACGCCCGTGGCCGAGGAGGGCTGCAGCCTCTCCAGGATGAAGCCGGTGCCGCAGTTGATATGCAATATGGTGGAATTGGCGGGGATGAAGAACTTCAGGGAATTCAGGAGCTGGGAGTAATAATAGCTGTTGCCGGACTGCCAGTCCTCCCTTTTCCGCGCGATATGGTCCTTCTTGGCGGCGATCTTAGCGCGCAGTTCCTCCAGATATTCTGTTTTCAGCATAAGCCCGGCGTGTTCCCGCCGTAGTGACGATGGTACCTTATATTTATCGCGGTTTCAATTTCGGCCGCCGGGCCCGGCTTCAGCCTTTCTTCCGGGCCAGGACTATGAGCCGGTTGGCCTTGCCGGTGAGCGGGGCGCCGCCGAAGCTGCCCCAGAACCTGACGGGCCGGAGGCCGGCTTTTTTCAGGGCCGCGCCGAGGCTGGCTTTGGTGTACATGCGGGTGTAGAAACTGCGCGACAGCGCGCGCCCGCCTTTCTTCGGTACCCTGGTCCAGGTATTGAACACGCCGCCGGAGGCCTCCCGGGAGTCCTCCAGCAGGTAATGGTCCTCCAGCTCATGCCAGAAGCGCGGGCGGAAATTCTTCCTGACGAAGCCGCCGTGGACGAGGTCTATCAGGAAAAGGCCGCCGGGCTTCAGCGCCCGCGCCAGGCCTTTCAGGGTCCTGATATCGTCGGAGAGTTTCTGGAAATAGCCGAAGCTGGTGAACAGGTTCACGGCGGCGTCGAATTCCCCCCGGAACTTCAGCCGGCGCATGTCGCCCCGCAGCAGCCGCAGGGGGACCTTCTTCTTTCCGGCGCGGGCCGCCGCTTCCCGCAGGTAGTCCCGGGAATAGTCGAAGCCGGTGACGGCCAGGCCCTTTTTCGCGAATTCCACCGCGTGCCGGCCGGGGCCGCAGCACAGGTCCAGCAGGGCCGAGCCTTTTTTCAGCTTGAGCTGTTTCAGGACGAAGGCCGCTTCCGCCGGGGCCTTTTCCACCGCCGCCGGGGAGGCGGGGTTGTAGAAAGAATTGTCGAAGAAGCCCTTATGCCATTCGTGGGGGACTTTCATGGGGTTCGGCGGCCTATTTCCGCGGGGCGGCTTTTATCAGGTTCTTGTAGACCCCGGGCTCCGAGCCCTCTATGACCGTGGCGCCGACGGTCTTCCGGAAGAACTCCACCGGCCCGGCCCAGCCTATGGCCGCGTAGCCGTAGCCGGCGTCGCGCATGGCCTCCAGCGTGCGGACCAGCAGGGCCTTGCCGAGGCCTTTCTTATGCGCGGTCTCGTCCACGCCGATGGGCCCGAAAAAACCTTTCAGGGTGGAGTCGTAGCAGGCGAAGCCTATTAGCCGTTCGTCCCGGACCGCGATGAAGCAGGTCGGCGGCTGCGCCGAGAGCGCCACGTCGCATTCCGAGGCCCAGGAGCGGGAGAACTTGGCCTCCGCCCAGTCCACAATGGCGTGTTTCTCCGGGCCTATCGCGCGCCGTATTTCCACGCCGTCCTCCCGGAGTTTTTCCAGGAGCTGCGCTGACCGGGGCAGTCCATAAAGTTTTACCAGGAGGTCCGACATTACTGCGCGCCCTCCGGGGGCTTGGTCGCGCTTTCTTCCTCGATGTATTTAGGGGCCTCCGCCGCCGGTTTCTTGGCGGCCGGCTTGGCGCCTTTCTTCTTTGGCGGCGGCTTCACTATGGGATCGGCCTTTTTGTCGAACCTGTAGGTCGGCACGGTCTCGGCCGCGGTGAACTTGTATTCCGAGACGGGGGGCGCGGGTTTCTTCTTCTTTTTCTTCGCGGCTTTCTTTTTGGGGGCGGGCTTCTTCGCCGCGGGTTTCTCGGCGGGCTTGGCCGGGGCCGCGGTCTCTTCCTTCGGCGCGGCGCCGTCTTCCTGGGCGGAGGCCGGCAGGCAGAGCGCCGCCGGCAGCAGCAGGGCTAACAGAAGGTTCAGCGTTCTTTTCATGTGAGTATTATTCCCCCTTTTTCCGTCTTCGGGGCCAGTTCGGCGGCCCTTACGGCGGCTTCTATGAGGCAGGCCAGCGTGACGGGGCCTACGCCGCCGGGCACCGGCGATACGGCCGCGGCTCCGGCTTTCAGGTCCTCGAAGTCGGCGTCGCCGCACATCTTCCCGTTCTCGTCTAAATTCGTGCCCACGTCTATCACCGTGGCGCCGGGCGGCAGCAGCTCCTTCCTGAGCCACTTCGCCTTCCCGACGGCGGTTACCACCAGGTCGGCGCGCCTGAAGATGTCCGCGGCGTTATTCGTGCGCGTATGGCAAAGGGTGACGGTGGCGTCCAGCGAGGTGAGCATCTGCGCCAGCGGCCTGCCCACCACCGCCGAGCGGCCGGCCACGGCTATGTTCAGGCCGGCGGGGTTTATGCCGTGGAACTGCAGGAGCCTGACCACGGCCAGGGCCGTGCAGGGCGCGAAGTAGCGGCCCTCCGCTATCTCCGAGAATTTCCTGGCCAGGAAGAGCCGGCCCATGTTGAGGGCGGACAGCCCGTCCACGTCCTTGGCGGCGGGCAGGGCTTCCCAGGTCTCGAGGGTATCGAAGCCCCCGGGCAGCGGGCGCTCCACCATGATGGCGTCGCAGGCGGCGTCCGCGCCCAGCCGGGCGAGCAGGGCCTTGAAGGCCGGGTAGCCGTCCTCCGGCTTTGGGGCGTGGAGCTTCACCGTTATCCCCAGCTTCTCGCAGGCGGCTATCTTCCTCTTCACGTAGACCGCCGAGGGGGAGTCCGCGAAGTAATTAATGATGGCCAGCGAAGGCGGCCTGCCCAGGCGCTCCTTCACCGCCGCTATCCGCGCCGGCAGCCCGCCCAGGATCTCGGCCGAAAGGGTCTTGCCTTCGAGTATTTTCATCGCCATAGCTTGAAATAAAAAGGGCGGCCTTTCGCGGCCGCCCCTTTGCCTTTTCCCCGCCGCCGTCTTACTCCTCGTCTTCCACGTAGATGGAGCCGCTGAGGTAGCCGGAGCCGCTCAGGGAGACGAAGTTGGAGCTGGGCCAGCCGGAGACCGAGACGCTGCCGGTCATACTGGTGGAGCCTACCGGCTTCCCGTTGCGGTAAAAGGTAGTGTAGATATTGGGCCAGACGGTCTGGAAGACGTGCTGGTTGGGGTAGATCCACATCGAAGCGTGGGTGTTGATGTAGGAGTTGTTGCTGGTGACCTGGCCGGAGGAGTCCCGGAAATTAGCCCAGCCCGACAGGTTCACGCTGGTATAGCCGCCGTTGGCGCCGGGCACCCAGCCGCTGCCGTTGAGGTTCACGTAGCCGGAAACCTGCACGTAGCGGCCCGCTTTGGCCCTGGCCGGTCTGGCCTCGGGAACTTTCACTTCCGGCGCCGAGGCCACCGCGCCGAGCTGTTTGGCGAAGGCGGCTTCGGTGAAGTCGGGTTTTTCCGCGGCGAACGCGCCGGCGGCGAAAAGACCGCAGGCCGCCGTTAAAATAAGCTTTTTCATTTTACCCTCCAAGATCAACTTTCCTGAATTTATATTATACCAAACTATCGGCGCGCGTTTCCGGCCCGGGCCAGCGCCCTTTCCGCTTCGGCCCTCTGCTGTTCCGTCCGGGCGGCCCGGACCGCGCCGGCGTAGGTCTCGGCGGATCTTTCGCTTTCGGCCGAGTTTTCCAGCGCGGCGCCGAGGTTCATCAAGGCGGAGAAGCTGGCCGGCTCCGCGCCGACGGCGGCTTCGAAATCCTTTCTCGCCCCGTCCGCGTCCCCGGTAAGATGCCTGGCCACGCCGCGGTTGTTCAGCAGCTGCGCCGAGCCGGGATGTTCGCGCAGGGAAGCCTCGGCCAGTTCCAGTTGGGCCTGGTGCCGTTCCGACCGCTGGAGCGCGAAGAGAGCGGCGCTCCAGCCGGCCTCGCTCAGGCCGCCGGCCTGGGCGGCGGCCCGCGCCAGCTTTTCCGCCGCCTCGCCGTCGCCTTTCAGCGCCCAGGCCTGGGCCCCGGCGGCCAGCTGGTACGGGTGGTTTTTCAGGTTCTCCGCGGCGGCGGCGAGGCCGCCGGGCGCATGCCCTTCTGCTTTCAGGAGAGCCAGGGCGTAGGCGAAATTGTCCGGGTCCGCGGCCGCGAGTTCCCCCGCCTCGGGCTTATAGTCCTTTCCCGCCGCCGCGGCCAGCCAGGCCGCCGCCGCCGCCTTCGCCGCCCCGCCCGGAGGCTTGCCGGAGGTTTCGAAAGCCGAGACCGTCTCTTCCGGGCCCAGCTCCAGCGCAAGCAGCAGGCCGAGAGGGCCTTCCACCCCGGCCGGGGCCGGCGGGCCTTTACGCAGCAGTTCGGCCGTCAGCGCGCTCGCCGTGGCGTTCCAGTCGAACTCGGCTCCCGGCAGTTCCAGGGCCAGTTTCTCCTCGAGCGCGGCCAGCTCCGACTTTTCCGCGGCCGACAGCTTTTTCCTGTGCCTCAGCATTATGGCGCGCAGCTTCGGCGTCAGGCGCGTCAGCCGCGAAAGCCTGCCCAGGGCCCGGGCCCGGTTTTCCGGCGGAAGGTAGAGCAAAGCCGCGTTTATGTCCGAATCCCAGAAAGTCCTGTTGCTTTCCTTTATCCGCGCCAGATGCCCCGAATCCTCCGGCAGCTGCTCGCCTTTGATGGAGTTCTTTTCGGCGAGCCAGCGCTCCAGGGCCTCGGCCAGGGCGGCGCGCGCCTCGGTTTCCCGGCCCAGCTCGAGTTCCCGGACAAGCTTGACCAGCAGGAGCTCGTAATGATCCTCGAGGCGGGGCGGTTCCCGCGGCGCGGCGGCTTTCAGCGCGCCGGTGATATAACACAGACCTTTTTCGCCGTAAAGCGCGCAGGCCCGCTCCAGGGAGTCCAGGCCCTCCCGCGTCAGGTCCAGCGAGATCAATATTTCCCCTTTTCTCCTATGCAGCCAGGCGTCCGAAGGGTATTTTTCCAGCCCGCGGGTCACGGCCACCAGGGCCGGCGCGGCCGCGCCGGGGTAGCGCCAGACCACGGCCAGCGCGGCCGCCGAGGCGGCGAGGATGAGAGCGAAAAGAGGGGCGGTAAAAAGATCCCTGCCCCCCTCTTCCGCGGCCAGGCCCGCTTTCTTCAGCAGTTCCCAGGCCCCGCCGGCCGCCAGCAGGGCCAGCGCGTAGCGCAGCGGATAAAAATAGCGCTCCTCTATCGAGAGCAGGCAATGTATGAAGATGAAATAGGCGCTGAAGAGGGCCAGCAGCCGCGCCCCCGGCTCCTTCCTGGTTAAAAGGAAACCGGCCCCGGCCAGCAGAAAGAGCAAGGGGAACATCAGCAGCACCCGCCCGACGCGTTTTACCACGGAGGAGGCGTAGCGGCCGGGGTTGAGCAGCACCGTTTTCACGGCCCAGGGGTAGACGCTTTCGGTGCGCGACAGGCCGGCGTAAGCCCTGGCGTCGCCCTCTATGGTATAGACGATCCCGCTGGCCCCGGTGATGATATTGCAGGTGGAGCGCTCTTCCTCGAAAACGACCAAGCGCCCGAACAGCCCGTGGTTCAGCCGCGCCCAGGGCGCCAGGGGCAGGTAGGCGCAGAGCAGAAAGAGCGCGGCGGCGGGCAGCCAGCCCGGCCTTTTAGCGGGCGAAAAACGCTGGCGCAGCACCGACAGCGGCGGGAAAAGGAAAAGCGGGGAGCGGATGAGCATGGTGGCCGCGGCGGCCAGGCCGGCGGCCGCCGAAACGGCCGGGCCGCCTTCGGTCAGCCGGTACAGCTCCAGGCCGAGGAAGACCAGCAGGAAAAAAGAATAGACGACCTGTTCGGCTTCCGGGGCGGGACAGGTGAGGGTGGCGGCCGCCGCGGCCAGGGCGAAAAGCGCCCCGCGCGCCCGCCCGCCGCCGCGCATACCGAGGCCGCAGGCGGCCAGGCAGAGCAGGAGCGCCGCCGCCGAGGCGGCGAGGGCCGGGTCGAAGCGGAAATGCAGCGCGGCCGAAGCCAGCAGGCTCAGCAGCGGCATGCTGTAGCTCAGGGCCTTGCTCCTCACGGCGTGAAAAAGCAGCTCGCCGCGGTCGGCGTAATAGGCGAAGTTCTGCACCGCCGCCGGCGGTTCGCCGAAAAAGGTCCAGGCGGCCAGGGCGGCCGCCGCCGCGGCGGCGGACCAGAACAGGCCCCTGGCGCAAAAAGGTTTCCAGCCGGATTTCACCATGAGGTTTTTTTATTGTACGCAACCACTCAGGTAGTGGAGGGTCGGACGGGGTTTTGTTTCGCGACCCCCTTGCGGAAGGGGGGGCCCCGCCTGGCGGGGGGAAACCGACGCAAGGGTTTCCATCTTTCGGGGTTCGCGGGGCAAAACCCCGGCCAACCCGAACCCCGTATAGCGACCGGAGCAGTTACTATTGTAC
>JACQPH010000052.1 GCA_016207645.1 Elusimicrobiota bacterium
GAACGACATGGGCCTGTGGGTGATGGGGGACAACTGGCTGGATAACGCCGCCGAGGCGCTGGAGGAGCTGGAGGCCGCCGGCCCGGCTCCCGACCCCGGTTTCAAACTGATAAAAGGCCTCGGTTACCTGCTCCTGGGCGAGCCGGCGCTGGCCCTGGAGGAATTCTCCGGCGGCGGTGTTCAGGCGGCGCTCGGGCGGGGCGCGGCCTGGGTGGTGGCCGGTTCCGAGGAAAAGGCCCTGGCCGAATGTCTCGAGGCGCTGCGCCTGGAGCCGGGCAATAAGACCGCGCTGGCCAACCGGAAGTGGCTGGAGGGCAAGTGACGGGGCTTCCCTCGAAACTCGTCTTCGGCTTTTCCGGCTGCGCTCTGAAAGAGCGGCTCTCGGCCAGGCTCTGCGCCTCTTACGGGCGCTGGCTGGGCGGGTTCCGCACTCTGGAATCGAGGCGCGGCGGAGAGCGGGAGGGTTTCGAGCTGGAGGCGCTGGGCGGGGAGAGGGTAGTGCTGGCCTCCAGGGGTATAGTCTCCCCGGTTTCCTTTAATAAATACGCGCTCAACCTGGCCGCGCTGGAGGTCACGGCGCTGGGCGCCCTCGAAGCGGCCGCCGCCGGCGGCAAGGTGCTCCTTTTCGACGAGCTGGGGCCCATGGCCATGAAGTCGGAGAAGTTCAGCGCGCGCGCCGTAGAACTGCTGTTCTCTCCCGCGCCCTGTCTGGTGTTCCACCGCCGCGGCGCGGCCGTGTTCGAGAACGCCTTCTCGAAGATGAGCGGTACACTGAAGCTGGAGCTGACGGAGGCTGGCTGGGCGGAAGCCGTGTCGGCCGCGGAGACCTGGCTGGACCGCTTTGCCGAAGGATTAAGGATTAAGGATTAAGGATTTACTTGATCCTTACCACTTAATTCTTACAACTTACCATTATGAACTATATCGAGGATTTTTCTATCGGCGAGGTCGGGAAGGCCCACTTCATAGGCATAGGCGGCATAGGCATGAGCGGCATAGCCCGGCTGATGCTGGGGCTGGGCTACCAGGTCAGCGGTTCCGACGCGAAAGCCTCGGAGATAACCCGTGCGCTGGCACGGGAGGGCGCCGAGATTACCGAGGGCCATTCCGCCGGGGCGCTGGGCTCCCCGGATATAGTGGTAGTCAGCTCCGCCGTGAAGCCCGGCAACCCGGAACTCAGGGCCGCTTTCAGGCGGGGCCTGCCCGTGGCGCGCCGGGCGCTGATGCTCTCGAAGCTGGCCGAGCTGAAGAAGACCGTGACCGTGGCCGGCACCCACGGGAAGACCACCACCACCACGATGACGGCCGCGGCGCTGGAAGCCGCCGGGGCCGACGCCACCGCGGTGGTGGGCGGGATAATAAAGGGCGCGGGCTCCAACGTGAAGCTCGGAGGCGGGCACTACCTCGTGGCCGAGGCCGACGAATCCGACGGCTCCTTCCTTTATTTCTCGCCGCTGGTGGCCTGCGTCACCAATATAGACTCCGACCACCTGGACCATTACGGCAGCATGGAGAACCTGAAGGAGGCTTTCAGAAAACACCTGGGCAGGCTCCCGTTCTACGGCCTGGCGGCCCTCTGCTCCGACGACCCCGTCATCCGCGAGCTCCTCCCCTCGCTTAAAGTACCGTTCGTCACCTGCGGCCTGGGCGCCGGGGCGGACTGGCAGGCGCGCGGCGCGGCCTTCTCGCCCCGGGGCGTCTCCTACAAGGCTTATTTCAGGGGAAAGCTCAAGGGCGCGGTGCGCCTGCGCTGCGGCGGGACGCACAACGTGCGCAACTCCCTGCTCGCTCTGGCGGCCGGCTCCTACCTCGGCTTCGAGTTCGGGAAACTGGCGGAGGGGCTCCGGAACTTCTCCGGGGTCAAGCGGCGGATGGACAGGCTGGGCTCCGCCGGCGGTATAGATTTCGTGGACGACTACGGCCACCACCCGACGGAGATAAAGGCCACGCTGGAGGCCGCGCGCGGGCTTTTCCCGGGCAGGCGGCTGGTGGTCCTTTTCCAGCCGCACCGCTACAGCCGCACCTCGCTGCTTTACAGGGAATTCGGCAAAGCCTTCGGCGGCGCGGCCAGGGTTTACGTGGCCCCGCTCTACGCGGCGGGCGAGAAGCCTCTGCCCGGCGTGGATTCCGGGCTTATACTCCGCCAGCTCGTGAAGAACGGCGCGCCCGCCTCCGAATTCCGCGGCGCGCTCGAGACCCTGAAGGAGCTCAGGCCCGGCGACGTCCTCATCACCCTCGGCGCCGGCGACGTCTGGAAGCTCGGCGAGGAACTGCGTATGAAGGCGGAGGCGCTGACCTGAGCCGGCCATGCCAAAATACAGCCAGGTATTCCTGAACGACGCGGGACTGTGCGCGCGCATTGCCGCCGCGCTGGAGGACGCCTCTTTTGACCGGCTCATAGAGATCGGGCCCGGCGGCGGCGCCCTGACCGCTTTTCTCTTCCCCAGGTACTGGTCGCTGATGAAGGCCGTGGAAATAGACCCGGCGCTGCTGCCGGCGCTGCGCGCGCGGTTCAAGGGCCTGGACCTGGTCAACGCGGATTTCCTCCGGACCGACCTGCCTTCCCTCGCCGGGCCAGGGCGGGCGGCCTTCATAGGCAATCTGCCTTACGAATGCGCCACGGCCATACTCGAAAAGACCCTGCGGTACTCCGGCCTGGAGATAGCCGTCTTCATGTTCCAGAAGGAGGTGGCCCGCCGGCTGACCGCCGTCCCCGGCGACAGCGATTACGGCGCCCTCTCCCTGCTCACGGCCTCGCGGGCCTCGGCGGAACTGCTGCTGGACATAAAGGCCGGAAGCTTCACCCCGGTGCCCGCCGTGGATTCCTCCGTCCTGATCTTCCGGCCAAAGGCCTTTTTCAGCGTCCCCGGAGAAGAGGCCGCCTTCCGCGACCTGGTCCGCAAGGCTTTCTCGCACCGCCGCAAGACGCTGGTGAATTCCCTCGGCCTTTGCGGCGTGGATAAGGCCGCGGCCGCGGCGGCCGTGGAAAAGGCCGGTTATAAGGCCACGGTAAGGGCCCAGGAAATTTCGCTGGACGGCTTCGCCGGCCTCGCCGGTCTGCTGGGGGGAAAATGAAAAAGATAATAGTGCTGCCGGCCTACAACGCGGCCAGGACCCTGAAAGAGACCGTGGATTCGCTGCCCCCCGGGACTTTCGACGAGATCCTGCTCGTCGACGACTGCTCTTCCGACGGCACTTACGAGCTCGCGCGGCGGCTGGGGATAAAGGCCGTGAGGCATCCGCGCAACCGCGGCTACGGCGGCAACCAGAAGACCTGCTATGCCCTGGCGCTCGAGCGCGGGGCGGAGATAGTGGTTATGCTCCATCCCGATTACCAGTACGACCCGCGCGTCATCCCCTTCATGACCGGCATCATAGAGGACGGCATCTGCGACGTGGTGCTCGGCAACCGCATCCGCACCCGCGCCGAGGCCCTCTCCGGCGGCATGCCGGTGTACAAATACCTCGCCAACAGGTTCCTGACCGTCGTGGAGAACCTGGCCGCCGGGCAGAACCTGGGCGAATGGCACAGCGGGCTGCGCGCCTACTCCCGGGCCGCTCTCGAAAAGGTCAACTGGGCGGATAACTCCGAGGGCTTCGCCTTCGACGCGCAGTATCTTTTCCAGGCGGCCTTCAAGGGGCTGCGCCTGGGCGATATCCCCGTGCCCGCGAAATATTTCCGCGAAGCTTCCTCCATAGGCCTGGCGGGAGGGATACGCTACGGGCTGCTGACTCTCCTGGCCGCGGCTGAATTCCTGCTGAACAGGACAGGCCTGGTCCGGACCGCGCGCTACCGCTGAACCGCGGCGCAGCCCCGCCGCCATTTCCCTGAAGCTCCCTTTCAAAAATAGTATAATTATCCCGCGCCGGCCTTTACAAAAGAGCCGGTCCGGGGATAAACCATGAACATACACGCCAAGCGCATCAAAGACCTGCAGTACATGCTGAAGCAGAGCGGCCTGGACGCCCTGCTGATAGGCCGCACGCTGGAGATAGGCTTCCTGACCGGGTTTCACCTGGACGGCTGCGCCATGCTGGTCTCGCGCTCCGGAGCCTGGGTGTTCATGCCGAAGATGCTGCTGGAGCATTTCCGCTCTAAAGTCGATTTCGTGACCGCGGTGGCGCCCGAGGGGACCATGGAAGCCGCGGCGCTGGCCCGCGTGAAGGAGCTCAAATTGAAGCGCGCCGCTTTCGAGCCGGAGGCCGAGACCTATGTGCGCGGCACCGCCTGGCGCAAAGCCGGCCTGCTGGAAAAGGACGGGCTGACCGGCGCGCTGAGGGCCGTCAAGGAAGGCGAGGAGATAGAGGTCCTCCGCAAGTCCTGCCGCATAGCCGCCAAAGCTTTCGGCATAGTGAAGCCGCGCATAAAGACCGGCCGCACCGAACTCTCGGTCTACCGCGAGCTCGAGGACACGATGCAGGCCATGGGCGCCAAGGGGCCCTCTTTCAATTTGATCGTGGGCTTCGGCCCTCACTCCGCCATGCCGCACCACGAGACTTCCGGGCGGAAGCTCAAGAACAACGAGGCCGTGCTGCTGGACTACGGCTGCGTTTACGCCAATTACTGCTCGGATATCACGCGCAGCTATTTCCACGGCAAAACCACCGAGGAATACAGGAAGGTCTACTCCATAGTGGCGGCCTCCCAGAAAGCCGGCCTGGCCAAAGTGCGCGACGGGGTGAAAGCGCGGGACGTGGACGCCGCCTGCCGGAATTATATTTCCGACGCCGGCTACGGCCAGTATTTCATACACGGCACCGGCCACGGGGTAGGCCTGGAGATCCACGAGTTCCCCAGGCTCAACACCACTTTCGAGGCGGTGCTGCGCGCGGGCATGGCGGTCACCGTCGAGCCCGGCATTTACCTGAGCGGGAAGTTCGGCGTGCGCATAGAAGATTCGGTGCTGGTCACTAAGAAGGGCTGCGAGATACTTACCAAGACGGCGTAAAAACAACGGGAGGAAGAATGATGATCGCATTAGCGATAGTTCTGCTGGTTCTGGGCGGTTGGCTGGTGATGACCTTTAACGGGCTGATAAAGCTGCGCAACCAGGTGGCGAACGCTTTCCGCCAGATAGACGTGCAGCTTAAAAGGCGCCACGACCTCATCCCCAACCTCGTCGAGTCGGTGAAGGGGGAGATGAAGTTCGAGAAGGACACGCTCGAGCGCGTGATACAGGCGCGCGCCGCCGCCATCTCCGCCGGCCAGGGCGGCAATACCGGGGACATGCTGGCCAAGGAAGGCCTGCTCACCCAGGCGCTGGGCCGCCTGATAGCCATCTCGGAGAATTATCCCAACCTGAAGGCCAACGAGTCCGTGAAGAAGCTGATGGAGGAACTCACCCATACCGAGAACCAGATAGGTTTCTCCCGCCAGTTCTACAACGACGTGGTGACCAAGTTCAACACCGACCAGCAGGTGTTCCCCACCAACCTGTTCTCTTCGCTGCTGGGCTTCACTCCCTCGACGCTGTGGGAACTCCCCGCCGATTCCCCCGAGCGGGAGAACGTAAAGGTGAACCTGGCGATATAATAAGTCGTAGAGGATCAAGATCAGGTAGTATAAGGATCAAATGTAACTACTCAGGTCGTTATACGGGGTTCGGGTTGGCCGGGGTTTTGCCCCGCGAACCCCGAAAGATGGAAACCCTTGCGTCGGTTTCCCCCCGCCAGGCGGGGCCCCCCCTTC
>JACQPH010000044.1 GCA_016207645.1 Elusimicrobiota bacterium
AGGTGCCAGCCTCCTTTTTGCTGTGCACCCTCAAAAAGACCAACTGGCAAAAAGGCGGCTGGCACCTTTTTCGGGGCCCCCTTCCGCAACGGGTGAGCAGGGGCATGCCGCGGCCGCCCCCTCCGGCATCTGGGCAGTTACAATAAAGCTGGGGTTGAGGTAAGGATTACGCCGGGCTTTACCGGACGGTGCGGCGGACCAGTTTCGCCGTTATCGAGCCTATGGAGATCTCGGCTTTCAGCATCATGGGGACTTTCAGCTCGTCGTCCGTTAGCCAGACGAACATGCGCCTGCCGGCCTTGGCCACGAACAGCCCTTCCTCGCCGGCCATAGGCTCCACCAGTATGCACTTTTTCTTCTTCGCGTAGCCGGTAGAGATCTTTTCGCGCTTCCCGAACTTTATAAGCAGGCGCCAGTTGCGCTTGGTGTTGACGTCCATCTCTATCCTGGACTCCGGGGAAGCCTGGATAGTGCGCACGCGGTAGACCGCGGAGAGCATATCGTTCACGGGTCCGTCCAGCCGGCCCTCGAACTCGGAGACCTGCCGCCTGCGGTTCATCTTTTTTCCGTAATACCTGGACCCGGAACTGTCGAAAACGACCCACTCGTTGAAGAAATGCTTCCCTTCCGAGATCTTCTTGTAGTAGCCGTAGGAGTGCAGGCCGGCGGCGTCCATCCAGGCTTCGTTGCGGTCCTCCACTTTATAGAAATTCGCCAGGAAGGAGCCGGACCTGGCCTCGGAGACTATATGCCAGGCGGGGCGGGAGGAGATGTCCACCGTTGCTTCGATCCTGAGGAAGGACCTGCCGACGTAGATCGCGCCCCAGTAGATGTCGTAGTCCAGGGTCTCGCCGCTCACCATCCCGGCCACGGCGGCCGGCGCGGAGGAGGCGGAAGGGGGGAGGGACGAGTAAGGGTGTTCGAGCAGGTCCCCGCCGGCCGCCGCCGGGGAGCCCGAGGCCAGGAAGAGCGGCAGGAGCAGTTTAAAAACCATACTTGATGCGCGCCGCCACGAAAGCGGCCAGCGCTAAGGCCGCGCTCATGCCGCGCCATTCCTTGTTCCTGCGGAAGACCTCTCCGGAGTAGGCGGCAAGGTCGAAGAAACCCGCCAGCCCGCGCGGGGCGGGCAGCAGGGCGGGCGCGGAGGCCTTGTACCTCTCGAAATCGGCGCCGTAGAGGGAAAGGAGGTAGGCCTCCTCGGCTTTGATCGTGACGTAGTAGATCCAGCCGAAGGCCGCGGCCGCGAAGGCCCAGAGCCCGGCCGTGAGCAGCGGGCGCGAGGGGGAGGAAAGCATCAGCAGCAGGCCGGCGGTCATCAGCATGGTGCCCAGGTAGAGGGGGTTGCGCACGGCCGCGTAGGGGCCGGTCGTCGTCAGGGTCTTCGATTTAACTATCGCCGCGCTGGCGGCCAGGCGCACCGCCTGGCCGAGGGCCATTACGGCGAGGCCGGCCCAGAAGAGCGGCCAGCTCCCGGGCCGCGCGGCGACCAGCAGCGCCACAGTCACCAACTGAGAGACCAAAATGCGCTTTTTCACGGTCTTTTCCTTTTTGGCTGTAACTGCCCAGGTAGTGGAGGGGTGGCCGGAGTTTTGTTTCGCGAACCCCTTGCGGAAGGGGGGGCCCCGCCTGGCGGGGGGAAACCGACGCAAGGGTTTCCATCTTCCGGGGTTCGCGGGGCAAAACCCCGGCCAACCCGAACCCCGCGGGGGAACTGAGTAGTTACTCTTAGCGCGGGGCCCGCGGCTTTCCCGGCCAGGTCGGGCAGCGCGCGGGCCAGCGCGAGCAGGTCCCTGTACGCCGGGGCCCCGGCCGAGGCGGACCTGCCCTGTCCTGTAAGCACCAGAAAACCCCTCAGCCCCGCGTTCCTCGCCAGCAGCAGGTCGCAGTCCTTGTCGCCGGCCATGAAGGAGCGGGGCATATCCGCCGGCCGGTCGCCGGCGGCTTCCTTTATCAGCCCGGCGGAGGGCTTGCGGCAGGGGCAGTTCCCGTCGGGGCCGTGCGGACAGAAATAGACCGCGTCTATCCGGGCCCCTTCGCGGCGCAGCCCGCGCACCAGTTCGAGGTTTATCGCCCTGGAGGCGGCCAGCGTCATGTAGCCGCGCGCCACACCGGACTGGTTGGTCAGCACGACTATCCGGTAGCCTTTGGCCGAAATGAGCTTCAGGGCGGCCGCCGCCCCGGCGTAGAGCTTAAGCTGGGAAGGGCGGGTTATGTAGGTCCCGGCGCGGTCCCGGTTGAGGGTGCCGTCGCGGTCCAGGAAGGCGGTGGGTACCGCGGGGCCTTTCCTCACTTTCGGCGGCCAGGCGCGCATCAGTCCTTTTTCCTTCCCGCGCCGTCCACCAGGCGCATGAGGGCTTTCCAGCCGTTGCAGAGGAACACTATCTTCACCGAGAAGATCAGCACGCCGCCGGCCAGCGTCTCCTGCCAGCCCGGCGGGAACCGGGCGAAGTCCTTGTAAGTGGTTATTAGGGGGAGGCCCCCCCGCGACTGCTCGGCCGCGGCCAGCTCTTTCAAGGTAAAGGCATGGTGGTCGGGGTAGCGCCAGATCTGCTTCAGGTCTATCCTCATCTTTTTCAGGGCGTTCTCGAAAGAGGCCGGGTCGCCGATGCCGGAGAGGGCCACGGCCTGCCTGCCCTTCAGCGCGTTGAGGTCCACCTGCTCGGCCGTGGCCGGGTTTATGAAAGTCTCCGGGGTGTGCATGCTCTCGATTATTTCGGCGCGGGGGGCCGCCCGCCTGATCTCGGCGTGAAGGGCGTCGATGTCGTCCTGCTGCACCTGCTCGCAGTGCGTAATGATAACCGCCTGGGCCCGCCCGAGGGCCGAAACCGGCTCCCGGAGGTTCCCCCCGGGCAGCGGGCTGTCCTTCGAAAAGGGCGCAGTGGCGTTCACCAGCACGATGTCGGCGTCGCGCTCGACCGCGAAGTGCTGGAAGCCGTCGTCCATCAGAAGGATGTCCGCGCCGAGCCCGGAGGCCGCTATCGTGCCCGAGGCGAAGCGGTCGGCGGAGACCAGCACCGGTACCCCGGCGGGCTCCAGCATGCGGTACAGCATCAGGGCCTCGTCGCCGGCCTCGTCGAGGCTGGCCGTTCCGCCGCCGGCCAGCACCGTGACCCCGCCGGCGTTCCCGCGCTTGTAGCCGCGCAGCAGCACCGCCGGCCTGCGGCCCAGCCTGGCCAGCTCCAGGGCCGCGGTCACCACGGTGGAGGTCTTGCCCGTCCCGCCGGCCGAAATATTGCCGAAGCAGACCACCGGTACCGGCAGGCGCCTGCGGCGCAGCAGGCCAAGGGCGTAGAGGCCTTTCCTGCCCGCCATGGCGGCAAGGTAGGCGGCTGAAAGTGTTTTCAGCAGCAGGCGCCCGGGAGCGCCGCTCCTGAGGCGGTCGCGCAGTTTCTCCGCGGAGAGGGGGCTCAGGCGGGGACCCCCTTGAGGGCCCTGAGGCCGGTAATATGCGCGCCGAGGCGGTCCCAGACCGCTTCGAAGGGGAGAGCGGAGAGTTCGCCCTGAGCCCAGGAATGGAGCGGTCCGGGCGGGCTCCAGCTGACGGGGGAATTCCGGGGGGCGTAGACGGTGAAAGTCGGCAGGCCCTGGCTTACCGCCACGTGCATGGGGCCGGAGCTGGTGCCGACGTGGAGGGAGGCGCTCTTCAGCAGGGCGGCCAGGTCCAGCAGGTCGAAGGCGGGGCAGAGCAGATGCTTCTCCTTCGCCGCGGCCATCGCGCCCTTGATATAGTCCAGCTCTCCGGGGCCCCACAGGAAGACCACCCTGGCGCCGAAGTCCGCCGCGAGCCGGTCGGCCAGCCTGGCGAAATTCCCGGCGGCCCAGCGGCGGTGTTCCCGCGGGCTGGTGATGTCCAGCGTGACGGTGAACTCCCCGGGGCGGACTCCGGCGCCGGAAAGGAAGGCGGCGGCCCTGGCCGCGTTCTCCGGCTTGAACGAGAGCTCCGGCAGGTGCCCGGCCTGCGGCAGGCCCAGCGGCTCCAGGAGCTCCAGGCGGTCGAACACCGTGTAGCCGCCCCCGGTCTTCTTCTCCGGCAGGATATTATGGAAGAGGCGGCCGGCCGGATACCTGAAGGCGATACGTTTTTTCGCCCCGGAGAAAAGCGCGTAAAAGCCGGAGGAGGCGGAGCGCATGAAGTCGATAGAGATGTCTATCCCCGCGGCCCGGATGGCGGAAAGCGGCTTGTCCTCGCGGCAGAAGACGCCGGTGAGGCGGGGATTGTTCTCCAGCACTTTCAACGACGGGCGGCGCGTGAGGAAGTAGAGACGGGAGTCCGGCAGGCCCGTCTTAAGGGCGCGGAGGAGGGGGGTGGTAAGCAGGACGTCGCCTATGCCCTTGTAGACTATGATCAGTATGCCCGGGCCCATTGATTCATTTCGCGCGGTAGCGCGGGTCGTTGTACATCTTGAACTGGCGGTAGATCTTCAGGGTGGCGCGGCCGGCGGCCACGTCGGAGAACAGCCGGGTCATCTCTTCCTCGAGGTCCTTTTTCTGCTCCGCCATCACGGCGAGGCGCTCGCCGCAGGCGGTTTTGTGCTCCTGCGAGGCGTCGGCCCTGCGCAGCTGTTCGCGCATATGGAGGATCTTCAGCTGGATGATGCTGAGCTTGTCGGTCAGGCTGCCTATGGTCTCAGCCATCGGTTTTCAGCGCCTCCAGCACTTTCTCGTCGATCCGCTCTATCAGGTCGTTGCGCTTCTGGTTGAGCTTGTCTATGTTCTTCTTGGCCGCGGCGATGGCCGGCACGTCGCCCGCCCTGGCCTTGTCCTCCTCGTGCCAGAGCTCGGCGTTGGTCATGGCCAGTTCGCTGACCAGCTTGCCTAAACCTATGTCGTCCATATTTTATACCTCGTGAGGAACATTATAGCAAAGGCGGAAGCTACAGGCGGGAAGCTCCGCGGCTCAGCTGCAGGGCCAGGTCCCAGTTGTTGTCGCCGCCGCGGATATAGAGCCTGTCGAGCGCGGAGCTCTTCCTGTCCCAGGGCCAGGGGGTTATGCCCTGCCTGAAACTGAAATCGAAAGCGTAGCCGGCCTCCGACACTTTTTCCCGCAGGGCGGGCGCGCCGGCCCCGTCGCCGTAAGGATAGGCGAAGGCGCAGAGCTCCCGGCCGAGGGCCGCCCCGAGCTGGCGCCTGGACTCCGCTATTTCCCAGGCGGCGTCGCCGGCTTCCAGCCGCGAGAGGCGCGGGTGGTTCATGGTATGCGAGCCGTATTCGATCACGCCGCTGTCCTGCATCTCCCTGAGCTGCTCCAGGGTGGCCATGTTGATCCAGGGCTCCGAGGCCGTGCCGTGCCAGAGGTTCACCTTCCCGATGGTGTTGAAGACCACGAAGATATTGGCTTTCGCCCCCAGTTCCTTCAGTACGGGCCAGGCGTACAGGTAGTTGTTCTCATACCCGTCGTCGAAAGTTATCAGCACGGCCTTCCCGGGCAGGGCGGCGCCGGAATCGGCCAGCTTCTTCAGGTCGGAGAACAGCAGGGTGGTATAGCCGTTGTCCAGCAGGTATTTGACCTGCGCCCGGAACTTGCCGGGGCTTACCCAGAGCTCCCCCAGCTTCGAGCCGCGGGGTGGAACTCCCACCTTATGGTAGCACAGGACTTTAAGCCCCGGTTTCGGGGAGCGCCACCAGGTCCAGCGGGCGCTGGCCGCGAGGAGCGCCAGCAGCAGGACGGCGGCGATGATCACTGTCAAGCTCATGATGTTAAACCTCCTGCGAGGCCCTGAAAACCTCCTCGACCGTCGGCAGGCGCATGCACAGGAAATGTCCGCGCGGGCATTTCTTCGAGCCGTGAAGGGCGCAGGGCCTGCAGGCCAGCGGCGTCTCCACCACCCTGTTGCCGGGGCCGTAGGGAAAGAACCCCAGCTCGCGGGTAGTGGGGCCGAAGATCCCGACAGCCGGCACGCCGAGGGCCACCGCTATGTGCATAGGGCCGGAGTCGTTCGAGATAAAGACCTTGAGCGGGCGGATGGCCTCCATCAGCTCGGGCATGGTCGTCCTGCCGGTAAGGTTAAGACAGTTCTCCGGACCGGCGAGGCGCTCTATTTCCCCGTTCCACTCCTTTTCTCCGGGGCCGCCCACCAGCAGTACCTTTCCCCCGCGGGCGGCCGCGAGTTTCCTGATAAGGCGGGCCCATTTTCCGGCCGGCCAGCGCTTGGTAGGCCAGGCTGAGCCCGCGTTTATCCCGGCCGTTATCCTGTCTTGTGGGGAATAGGGCGCCCCGGCGGTCTCCCGGAGGCCCGGAAAGGCGGCCCCGAGGTTCTCCGCCAGCGGGGAAAGCAGGGCCAGGTTGCGCTCCACGTCGTGCAGCAGCCAGGAGAAGGGCACTTTATGCGTCAGCAGGAAGCTCCCCGCGCTGGAGGAGAAACCCACCCGCACGGGGATGCCGGCGCGCCAGGCCAGCAGCGCGCTGCGCAGGGAGCGGTGCGGCACGATCGCGGCGTCGAAACCGCGGGCGCGCAGTTCCCCGGAGAGGCGGGCGAATTCGGCCAGCCGCGGCGCGGTCTTCTTCCTGTCCTCTATGATCTCGGCGGCCAGGCCGGAAGCGGCGAAGATCCCGGCCGTCTCCGGCCTGGTGACCACCGAGACCGCGGCTTCGGGGAAGAGCTCCCGGAGTTTTTTCAGCAGCGGCAGAGAGAGCACGCAGTCCCCCAGGAAGGCGGTCTGCAGGAGGCAGATCTTAAGGGGGCCGGGCCTGAGCGCCGGCCTCGGGCCGCCCGGAGCCCAGTCGCCCAGTTCCGGCCCCGGGTGCACCACCGGCACTCCGAGCGCCGCGAGCGGCTCGAGGTAGCGGTCCAGCGTATGCTTTTCCAGGGCCGGGCTCGGTATGCGCAGCCCGACGAAGAGCCTGCGCGGGAGCGCCGCCTTGCGGTAGCGCAGCTTTACCGGCGCGCGGGCCAGCAGGCAGAGCAGGCGGCTGCGGGGGGTATCGTGCAGGTCTATGATAGCGTCGTAAGCGGCGCCGTTTATCCCGCGGAGCGCCGCGGCGAGCCCGGTGAAAGGCAGGGCTTTATGCACGAAGGCGCTCCTGGCTGCCGCCCCGAGGAACTGCGGCTTTACCAGGATGTCCAGGCGCGCTTTCGGCCATTTTGCCTTCAGGTTGCGGAAAACGGGGGCGGTCAGGATAATGTCGCCGAGAGAGGACATCCTGATCACGAGGATCCTGGGGTCGTTCTTCAGTATTTCACCCATCAATAAAAAATTATATCATTTGTAACCGCTCAGGTTCGGGGGCGGCCGCGGCCTGCCCCTGAGCACCCGTTGCGGAAAGGGGGCCCCGAAAAAGGTGCCAGCCTCCTTTTTGCCAGTTGGCCATTTTGTGTGTGCACAGTACACAGC
>JACQPH010000009.1 GCA_016207645.1 Elusimicrobiota bacterium
GCCTTTGTCGGCCTGCGAGGCCTTGATGTCGGCGGCGCTGATGCCGTTCAGGTCGAAGTCCCGGGCTTTTGCCGCGGAGGCCCCGAGGACTACCAGGGAGAAGGCTGCTGAGAGGAAGAGGTTTTTATTTGTCATGTCTATAGTTTAATGGATAAGAAGTGTTTTCATAAGAGGCGGAGGGCCCGAAAGCGGGGGGTTTTAGGGCCCAGCCGCAGGTAGGCCTTTTGCTTTGATATAATATTTATATTATCGCGGACTGAGGGTTCTATGTCCGGGACGCCCGATTTTTCGTGTACAACGGAGCGGGTTAAAGCGCTTTCCGGGAGCGTAATAAAGGAACTCGAGGAGAAACCCGGGGTTCTTGTGAATATTCCCGGGCCGCAGCTGCGACGAGGCGGGGCCGGCGGAGAAATTCCCGGGCCGGCCCGCCGGCGAGGACGCTTTCCCGAGGAGCATAGACGCGGTGTAGGGAAGAACCGGGGCCCGGAGGCCCGGGCCATACATTAATGAAAGCAAAAATATCCATTATCGCCGGTTTCCTGGTAGGCTGCCTGCTGCTGTATTTCGCCCTCCGCAACATCGATTTCGGGAAACTGGCGGCCATCTATTCGAAGGTGGACGTGGCCTACCTCGTGCCCTTCGTCCTGGTGGTGCCGGTAGAACTTATCCTGCGCGGGGCGCGCTGGCGCCTGCTGCTGGCGCCCTCCAACCCGGCGGTGCGCACGGTGGACGCCTTCAAGCTGGAGGCCGCCGGGCTGGCGCTGAACAATATCCTGCCGCTGCGGCTGGGCGAGCTGGCGCGCGCCACCTTCACCGCCAGGCTGTTCCAGATCCCGGTGATCACGGTGCTGGCCACCATCCTGGTGGAGCGGCTGCTGGATGTGATAGTGCTTTTCCTGCTGTTCGCGGTGGCGGCGCGCTTCGGCGGCATCACCGGCGGACTGATGAACTACGGCGGGCTGCTCTGGGGCCTGGTGGCCGGGCTGGCGGCGGGCATAGCCGCTTTGATCTTCGCGGACGAGCTGGTGGCGCACGAGTGGTTCTCCGGGTTCTTCGCCCGCTTTCCCGGGGCGCGGCGGCTTTTCGAGAAAGTGGCCATGGGCGTGAAGGGCTTCCACTCCGTCAAGAGCGGGGCGCTTATTTTCCTCTTCGCCGGGCTGCAGTGGTTCCTGGACGCGCTGAACTTCTACCTGCTGGCGCTGGCTTTCGGCCTCGGGGGTATCGTCGATATCTTCAGGGGCGTGGCCCTGGTCTTCACCGCCGCGGTCGCGGCTTCGGTGCCCGGCATGCCGGGCTATTTCGGTAATTTCGAGCTGGTCCTTATGAAGGTGCTCTCTTCCTGGGGGGTGCCGGAGGATATCGGCTTCGCTTACGCCTCCTTCGGGCATGTGCTCGGCTATATCATCATGACGCTGCTGGGCGTGTTCTTTATTTACCAGATGGGGCACTCGGTAGGCAAGGTCTGGGGTGAATTTTCCTCGGGCGGCGGGGAGAAGACCCCGTGAGCGCCCCCGTCAGGTCCGTGCTGATGCTCAGCCAGACTTTCCACCCCGACATAGGCGGGGCGGAAAAGCAGGCGCTGGAAATTTCCCGGGCCCTGGCCGGGCGCGGAGTGAAAGTGACCGTGCTCACCAGGCAGCCGGGCGGCCTGGCGTCCGAAGAGGACCTGGGCGGCGTGGCGGTGAAGCGCCTTCCCGTCTTCGGTCCGCGCGCGGTGGATTCGGCCTTGTTCATGCTAAAGAGCTTTTTCTGGCTGCTCCGGCATTCCGGAGAATACGACGCCGTGCACGTGCACCTGGCCTCCTCGCCGGCGGTGGGCGCCGTGCTGGCCGGGAAGCTGACCGGGCGCAAGACCCTGGTGAAACTGGGCGGCGGCCGGGGCGTGGACGAGATAACCCGCTCGGAACACAGCCTGCTGGGAAGGCTGAAGCTCGCTTTCTTCCGCCTCGCCAGGCCGGAGCTGCTGGTGATGAACGACGATGTTTTTAACTGGCTTAAGAACTCCAGGGAGTTTTCCGGGCTCAGGCTGCGCCGGTTCCGCAACGGCGTGGATACCGGCCGCTATACGCCGCTGCTCTACAACGAGAAGATAAACGCCAAGACCGCCCTCGGTTTCGAGAACTCCACGCTCTTCCTTTTCGTCGGGCGGCTGTCGCCGGAGAAGCGCCTGAAGGAATTCCTGGAAGCCTGGGCCGAGATCTTCAGCGAGGACTCGCCCGCCCCGAAGATCCGGCTGGTCATAGTGGGCGGCGGGCCGGAAGAGGCGGCGCTCAGGAAGGCGGTGGCCGACCTCGGCGTGGCCGGGAGCGTCACCCTGGCCGGCTCCAGAGAGGACCTGCTGCCCTATTACCGGGCCGCCGACGTCTTCGTCCTGCCCTCCATTTCCGAGGGGCTTTCCAATTCCATGCTGGAGGCCATGGCCTGCGGCGTGGCCGTGATGGCCAGCCGCGTAGGCGGGGCCAGGGACGCCATAGCCCACGGAGTCAGCGGTTCGCTTTTCGACCCGCTCAACCGGGTGGAACTCAAGGCCTGCCTGCGCGCCTTCGTGGCGGACCGCAGCCTGGCCCTGAAGATGGGCGAGCAGGCCAGGAAGACCGCCGTGGAAAGATATTCCATGGCGCGGGTGGCCGACGAACTGATGGCTATTTATTCGGAAAACGGTAATTAGGGAAGAGTGTGGGCGGCAGAGGATAGACTATGTGCGGGATCTGCGGAATTTATAATTACGGCTCGGGCGCCCCGGTAACGCGGGATGACCTGAAGGCTATGAACGACCTCATCGTCCACCGCGGCCCGGACGACGAGGGCTATTACGAGCAGGAGAACGCGGGCCTGGCCATGCGCCGGCTGTCCATCATAGACCTGTCCACCGGCCGGCAGCCCATTAGCAACGAGGACGGCAGCCTCTGGATAGTCTTCAACGGCGAGATCTACAACTACCTGGAGCTGCGGGTGCGCCTGCTGGCCAAGGGCCACAAGTTCAAAACGAAAAGCGACACCGAGGTCATCCTCCATCTTTACGAGGAGAAAGGCCCCGATTTCCCCAAGGAGCTGCGCGGCATGTTCGCCGCGGCCATCTGGGACAACAGGCGCAAAAGGCTGGTGCTCGCCCGCGACCGCATAGGCAAGAAACCGCTTTTTTACGCGGCGACGAAGTCCTCCTTCGTTTTCGCCTCGGAGCTGCGCTCCCTGCTGACGGTAAAGGACCTGCCGCGCGAGATAAACCCCGCCGCGATAGACGCTTTCCTGACGCTGCAGTACATCCCCAGCCCCCTCAGCATTTTCAAGGGCGTCAGCAAGCTCGAGCCCGCCTCCGTGCTGGTCTTCGAGGACGGCAAAGCGACCACGGAGAAATACTGGGACCTGCCTATCGGAGAGGAAAAGCTCAGCCATGTGCCGCTGCCGGAGCTGAAGGAGAGACTGAAGGCGGAACTTTCCGAGGCGGTGAAGATAAGGCTGATGTCCGAGGTGCCGCTGGGCGCCTTCCTTTCCGGGGGCATAGACTCCTCCATAGTCACGGCCCTGATGGCAAAACATTCCGACCAGCCGGTGAAGACCTTCGCCATAGGCTTCAAGGAGGAAAAATTCTCCGAGCTGGGCTACGCGCGGCAGGTGGCGAAGATGTACGGCACCAAACATACCGAGTTCACGGTGGAAGCGCGGATGATAGACGTGCTGGAGAAGCTGGCCTGGCATTACGGCGAGCCCTACGCGGACTGCAGCGCCCTGCCCTCTTATTTCGTGTCGCGCGAGACGCGCCGGGACGTGACCGTGGCGCTCAACGGCGACGGCGGCGACGAGGCTTTCGGCGGCTACCTGCGCTACGCCGGGATGAAGGCGGAGAGCCTGCTGGCTATGGTGCCGGGCTGGGCCAGGCGCGGGGCGCTGAAGGCGGTGGGGTTTTTCCCCAAGACCGCGCCGCTCAATTTTTTCTGGCGGGTCGAGAAGTTCCTGAAGTTCTCGGTGCTGGACACGGTGGAGAAGCGCTACCTTTCCACGGTCTCTTTCTTCGGCCCCGGAGAGACCGACGGCCTTTACAGCCCCGGGTTCTCCAACCTGCTCGGGAAGGAGAAGAACTACGGCGAGCGCTACCTGGCGAAGTTCTTCGCGCTGAACCCGGACGAGGACCTGCTGAACCGGATGAGCTACGTGGATATGCGCTCCTACCTGCCGGAATGCCTGATGACGAAGATGGATATAGCGTCGATGGCCAATTCGCTGGAGACCCGCTCGCCCTTCCTGGACCACAAGGTGCTGGAGTTCGCTTTCAGCCTGCCCGGGGAGATCAAGCTGAAGGGGCTGACCGGCACGAAGTGGATACTGAAGGAGACTTTCAGGGACATGCTGCCGCCCGAGATTTACAGCCGGGGGAAGATGGGCTTCGGCATACCGGTGGGGCTCTGGTTCCGCGGCGAGCTGAAGGATTACTGGGCCGGCGCCTGTCTTTCGGAGAAAGCCCTGAACCGCGGCTACTTCAGGCCGGAGGAGCTTTTCCGGCTGTGGGACGAGCACCAGAACGGCCGCAGGGACCACGGCTACAAGCTCTGGGCGCTTTTAATGCTCGAGCTCTGGCACAGGCAGTACGCGGACGGGTTTAAGTTGTAATGACCTGGCTGCTGGAGGGGTGGCCGGGGTTTTGTTTCGC
>JACQPH010000045.1 GCA_016207645.1 Elusimicrobiota bacterium
CCCCTTGCGGAAGGGGGGCCCCGCTTCGGGGGGAAACCGACGCAAGGGTTTCCGAAGCTATGCTAGTGCCGTATCAAAGGGCTATGCCCCTCAGACGGCCTCTTCCGGGGTTCGCGGGGCAAAACCCCGGCCAGCCCGAACCCAGTATAGCGACCCAAGCAATTGCGAATAATGACTAAAGCCCTTATAATCGAAACACCGCCGCTCGACGTCTACGGCCAGATGGCGGCGGACGAGGCGCTCTGCGAGGCCCTGCCGGCGCCTTACCTGCTGCGCTTCTACAACTGGAAAGGGCCCGGCGTGACCTTCGGCTATTCCCAGCGGCGCAAGGCGGTAGCCGAAGCCATGGCCGCGGCCGGCTGCCCGCTTAAGGCCGTAACGCGCAGGCCCACCGGCGGCGGCATAGTCTTCCACGGGACCGACCTCACCTTCTCCTTCATCTTCCCCTCCCCGGGAGCCTATTTCGAGCCCGGGAAGACCTATGACCGCCTGCACCGCGCCATAACCGCCGAATATACCAGCCAGGGGGTCGCCTTCGACCTGCTGAGCGGGAAGACCGGGGACTACGCCGTGAACGACCCGGTCATGAACTGCTTCGCCAGGCCCGTCAGTATGGATATATTGTATAATGGGAAAAAAGTGCTTGGCGGAGCGCTACGGAAGTTCGGGGCGCACATGCTCTACCAGGCCTCTTTCCAGGCCCCGGACGCGCGCGCTGAAGCCCCCCGGCACAGGAACGCGGTGATAAAAGCTTTGGGCGGGGAATTCGGGCTGGAGTGGGAAGTGACCGGGCTGCCGGAAGAGACCGGCTACAGGGCCGCGGCCCTGGCGGATGCCAAGTACCGCGATCCGGCGTGGAACGGGAGAATATAGGACTGGAGGAAATATGATCGCTTTTGTGCTCTGCAAACTGGTGGCCGGCCTCGAACAGAAAGCCGTGCAGCAGATAAAGAACATACGCGGCGTGAAAGAGGTCTACATGACCTTCGGCGGCTGGGACGCCATACTGGTGACGGAATCCGACACCATAGACAAGCTGAGCGGCCTGATCGTGCGCGAAGTGCGCGGCATCCACGGAGTGCAGACCACCGAAACGCTGGTCACCACCAATATTTAATGGAAAACACTCCCGTATTCGCCAGCCCCGCCGACAAGCTCGTACTGATAGTCGACGACGACGACTCGGTGCGCGACCTTATCGAATTCATCGTCAAGAAAGAGGGCTTCCGGATAGAAAAGGCCGCCGACGGGGAAGAGGCGCTGAGCAAGGCCCGCACCGTCAGCCCGGACCTGATACTGCTGGACCTGATGCTGCCCAAGTTCGGCGGCTTCGAGATCCTGCGCGAGCTGCAAAGCGACGAGACCGGGACCATCCCGATAGTGATAATCACGGGCCGCTACACCGACCGCTCCACTTCCGACATGATAAAGCAGGAGCCCAATGTCCGCGACTTCATCGAGAAGCCGGTGAAGCCCCAGATCCTGACCTCCCTGATCCACAAGCTCCTGAAAACCCAGCCCGCGCTGAGGAAACCGTAGCGCGGTAAAGGCCGGGAGGCGGCATGCGAGCGTCAGCGAGCTTCCCCTGTCAGCAAGATTCCCAAGGAATCTCAATGAGAACGGATCCCAACCGCGGTTTAAAAGCCTGGGCCTGGATCGCCATAGCGGTACCGGTCTTTTTTCTGCTTGCCGCCGGCGACCTGGCCCTGCGCTCCCGGGAAGCCCTGCGCAGGGCCGAGCGGGAGGAGGCCTGGCGCGCCGATCCCTCCGCCAAGGCCGCCTATTTCGAAGCGAAGTACGCCGCCGAAGCCGCGGCCCCCGGAACGTATACCGGCGGGACCGCCGCGCGGGCGGCGACCCTGCGCGCCGCCGAGAAGGAATTCCTCGTCTCCGAAAGCTCCGCGAAGATGGCCTATGTCTGGTACAGGACCGCGGCCGAGGATTTCTCTTTCCCCCTGAACCCCTGGGCCGCCAGGGCCAGGGCCAGGCTCCCCGCGGCGCTGGCCGCCTGGCGCGCCGAGCTGGAGGCCGGGGGAATCAAAGCGGAGGAGTGGATGGTAAAATAGCTTTACGGCGGCCCGGCCCCCCGTTCCTCCCGATATGCGCGCGCTCAAACCCCTGATAGGCATAGCTCTGGCGCCCGCGGCGCTGGCCGCGGCCTGGGCCACCGCAGCCATGCTCGCCCCGGCCCTGGCGGAATTCAGCGTCACCCTCCCCCTGCTCTGCGGCGGGCTGGCCTGCCTGCTGTTCCACTGGGGAGGCCGCGGCAAGGGCCTTTACGTGACCGGCCACGAACTGACCCACGCCCTGGCCGCGCTATTCAGCGGCGTGCGGGTGCGGAAGATCGCGGTTAAGAAGCACGGCGGCTACGTGCTGCTGGATTCCACCAACGCCTTCATCTCGCTGGCCCCCTACGTCATCCCCCTCTACACCATCGCCGTAGCCGCGGCCTGGTGGCTGGCGGGGCGCTGCTGGGAAGCCGCGTCGCTGCGGCCCTGGTTCCTGGGCGCGGCGGGTTTCACGCTGGCCTTCCACCTGCTGCACACGGCGGACATCCTGGCCGGGCCGGTGCAGAGCGACCTGCGGAAAGCGGGCGGCCCGGTGTTCTCCCTGCCGCTGCTGCTCCTGCTCAACTGCCTGGGGCTGGCCGCGGCGCTTAAGCTGCTGTTCCCCGGGCTGCTGAACATGCGGGCCTATTCCGAGCGCGTACTCGAGACGCAGGGACAGGCCTACCGCGGCCTCTTCGACGGCGCCGCATACGTCCTCTATACTGCTAAAATATATATATCGAGCCGATGAACTTATTCAAGCAGATACTGGTCAGGATAATCTTCCTGCCGCTGATCCTGGCGGCCGGCATAGCTGTCGCGGCCCTGTTCACGCTCAAGGTGATGTTCAAGCCGGCGGACCTGGAGTCGATAGTCACCAACCAGCTCCAGGAAGCGCTGAAGCGCCCCGTGCACATAGAGTGGGCCAGGCTCTCGGCCACCGGCGAGATCAAGATAAAAGGCCTGCGGGTCACGGAACCGGGCGCCGAAACCGTGGATTTCCTGAGCGCCGAGTACATCTACGCCACCTACCGGCTGAAGCCGCTGCTCAAGCGCCGGCTCGAGATCGACAGCGTCATCCTCGTCTCCCCCAGGATAGAGTTCATCAAGCGCGCCGACGGGACCTGGAACATCGGCGATATCTTCGCGGCCTACCGCAAAAGCCCCGGCAGGAACCTCCTGGACAGGATCGACAAGACGGAGATAAGGGACGGGGAAGTATTCATGAGGTATATGCGCTCCGGCGCGCGCCACTCCTTCGAGCACCTGGATATCACGCTCAAGGATTTCAAGCCCGGCGCGGACACGCCCTTTTACGCCTCGCTGGTCTACCGGAGCAACGCTTTCAGGCGCCCGGTGAGCGGCAGGCTCCACGCGGAAGGCCTGGTGAACTTCGCCGGGTTCAAATGGGACAAGGCCGGGATCGGCGACCTCAGGGCGGACCTGACCCTGCTGGACAAGAACGTCAGGTTCACCGGCGGGATAAAGAATTTTCTCGGCCCCGCCATAACGCTGAAGGCGGAACTCCCCTCCTTCAGGAGCGGGGACCTGGCCTATCTTTTCAGCTCTCCGTTCGCTTTTACCGCCCCGCGCTCTTCCTGGGAGCTGGACGCGGTCTTCACCTCCTCGAAGACGGCCGAACTGCGCCTGCTGGCCAAGCCTCTGAACATAAGGGCCGAGGGCTCCTTCGACCTCTCCCGGTCCACCCTGTCCTACGTTTTCACGCTTTCCGCCCCCCCGCTGAGCCTGGACCAGCTGAAGCGCTACGCGCCCGCGCTGACCCTCGATAAACTGGCGGGCAAGGCCCAGCTCCGCCTCAAGCTGGCGTCGAAGAACGGCAAACCCGTCCTGTCGAGGGTCTTCGTGAACGCCGACGGAGCCGGCTTCAGGTACAGGGGCCTGAACGCGTCGGGACTGGACCTCTCGGCCCTGCTGGCAGAGAACCTCGCGAACAGCCACGTCACGGCCACCGGGGGGAGGCTGACGCTGGGAGGGGGCAGCCTGGGCGGTCTGAAGCTCGGGACGGAGCTCTCGAAAGAAGAACTGATGTTCAATTACTCCGGGAAATTCAACGGCGGGCCGGTGAAAGGCCGCGCGGTGGTGCGGCGCCCCTTCACCGCTCAAAGAACGGTGGACTTCACCGGCTACTCCGCGCGCCTCCTGTTCTCCGAGGTGAAGGCCCTGGTCCTGGACATAAAGGAACTGCGCGGCCCGCGCGTGGGGATGAAGGAATCCGACTCCGAACTGGCCTGGCTCAGGACCCTGAAGAACTCCATCCCCATCGGCTACTCGGGGTTCAGGCTGCTTTACAAGGCCGATCATTTCAGGCATGAATACATGGAAGCCGCCGACTTCTACGTGGCGGCCTCCCTGAAGAACATCGCGGGGGACATCTCCGGGATAAAGGGAGACATCTCCATAAAATCCGGCAGCGGAACCTTCTACAACGTGGAAAAGACCTCCGAGCAGGACCGCATCTACTACATCTTCTCCATGCCCCTGAGGTTCATCTACCAGATGAACAGGCGGGGCGCCCTGAAGTTCGGCGCGAAAGTGAAGGACGTCTCCTTCAATTCCATCGGCGGCGACTATTCCCTCGACGAGGGGAAGGTGGAGATAAAGAACTTCTACATGGACGGCAAGGAGTTTTCCGCCTACGCTTCCGGCCAGCTGGACTTTTCCAACGAAACCATGAAGGTAAAAATTTATACAATATCAGGGAAGTACGATTCCATGGGCGGCCTGCCGGAGGCCCTCACGGACGCGAGCGGCAAGCCGGCGCTGGCTTTCGTCATAGAGGGCAGGATGACGAAGCCGGAGTTCAAAATGATAAGCCCCAGGGAAAGCGGGAAGATCATAAAAGAAGCGGCCAGGAAGGAAGCGGCCATCGATTTCGCCAGGATAGACGGTTTCTCAGGAGGAAAGCGCTAATGTCCAAACTAGGAAAATTTGACGTGGTGGGACTGCTGCAGGAGCACGGGGCCATACTGAACGGCCATTTCCAGATACCGTCCGGCTTCCATACCCAGACCTATATCCAGCCCTCGCTGGTGCTGCAGTACCCGCACCTGGCCCAGAAAGTGGCCAAGGAGATGGCCGCCAAGTTCCCGCAGGAGATCAACGTGGTCATCTCGCCTTCCGTCGGCTCGATGGCCATAGGCCAGGAGGTGGCGCGCGTGAAGAAAGCCCGCTCCATCTTCACCGAGAAGATCAACGGCGTGATGGTGCTCAAGCGCGATTTCAAGATCTCCGAAGGCGAGCGCGTGCTGGTGGTAGACGACGTTCTGAACACCGGCCGCCTCTGCAGCGAGGCCATAAACCTGGCCCGCGGCTACGGCGCCAAGGTCATCGGGATAGCGGCGATAGTGGACCGCTCCACCGGCGACCTCACGCTGAACGTGCCCGTGCGCGGCCTGATCTCCTACCCGCTGCAGCTTTTCCCCCCGGACAACTGCCCGCTCTGCCGGCAGAAGCTCCCGCTGACCATCCCCGGCTCCGCGGTACACCACCAGCACAGCCAGGAGTAGAAGGGCCCCGGCCCGGGTCCGGGCCGCGAACAGGCTGTCCCCCCGGTCCGCCGTCCTTATTATGAGAACCAAGTGCATCGCCCTGCTTTCGGACTTCGGCACGCACGAGCCTTTCGTGGCCACCATGAAGGGCATACTGCTTTCCAGGGCCCCCGCCCTGTCCATCATAGACATCACGCACCAGATACCGCCGCAGGACATAAAGACCGCGGCCTTCTACCTGATGGCGGCCATGCCCTACATGCCGAAGAGCACGCTCTTCCTGGCCGCCGTGGACCCTATGGTAGGCATGGGGCGCGGGATAGTCTGGGCCCGCACCGAGAACTATCAGTTCATTTCCCCGGATAACGGCCTGATAAGCTGGGTGGAGCAGAAGGAAAAGATAAAAGAGGCGCGCTTCATAAACAACTCCTCTCTCTTCATGGATAATATCAGCTCCACTTTCCACGGGCGGGACATAATGGCTCCGGTGGCCGCCGCCATCGCCAGGGGCCTGCCGGAAAAAAAGATCGGCCCTATCTTCAGCGGGTACCGCCGCTTCCCCTTCCCCCTCCCGGTAAAAGCGGGCAACAGGGTGACCGGGCAGGTCATAGCCATAGATCACTTCGGCAACGCCATCACCAATATAAGGCGCGACTACCTGAGCGCCAGGTCGGTCTTCAATATAGCCGACCGCATGCTGAAAGGCCTCAAGCTCACCTACGCCTCGGTGCCCGAGGGAGAGGCCATGGCGCTGATAGGGTCCTTCGGCTTCCTCGAGTTCTCCGTGCGGAACGGCAGCTTCGCCCGCGCTTTTGAAGTGAAAATAGGTTCCCCGGTGGAAGCGATAGCCTCGCTGGACGCGTAAAATGTGCTAATGCGCAGTAAAACTATGAAAAACTTAACGCTCCGCGCCGGCGCCGTAAAGCGCCGGGCCCAGGGACATCTCTGGGTCTTCTCCAATGAACTCGAACTGGTGGACAAATCCATCCCTCCCGGCACTATCTGCGGCCTGGTCTACCCTACCGGCAAGCCCGCCGGAGTCGGCTTCTTCAACCCCAGGAGCCTGATAGCGCTGCGCCTGCTGGCGCAGAACACGCTGGAACTCCCCAAGGACTTCGTGAAGGAACGCCTGGCCGCCGCGCTGGAATACCGCGAGACCCTGGGCGTTTCGCGCGCCTGCCGGGTCTGCTTCGGGGAATCCGACGGCCTGCCCGGCCTGGTGGTGGACCGCTACGGCGACGCCGTGGTGGCGGAGATCCTCTCCGCCGGCATGGAGCTGCTCAAGGACGAGGTCACGGCCGCCCTCACCGACCTGCTCCGCCCCCGCGGCATCGCCTACAGGAACACCCACCAGTTCCGCGAGCTGGAAGGCCTCCGCTCCTACGAGGAGACAGCTTTCGGGGTCATGCCGGAGAAAGCGAAGATAACCGAGAACGGCCTGGAGTACTGGGTGCCGATGGCGGGCGGGCAGAAGACCGGCTGGTACTTCGACCAGCGGGAGAACCGGGAAGCCCTCGCGCCTTTTTTCAAGGGGCGCAGGGTGCTGGACCTGCATACCTACCTCGGGGCTTTCGCGCTGACGGCCGCCAGGGCCGGCGCCGAGGCGGTCTGGGCCGTGGACTCCTCGGAGAAGGCGATAGAGCTGGCGGAGGAGAACGCCGCCCTCAACAAGCTCGAAAAGAAAGTGCTCTTCCGGAAGGAAAAAGCGGAGCGCGTCCTGGAGGCCCTGGAAGCCGGGCAGCTGCCGGAAGCCCCCGATTTCATCCTGCTCGACCCGCCCAACATCGTGCGCAACAAGAAGCACCTGCCGCAGGCCCTGAAGATGCTGGGCCGCATGGCCGGCGCCGCCATGAAGGCCCTGCCGAAGGGCGGCTACCTGGCCGTCTCCACCTGCTCGCACCATATCTCCAGGGGGCTGTTCATGGAAACCCTCGCCGGGGCCGCGGCCAGGGCGGGCCGGAAGGCCGTGGTGGCGGAACTGCGCGGCCAGGCCAAGGACCACCCGGTGCTGCTCAGCATGCCCGAGACCGAGTACCTGCATTTCGCGCTGCTCCGCGTCGTTTGAACGCGGGCCGCGCGCACCTGAAAGAAGAACAGGGCCGGAAGGCCCTGCTCTTTTTTTACTCCGACGCCGCTTAAATTATACTTTTTACCACCTTGAGGATCTCCGTTTTGCTGGAAGGCTTGGTGATATAGGTCTTGGCCCCGTAGCCGATGGCCTGCTGTATCTCGTGGATGCTGCCCTCCACCGTCAGCATCACTACCGGCACGCTCCGGGTCACCTTATCCGACTTGATCTCCTTGCAGGCCTTCAGGCCGTCCATTACCGGCATATGGATGTCCAGCATCACCAGCGCGGGGAGCTCCTTGCGGGCCAGCTCCACGGCCTCCAGGCCGTTCTCGGCCCTAATGACGGTATAGCCCTCGCTCTCGAGCATGGTGGCGAGCAGCAGGCGCATATCGGCGTCGTCGTCGGCGATAAGGATCTTGTTATGGAGGGGCATCACCAGTCTCCTGAAAACGGAATTTGCCGCGGGCTGGGATCGAACCAGCGACACCTGGTTTTTCAGACCAGTGCTCTACCACTGAGCTACCGCGGCAAAAGGTGGTAAGTACCGCGCCTTCAATAGTAGCATTTTTTGAAAACGCTGTTAACCGGACCTATTTCAGCTCCAGCACGTCGTAGAGGCCGGGGCCGTAGGAGATCAGCCGCACTTTCGGGTTAGGGTAGACGGCGCAGACCTTGTCCAGGGTGGCCAGGAACTTCCTCGCCTGCCCGGTGAAGCTTTTTACGCCGCGGGAAATATCGGCCCCCTCCAGCAGGTCTATATGGGTTATGGCGAGCCTGGTGGCGGAATTTATGCTGACGGTCCGGCGGGCTACGCCCATGTCGAAACCGCCCACGCGGCGCAGGCGGCCGCTGACGCTGCCGACCTCGCGGCCGGCGGTGTGGTACCTGGAAAGGACCTTTTTATCCTTTATCTCGTCCGCGACCATACCGGGCCCCACGCGGGTGACATAGGGCTTGAACACGGCGTAGACCTCTCCGGCGTATTTCGGCCCCAGCCCGGCTTCGCCCAGGAAGGTGGAGGCGGTGGTGTCGCGCGAGGTCACGAAAGGGTACTCCCCGTGCAGGTTCGAAAGCTTCATCCCCTGCGTGCCCTCCAGCAGCATCCTGGAGCCCTTCGCCAGCGCCCTGTTCAGCAGCTCCGGCACGTCCTTGATATATTTCTTCAGGCGCGGCTCGTCCTTGGCGAAGCGCAGCTTCTTGCGGTCCACCCGGTCGCGCACCGCGGCGCCCAGGCCGGTGCCTACGCTGCCTATCTTCCCCATCATGCGCGCGTCGCCGCGCTCGGCGGCGGTATGGCGCGGCTCGATGATCACGGCGTGCGGATCGATGAGCAGGCGGTCTTGTACCCCGGTGAGCTTTATCTCCTTTTCCAGCCAGTCCGTTATTATGTAGGTGCCGGCGCCGAGGACCATTTTGGCCCGCTTATTGACGAAACCGCCGGGCATGGTCTTGAGCGTATAGATCTTATCGTTAAAGAATATAGTGTGCCCGGCGTTCGGGCCGCCCACCCTGATGGAATAATCGTAATCCCCCCGGCTCGCCAGATACGCGCAGATCTTGCCCTTACCCTCGTCTCCGCCCTGGCCGCCCACAACTATATCGACAGGCATTTTATGCTCCTTTCGCGAGTTCAGCCGAAAGCCCCGTGTAGTTAAGGGGCGTGAGCCGCTTCAGTTCCGCCTTTACCGCGGGCCTGAGCTTAAGCCCGTCGATGAATTCCGCCAGCCCGGCGGCGGTGACTTCGCGGCCGCGGGTGAACTTGCCGAGCAGTTCGTAGGGCCCGGTCTCGCCTTCCCGCCTGAGTATGGTCTGTATGCCCTCGGCCAGCACCTCCGGGTGCCGTTCCAGCTCGGCGCCGGCGGCGGCTTCGTCGACGGCGGCGCGGGAAAGGCCGGTCAGCACGGACCCGTAAGCCGCCAGCCCATGGCCCAGGGCCGCGCCGAAATTGCGCTCCACGGTGGAGTCCGAGAGGTCCCGCTGCAGGCGTGAAACCGGCAGCTTAGAGGAGAAAAAGCCCAGCAGCGCGTTGGCCAGGCCCAGGTTCCCTTCCGCGTTCTCGAAATGGATAGGGTTCACCTTCTGCGGCATAGTCGAGGAGCCGACTTCCCCGGCCACGGCCTTCTGCTTCACCAGCCCGGCGGAGATATAGCGCCACATATCCTGGCAGAAAGCCAGCAGGATCGTGTTGGCGCGGCGCAGATTGTCGAAGAGCTCGGCGTAGCTGTCATGCGGCTCTATCTGCGTGGTGAACAGATTGCACTCCAGCGCGGGGCCCGCACTTTTTCCCGTGCCCGGGCCAAAGTGCGGGCCAAGCCCCTTCGCGGAGTTGAAGCTTTCTATGAATTCTTCGGAAAACTTCCGCCAGTCGGCGGCGGGAAAGGCCGCGGCGTGGGCGTTGTAATTGCCGGAGGCCCCGTTCAGCTTGGCGCAGATGCGGGCGGCTTTAAGCTGTTCCACCTGCCGGCCCAGCCGGGCGTGGAAAACCCTGAACTCCTTGCCGAAGGTGGTGGGCACGGCGGGCTGGCCGTGGGTGCGGGCCAGCAGCGGGGCGGCGGCGTGCCTTACGGCCAGCGCGTCCAGGACCGCCAGGATCTCCTCCAGGGCGGGGATGACCTCGGCGGTCAAAGCGTCCCTTAGCATCAGCGCGTAAGAAATGTTGTTCACGTCCTCGGAAGTGAGGGCGAAATGGACGAACTCGGTTATGTCCCGCAGCGAAGTGCGGCGCAGTTTTTCTTTGATGAAATACTCGACCGCTTTCACGTCGTGCTTTGTCGGCGGGACCCGGCCCGAGCCGGTCTCCTCCAGGGCTACTACTTCAAGCGCGTCCCTGTCGGAAAGGGCCGGTAATTTTTCCAGGATGGCTTTCTCGGAGGGCTTGAGACGCCTTATGCGCAGGCCGGGGGTGGCGCAGAGTTTCAGCAGGTAGCGGCATTCCACCTGCGCGCGGTAACGCGCCAGCGCGCCTTCGCCGAAGGCCCGGCCCAGACTTCCCAGTTTGCCGGAATATCTCCCGTCCAGAGGGCTGACCGCGTTCATGTTGCGCTGCGCCTGCATAGGATCGCCTCCATAAAAAAACACCCCGTTCCGCGTTCGCAAGAACTGCCCGGAGCGGGGGTCTTGCAAGTAATTTTAACACAAAAAAGCTCGCCGTGTAAAATCCGCCCGGAGCCGAAAGTTTTGCTACAATATCCCCATGGAACTCTCCACCATAAGCCACGCCATCCTATTCGAGGCTATCGAGCAGACCGGCGAGACTTTCTGCCTTACCGACCTCGAGGCTTCCGTCATATACGTGAACCGGGCTTTCGAGAAACTTACAGGCTACTCCCGCGGCGAGATCCTCGGCAGGAACGCCGGGATACTTAAAAGCGGCGAACACACTTCCGACTTTTACAAGGAGATGTGGGAAACGATAAAAGCCGGCAGGCGCTGGAACGGCCGCATCGTGAACCGCCGCAAGGACGGGACCCTTTATACCGAGGAAGTGCGCATCTACCCGATCCTGGGGCAGAACGGGAAACCTAAATATTTCCTGGCGCTGCGCCACGATCTGACCCGGGAAACCCAGCTGGAGGCGCAGCTTAACCAGAGCCAGAAGATGGAATCCCTGGGCCTGCTCGCCGGCCAGATCTCGCACGATTTCAACAACCTGCTGACCATCATCATCGGCTCCATGGAGCTCATCGGGGAGGACCTGGAAAAAGGCTCCGTGGGAGCCAAGCTGGCCTCCGAGATACTCCGCTCCTCCAAGGAGGCGGCAAGCATGATAAAACAGCTCATGGTCTTCGCCAGGAGGCAGGAGGCCCGCCCCGTCCGCACCAGCATTAACACGCCGCTGGCCGAGCTTAAGATCCTGCTGGACAGCCTGCTGGGCAGGAATATCTCCGTGGCTTACTCTTTGTCGCAGGACCTCGCCACGGTAAGGATCGAGCCGGACCAGTTCAAGCAGGCGGTGCTGAACCTGGCCGTCAACGCCAAGGACGCCATGGACGGCTCCGGCGCCATCATGCTGAAGACCTACAATGCCGGCCCGGAGGGGCTCCCCCCTTCGCTGAGGAGCGGGGAATACGCTGTTTTTGAAATTTCGGACACCGGCCCCGGCATACCGCCGGAAACGCTGCCGCGCATCTTCGAGCCCTTCTTCACCACCAAGCCCAAGGGCAAAGGCACCGGCCTGGGACTTTCCACGGTATACGGCATCATAAGCCAGAGCGGCGGCCAGATCATAGCCGCCAACCTTCCGAAAGGCGGCGCGGTCTTCACCGTCTATTTCCCCGCCGTTAAATAAGCCGCGTGCCCTTAGTGCCGGAAATGCCTGACCCCGGTCAGCACCATGGCTACCCCCAGCTTGTCGGCGGTTTCCACCACTTCATCGTCCCTCAGGGACCCGCCGGGGTGTATCACGGCGGTAGCCCCCAGCTTCACCCCCTCCTCGAGCGCGTCGGGGAAAGGGAAGAAAGCGTCCGAGGCCATGACCAAAGTCTCCGGACGGGGATTATCCTTTAAAAAGGCTTCCAGCTTATGCCCGGCCATGAAGACCGAGTCCAGCCGGGACATCTGCCCCGCCCCGATGCCGACGGTGCGCTTGTTGTCGGAGAGGACTATGGCGTTCGAGCGCACGTACTTGGCCGCCGTCCAGGCGAAGCGCAGCGCCTCCTCCTCTTCCGCGGTAGGCTTCCGCCTGGTAGGGACCTCCCATTTATCGCCGAGCAGCAGTTTATCGTCGGTACTGACCAGCACTTCGTCGCCGATCGAGCGCAGCACCAGGTTGTCGGCCGGGAAGCTGTCCCATTTAAGCAGGCGCAGATTGGTCTTCTTCGCGAAGATCGCCAGCGCTTTCTCGTCGTAGTCCGGCGCGCAGACGACTTCCACGAACCTCCTGGCCAGGAACTCGGCTATGCGCCCGTCCAGCCTGCGGTTCAGGGCGATTATCCCGCCGAAGGCGGAGAGCGGGTCGGTGCTCCACGCCCTTTCGAAGGCCTCCGCTATGTCCGCGCCGGTGCCGACCCCGCAGGGCGTGACATGTTTGAAGATGACCGCCGCCGGTTTCTCGAACTCCCGCACCGCCTGGTAAGTGCCGTAGGCGTCGAGGATATTATTATAGGAGAGCTCCTTTCCCTGCAGCTGGGCGAAGGGAAGTTTTTCCTTCCTGGAATAAAGCGCGCAGGCCTGGTGCGGGTTCTCGCCGTAGCGCAGCTCGCGCACCTTTGTCAGCGGGACCGCGAGGCTGGGCGGGAAGCCGGCGGACGCCGTCTTCGAATGCGCGGCGGCGATAGCCCCGTCGTAGGCGGCGGTATGGGCGAAGGCCTTGACGGCCAGCTCTTTTTTGAGTTCAAGGGGCAGGCTCCCCGAACCCGCTTTCAGCGCCGCCAGGACCGGGGCGTAATCGGCCGGCGAGGTCAGCACCGCCACCGACCGGTAGTTCTTGCCCGCGGCGCGCAGCAGAGCCACGCCGCCGATATCTATGTTCTCTATCAGTTCCTCCGACCACGGAGCGGCTTTTTTGGCCGTCTCGGCGAAGGGATAAAGGTTCACCACCACCATGTCTATGGGCTCAATGCCGAATTTGAAGACCGTCCCGGCGTGGACGGAATTATCCCGCCGGTAAAGGATCCCGCCGTGCACGGCCGGGTGCAGGGTCTTCACCCTGCCGTCGAGCATCTCGGGAAAGCCGGTAAGGGTCTCGAGAGCGCGCACCGGCACGCCCGCTTCCTTCAGGAGTTTATAAGTGCCGGAAGTGGAGACCACCTCCACGCCTTCGGCGGCCAGGCCGCGGCAGAATTCCACCGCGCCGCTCTTGTCGGAAACCGAGATCAGGGCGCGCCGCACTTTCCCGGTCTCGGGCGCCGGTCCGGAAAGCTCCACCTTGCGGCCTTTGACTTTAAGGAGGTCCGCGCAGAATAAAGCGGCGGCTTTAGGATAGACGGCCAGCTCGGCGGTATTTACTCTTTTAGCCAGGTCTTCGGGGGTGTCGCCCGGCAATACGGGCACGGGCTGCTGGAGTATTATGGGCCCGCAGTCGTAGTTCTCGTCTACGAAATGCACGGTGACCCCGCTTACTTTCGCGCCGGACGCTATGACGGCTTCGTGGACTTTGAGGCCGTAGAAGCCTTTCCCGCCGAAGGCCGGCAGCAGCGCCGGGTGGACGTTCATTATCCTGCCGCTGAAGGCGGAGAGGAGCCTGGGACCGAGTTTGAGCATGAAGCCCGCCAGGCAGACCAGGTCGGCCTTATGCTTCAGGCAGAGGCCGGCGAGATGCTCGTCATAAGCTTCGGGGGTCTTGAAATCACCGGGAACGGCGGTTTCGGCCGGGATCCCGGCTTTGGCCGCGCGCTCAAGCGCGCCGGCGCCGGGCTTGCTGGAAACGACCAGGGCTATTATTCCCTTTATACGCCCATCCCTGGCCGCGTCTATCAAAGCCTGCAGATTAGTGCCGCCGCCGGAAGCGAAAACGACTATATTTTTCATTGGATTCCTTCGATCGCTTTACTTCAGGATCACTTCGTTCCTGCCCTTCACTATTTCACCTATCACAACGGCGTCTTCCAGCGTTTTCAGGGCGGTTTTTACGGCTTCTTTGCGGACCACGGCTATCATGCCGAGGCCCATATTGAAAGAATCCCACATATCGGCTTCGGGGATGTTCCCGAGGCTTTGTATTTCGCGCATTATCGACGGGGTTTTCCAGGAATCTTTATAGACCGCGGCGGACATGGTCCTGGGCAGCACGCGCGGCAGGTTGCCGGGGATGCCGGAGCCGGTAATATGGGCCAAAGCGAGCACGTCGTATTTCCGCCGGCGCAGCGCCGCGCGCAGCTTATTCACGTCCTTCACATAGATCCGCGTCGGAGTAAGCAGCCTGGAAGCGTATTTCTTAAGCAGCTTCTTCTCCCCCAGCACTTTCCTTATCAGCGAGAAGCCGTTGGAGTGGAAGCCGGTGGACTTCAGCCCTATCAGGACATCCCCGGGGCGCACCTTCTTCCCGTCGAGTATCTCCGAGTTCTTTACGATGCCCACCGAGAAGCCCGCGAGGTCGTATTCTCCCGGCTGGTAGAAGCCCGGCATCTCCGCCGTTTCACCGCCGAGCAGCGCCGATTCCCCCTGCCGGCAGCCTTCCAGGATGCCCTCTATGATCTTCTTCGAGCGGCCCAGGTCCAGCTTGCCGGTAGCGTAGTAATCGAGAAAGATCATCGGCCGGGCCCCGCAGCAGAGCAGGTCATTGACGCACATCGCGACCAGGTCGATCCCGATAGTATTATGCTTATCCAGCATAAAAGCCAGCTTCAGCTTCGTTCCCACCCCGTCGGTGGAGGCGACAATACTGTATTTACCCTTAGTTTCGTCTATCGACAGCAGCCCCGCAAAACCGCCGATAGCCTTGGACTTCTTCTCCAGGAATTCCGTGAATTTATCCGACAGCTTAATATCCACCCCGCTCTTCTTATAAGTCGTCATTAAAATCCTCCACTCACTTCCCGATATCCTTCCTGTACTGCATCCCTTTGAAATTTATCGCCGCGGCGGCCTCGTAGGCTTTCCGCCGCGCCTCTTCCGGATCCTTCCCTGTCGCCGTCACGGAAAGGACGCGCCCGCCGTTGGTATAGTAGCTGTCACCTTTTTTTACCGTCCCGGCGTGAAAGACCAGCGCGTCCGCGGGGACTTTGTAGAGGCCGGAGATCTCTTTCCCCTTTTCAGGGTTCTCCGGATAGCCGCCGGCGGCGAGCACCACGGAAACACAGGCCTGATCCGAAATTTCCAGTTCCCTGCCCGCCAGATTCCCCTCGGCGCAGGCTTTCAGCAGCGCCAGCAGGTCGCTCTTGATCAGGGGCAGCACCGACTGGGTCTCCGGGTCGCCGAAGCGGCAGTTGAACTCCAGCGTCCTGGGACCGTCCGGAGTGAACATCAGCCCGGCGAAGATCACGCCGCAGAAAGGAATGCGCTCTTTTTTAACCCCGTCCACGAAACGCTGCAGGATCTCATTCCGGACCGTCTCCAGGTCGGCGGGAGTAATTTCCGCCGGACAGACCGCGCCCATTCCGCCCGTATTCGGCCCGGCGTCGCCGTCCAGCAGCCGCTTATGGTCCCTCGCCGGCGGCAGCATCAGGAAAGACTCGCCGTCCACCAGGGCCATCACCGAGGCCTCCCTGCCGGTCAGGAACTCCTCCATCACCACCTTGGAGCCGGAAGAGCCGAAGATCCGCTTCTCCATAAGATCCGAAACCGCCGCCAGAGCTTCGGCCTCGTCCGCGCAGATGCGCACGCCTTTCCCGGCCGCCAGCCCGTCCGCCTTGATGACCACCGGGTATTTCCTGTTCTCTTTTATCTTCTCCCTGGCGAAGGAAGCGTCGTACAGCACCGAAAAAGAGGCTGTGGGAATGGAGTTCCTGTCCATGAACTCCTTGGCGAACTGCTTTGAGGCCTCCAGCATAGCGCCGCGCTGGGAGGGACCGAAAACTTTTATGCCTTTGCCCGTCAGGAAATCGCTTATCCCCTTCGCCAGCGGGGCTTCGGGCCCCACCACCACGAGCTCTATCTTATTCGCGGCGCAGTAAGCGTGTATCTTCCGGAAGTCGTCCTGGTCTATGTCGGGGCAGTCCGCCAGGCCCTTAATAGCGGCTGAGCCCGGAATTGAGTGCAGTTTCCCGAGCAGCGGGCTTTGCTTCAGCTTCCAGGCCAGCGCGTGCTCCCGGCCGCCGGAGCCGATCAGCAGTACGTTCACAGCGCCGCCTTTACGGGAAGGCCATAGGCTTTCGCCGCGGCGCCCACCCGCGTATTGTAGCTGCCGGTGAAACAGGAGACGCAGAAATTCCTGTCCTTTCCGCTCCCGCAGGCGCTGACCAGGCTTTCAAGGGTCAGATAATGCAGCTCGTCGGCCCCGATGAAGCGGCGTATCTTCTCGACGGTCAGGTTGCAGGCTATCAGTTCCTTTTTGCTCGGCGTATCTATGCCGTAAAAGCACGGGGAAATGATGGGCGGCGAAGCTATGGCCATGATTATCTTCTTCGCGCCGGCTTTCTTCAGGCTTTTGACTATCTTGCGCGAGGTAGTCCCCCTGACGAGCGAGTCGTCTATCAGTATGATGGTCTTGCCCTGGATGGCGTCCCTGATAGGCGCAAGCTTGAGGTGGGCGGTGAATTCCCGCAGGCGCTGGTCCGGCTGGATGAAAGAGCGGCCGGTGTAGTGATTGCGCATGAAGACCGTCTGGAAGGGCAGCCCAGACTCGTCGGAGAAACCCAGGGCGTAGACGGTGCCGGAATCCGGCACGCCGGAGACGATGTCGGCCTTCACGCCCTTCATTTCCCGCGCCAGAAGGGCTCCTATCTCGTAGCGCGAGGTCTGCACGGTCCGGCCGGCCACCATGGAATCCGGCCTGGCGAAATAGACCTGCTCGAAGATGCAGCGGGTGAATTTCTTCGCCGGGGCGAAACGCCGGAAGCGGGCTTTCCCGCCTTCGATCGTCACCATCTCGCCGGGCTCTATTTCCCTGACCGTCTTTCCCCCGGCCACTTCTATGGCGCAGGTCTCCGAGGCCAGCATATAGGACTTGCCGAGCTTTCCCAGCACCAGCGGCCGGAAACCGTGCGGGTCGCGCGCGCCGATCAATTTTCCCGGCGCCAGGAAAGCGAAAGCGTAGGAGCCCTCCAGCTTAGGGAGGTTCCTGGCCAGGGTGTCCTCCACGCTGCGGCCGCGGTGCTTCGCCATCAGGTGCAGGATGACTTCGGTATCGCTGGTGGACTGGAAGATAGCCCCGCCCTTCTGGAGCCGGGTCTTGAGGTCGTCGGAATTCGTCAGGTTGCCGTTATGCGCCACCGCCACCTGCCCCAGGTAGGAGTCCAGGACCAGCGGCTGGGCGTTCTTGAGATGGCTGGAACCAGTGGTGGAATAGCGGATATGGCCTATAGCGCTGCGTCCTTTGAGCGTCTCAAGAGCGTCCTTCGTGAAGACCTCGCTCACCAGCCCCATCCCTATGCTGTGGCGCAGGACCCCGTTATCGTCGGTGACTATCCCGGCCGATTCCTGGCCGCGGTGCTGCAGCGTGAAAAGACCGACATAGGCGATCCTCGACGCGTCATTATTGTCGGCTATGCCGAATATTCCGCACATAATAGATTCCCTTTACCCGAGATAATCCACCGCGTTCCTGAAGAACTGGTAGCCGGCCGCGACGGCTTCCCTCGCTGCCGCTGGCCGGTCCGGATTCTGCCAGGCGAAGAAGTTGCGCTCCGGGTGGGGCATCAGGCCGAAGCAGGTTCCGGCCGCGTTCGTTATGCCGGCTATGTCCAGCATCGAGCCGTTCGGGTTGTCCGAATAGGTCATCGCGTGGAGCTCGCGCCCGACCAGGTCCGCCATTGTCTTTTTATCCTCCACTATGAATTTCCCCTCGCCGTGCGCGATCGGGAGCTCTATCGCTTCCGGCAGGCCTTTGGTGAACAGGCAGGGGCTTTTTTTATTTATCTTCAGCTTCACCCACTTGGCCAGGAAATGCCCGCAGTCATTGGTATAGAGCGTGGAAACCTGGGCGTTCCCTTTGTTCTCGGGCAGGAAGCCCGTTTTGACGAGTATCTGGAAACCGTTGCAGATGCCTATCACCGGCCTTTTGCTCTTTATAAAAGCCTCGAAATCCGCAGAGAGGCGGCTCATCTTCACCGCGTAGATCTTGCCGGCCGAGATATCGTCGCCGTAAGAGAAGCCCCCGGGGAAAGCCATCAGGGAATAATCCAGCACCTTCTTTTCTCCTGACAGCAGTTGGTTGATATGCACCAGCTCCGGCTCGGCCCCGACGTATTTAAAGGAATTGAACGTTTCGATATCGCAGTTGGTGGCGGTACCGCGCAGAATGATCGCTCTGGGCTTCATATGAGCTCCCGTTTCCAGCGGGCTTTCAGGCCGCCGATGTCTTCCTTAAAAAGCCGCTCCCCGCCGTCGGCCGCCTCAAGCACCGGTTCCTCGCTGACGAAGCCTATTTCGGGGACGGGCAGACCTTCCACGAACTTCAGGAACTCCGCCTCCCTGTCCTTCACTACTTCGAGCACCAGGCGGGAAGGGCTTTCCCCGAACAGCAGTTCCAGCGCGGACAGGTCCTTCTCCTTCGCCGCTGAGGAAAGGTCTATTTCAGCCCCGAAGCCCCCGGAGAAAGCCATTTCGGAGAGGGTCACCGCCAGGCCGCCCTGCGACACGTCGTGAGCGGCGGCCACGCAACCGCTCTTGATGGCCTTCAGCAGCGCAGTGTACAGCCGCACCGCCGCCTTCATGTCCAGCGGGGCTATATAGTTATTGCCCGCCACCATCATGTCCGCGTAAACGGAGCCGCCCAGGCCGCGGCAGCTGGTCCCGGCCAGGTAAAGCGGGTTCCCGGCCTCCTTGAAATTCATCGTGATAGCCTTGCGGATATCCTCCACCGGGGCCGTGGCCGAGATCAGCAGGGACAGCGGTATCGGATATTCCTTCCCGTCGGCGTCCTTGGCCTGGTTGTAGAAGCTGTCCTTGCCCGAGATGAAAGGCGCGCCGTAAGCCATCGCCGCGTCGTGGCAGCCCTCGGCCGCCAGCACCAGGTCGCCCATCACTTCGGGGTCGCGCGGGCTGGCCGCGCAGAAATTGTCCAGGATGGCCGTGCGCGAGATCTCCGCGCCCACGCAGAGCAGATTCCTCACCGCCTCGTCCACCGCCTGCAGCGCCATCTGGTAAGGGTCTATTTTCCCGGCTGCGGGATTGAAGCCGTGCGTCACGGCGAAGCCGGAAAGATCGTGCAGGTCCAGCGTGGCGGCCTGCGGCCAAATGACAGTGGCGTCGCCGGGGCCGTCGCCGTATTTCCCCTGGAGCGGCTTTATCACCGTCCCGCCCTGCACCTCGTGGTCGTACTGGGTTATCACCGAATGCCTGGAGCAGACGTTAGGGTGGGCCAGCAGCTCTTTCAGGATCCCGCCGTAAGTTTTAGCCGGCCGGACCGGGGTCGCGCTGAAGATCCTCACTTTGCGGCGCGAGGCCGGCTTCTCGAAATTGGGCACGCCGCCGTGCAGGAAAGCCATGGGCAGGTCCGCCACCTTTTCCTCGCCGTGGGTGACCAGCAGCCTCCCGTTTCCGGGGAAGGCGCCCAGCACGCAGTATTCGCAGCTCTCCGCTTCAAGTATGGCCTCAAGCTTCTTCAGTTTAGCCTTCGGAACAGAAAGGATCATCCGCTCCTGCGATTCGGAAACCCAGATCTCCCACGGCTCGATGCGGGTATCCTTCAGCAGCGCGTCCTCGAGGCGCACCCGCGCGCCCGTTTCGGAACCGAGCTCTCCGATGGCGGAGGAGAAGCCGCCGGCCCCGCAGTCGGTGACGGCGTTATACAGGCCCAGGTCGCGGGCGCGCATCAGCACGTCGAGGGTCTTCTTCTCGTTCACGGCATGCCCTATCTGCACGGCGGAGGCGGAAGTGTCCTCCTCGATATTGGCGGAAGAGAAAGTGGCGCCGTGGATGCCGTCCCGGCCGGTGCGCCCGCCGATGGAGACTATCAGGTCCCCGGGGACCACCTTTTTTTCTATCTTGTCCACGGGGATCAGGCCGGCGCAGCCGACATAGACCAGCGGATTGAGCAGATAGCCGTCGTCGAAATAGATGCCGCCGGAGGCGGTGGGGATGCCGATGCGGTTGCCGTAATCCCGCACCCCCTCCACCACGCCGCGCATGATGCGCTCGGGGGAATGGGAATTTCTGGGGAGCTTCTTTCTGGAGTCGAGGTAGCCGAAGCAGAAATTATCCGTGTTCAGTACCGGTTTCGCGCCCAGGCCCACGCCGAGGATGTCCCGGATGACCCCGCCTACGCCGGTCTCCGCGCCGCCGTAGGGCTCCACCGCGCAGGGATGGTTGTGGGTCTCGGCCTTGAAGGCAAGGCCCCATTTCCCGCCCTTGCCGAACTCCACTATGCCGGCATTGTCGGTGAACACGGAAAGGCACCATTTCCTGTTCAGCGTCCTGGTAGCCTTGACTATGGTTTCCTTGAAAAGGTTCTTGTACTTTTTAACTTTGCCGCCGGACTTGAAGGCCACGGGACCGGAAAAGGTCTTATGCTTGCAGTGCTCGGACCAGGTCTGGGCTATGGTTTCCAGCTCGCCGCGCGAGGGCTGCCGGCCCATCTTTTTGAACTGGCGCCGCACTTCGGCGAGCTCCAGCGCGTTCAGCGACCAGCCGCAGGTCCTGTCCAGCTCCGCGAGCTGCCTGTCGCTCAAAGAGGTGAAGCCGGAAAGGGGGTCGGACATGGTTTTCAGCATTTTTCTATCCTGAATTTATTCACCACTTCGTTGACGAGGGTTTTGGAGACGGCCTGCCTGAGTTTCAGCTCCGAGGCGCACTGCACATAATAGGCGTGCCCGAACCTGACCGCCTCCGGAAGTTCGCCGGCCACGTCGGCGACGGCTTCCTTGACGCTTTCTCCCACCACGTCGGTCACGGAGTCTTTCAGCCAGACCTCCACCCGGTAGGCGTTCTTAAGGCCGGCCTTGCCGGGCTTCAGGGAACAATGCTCGGTGATATTGTCGGTCAGCAGTTCCGAGGCTATCCTGGAGAAGGTCTCTTCGCTGAAACCGGCGTCCACCCGGTAAAGGCGCGAGAGCCGGGCGGCCTTGACGTCCAGCCCGGCGTGGGCCAGCCTGCCGAGAAAAGCGGCCTCCTCGTTCTTCGCGTACTTCTCCTTGGTCCAGATCTCTATTATCATTATGCGCCCGTAAAGAAGAAACCGGGTGATACTTCACCCGGCGGTTATTTTGTTAAGGGCTTCCTCGTACTTTTTGATGGTGCCCCGCACCACCTCCGCGGGCAGCGCGGGCGGGGCGGAGTTCTTGTCCCAGCCGCTCCCCTCCAGCCAGTTGCGCACGTACTGTTTGTCGTAGCTCTCGGGGCTGGTCCCGACCCTGTACTGCGCCTTGTCCCAGAACCGGGAGGAGTCGGGCGTAAGCGCCTCGTCTATCAGCAGAAGCTCGCCGTCCAGCAGGCCGAACTCGAACTTGGTGTCGGCCAGCAGGATGCCGCGCTTCTCCAAATGCCCGGCGGCGAATTCATACAGGGCCAGGCTCTTCTCTTTTATCTTCCCGGCCAGCTCCTCGCCGAGGACTTCGGCCATCTGTTCGAAGGTCACGTTCTCGTCGTGGCCCTGGTCGGCCTTGCTGGTGGGCGTGAACACCGGCTCCGGCAGCTTCTGCGCCTCTTCAAGGCCCGGCGGCAGCTTGATGCCGCAGACGCTGCCCTGTTTCCGGTATTCCTTCCAGCCCGAGCCGGTGATATACCCGCGCACTATGCATTCGAAATCCACGCGCTTCGTCCGAAGCACCAGCACCGACCGGCCTTCCAGCCAGGCCCAGTCGAGCGCCGAAGTATCGTAGCCGGCGAGCCTGGCCCTGATCTCACCGATATCGGAGGCTACCATATGGTTCTTTATGATGTGACCGGTCCGGTCGAACCAGAAGGAACTTATTTTATTAAGGATGGCGCCCTTGCCGGTGATCGGCGTAGGCAGTATGAAATCGAAAGCCGAGATTCTGTCGGAGGAAACAATCAGCAGGTACTTCTCGCCCGCCGCGTAAAGGTCGCGTACTTTTCCCTTATGTATCAGCTTCAGTTCAGCCATGCTCATCTCCTTGAAGGTAGACTGCCGGTCTTTACTGCGGATCACTACATCTCCTGCAGGTACTTCTTGTAGCCTTTTTTCTCCAGCTTCGCCGTCTTGGCGAGGACTTCCTTCTTCATGGCGGCCCTGTAGGCCTTAAGCTTCGCCCGCAGCGAGGTTTCCTTCACGGCCAGGACCTGGACCGCCAGCAGGCCGGCGTTCTTCGCCGCGTTCACGCCTACGGTGGCCACCGGGATCCCTGCGGGCATCTGCACTATGGACAAAAGGGAATCGAGGCCGTTGAGCGAGGTGGCGTTCATCGGCACGCCTATCACGGGCAGCGTGGTGACGGCCGCGAGCACGCCCGGCAAATGGGCCGCCCCCCCGGCGCCGGCTATAATGACCCCGAAACCGCGCTTTTCGGCGGCAGCCGAGTAAGCCAGGGCGGCCTCAGGGGTGCGGTGGGCGGAAAGGACCTTGATCTCGAAGGGGACGGAGAAATGCTCCAGGACACCGGCGGCGGCGGACAGTACTCCCAGGTCCGAATCGCTTCCCATGACGATGGCTGCCTTAAGCATGGTCACCTCTTTAAAGGAAAGATTACCGCAGGGATATTCTATGATTTTCTAAAGACACGCACAAGCCAATGGATGTGCCGCTTCGGCACCCTCTTGTGCCGTATCAAGAGCTATGCTCCTCAGACGGCCAGATCGGGACGCTTATCTCCGTCGTAAAGGCTCAATACCGCGCAATGCTCCGGTTTTCCGCGGCCGGAGGGCCCTTGACATTTTCCGGTTATACTGGTATAGTTATACTAGATTACCACAAGGACCAAAGGCGCATGCAAAGCATACTCAGGATCTCGGACGCGGCGGCCATAGCCATACACGCGGCCGACTACCTGGCCGCGAAAAAGGACCCGCTCGTCCCGGCCATGGAGATAACCAGGGCGCTGGATATTTCCTACAACCACCTTTCCAAGGTGCTGCAGCAGCTCACCAGGGCGGGGCTGCTGACCGCCGCGCGCGGCCCTAAAGGCGGCTTCTCGCTTTCGCAGGCCGGCAAAAAAGCCAGGGTCCGCGATTTCATCGCCGCGATAGACGGCCTTCCCCCCGCCGGGGACTGCCTGCTCAAGCACAAGGTCTGCCTGCACCGGAACTGCGTGCTGGGGAATTTCCTCAGCGAGACGAACGAGCGCTTTAAGGCGGTGCTGGACAGGAAGATCTCGGATTTCAGGGATTTACAGGGGCGGAGGCGGTGAAGCCTCTCCGTCCCGTTTTTTTGCGGAACAGGAGGAACTTATATGAACGACTCGACTGATCTTACCGGGAGAGGATTGAAGAAGAAGGTGGAGGACGCGCTGGCGCAGGTCAGGCCCTACCTCGAGGCGGACGGCGGCGGCGTGCAGCTCGTCGCCATAGACGAAACCTCGAAGACCGTGAAGGTGCGTCTGACCGGCGGCTGCGCCTGCTGCCCCTCGGCGGGTATCACGCTGAAGAACGGCGTGGAAGCGGCGATCAGGAAGGCCGCTCCGGAGATAAAGAACGTCGAGGCGGTTTAACCCAGGGGCGGCGTCATGCACAAATACCTCGAACAGAACATCAAGGACATCATCGCCAGGTACCCCGGGGTGGGGAAGATCCTGAACGAATACAAGATAGGCTGCACCGCCTGCGCGGCGGGCACCTGCCGCCTGAAGGATATCGTGGAGATCCATAACCTGCCCGGGCCCGAGGAGGAAAAGCTGATGGGGAGGATAGCCCTCGCCATTTCCCCCGACGGCGCCCTGATGGTCCCGAAAAGTCCGGGGAAAGCCGCTGCGCCGGCCGGCGGGTTAAAGTATTCCCCCCCGCTGAAAAGGCTGGTGGACGAGCATGTCCTGATAAAGCGGCTGCTGGCGCTGCTCCCGCGCTTCGTCGCCGGAACGGACCTGGGGTCCGAAGAGGGCGCCGGGCTGGCGCGCGGAGGGCTGAAGTTCATCCGCACTTACGCCGATAAGTACCACCACGCGAAAGAGGAGGAGATCCTCTTCAAGTATTTCGACGGCGGCCTGGACGTTATCCAGGTCATGCTGCTGGACCATGTAACCGGGCGCGGCCATGTAAAAGCCGCCGACGAGGCCTTGGCGGCTGGTGACGGGGCCGCGGCCGCGAAGCAGTTCCTGGCCTACCGCGAGCTGCTGGCCGAACATATCAAGAAGGAGGACGAGATCCTCTACCCGTGGATGGACAGGAACCTCACGATGAAACAGGTAGGCGAGCTGTCCGGCAGGTTCGACGAGGCGGATGAAAAATTCGCCCCGGAGCTTATCGCCGAATGCGAGGCGGTAGTGACCGGCCTGGAGAAACTGCTGGGCGCCGCGGAGTTAACCTGACCATGGAGAACCGGGGAAAGCGCCAGCCGGACGTCTCCGGCTGCAATAAAAACGCGACCTGCCCGAATTCCCTGGGCCGCGCGGAGGGCCTGAGGCGGAGGATGGAAAGCCTGCTCGAAGAAGAAGGCCTGGCGGCATGGGTCGGCAGGATGCTCCCGGAGCCGGCTTTGGCGAGACACGCTTTCAGGGCCGCAACGGCGGAATGCCCCAACGCCTGTTCCCGGCCGCAGATAAAGGACTTCGGCGTCATACAGCGCAGCCTCCCCGGAAAAGGCGGGGGAGCCTGCGACAACTGCGGCCTATGCGTAAAAGCCTGCTGCGAATGCGGAATAACTCTCGATGCAAGAGGGCCCGCGGTAGATCTTGAGCTCTGCGTGCGCTGCGGGGCCTGCGCCAAAGTCTGTCCGACCGGGGCGCTGCGCGCGGAAAAGAAAGGTTTTTCGGTCTATATCGGCGGCAGGCTCGGCAGGCATCCCAGGCTGGGCGTGGAAGTGCTGGAACTGACGGACGAAGAGGGAGTACTGCTCGCGCTGAGAGCCGTGGTAAAGGGCTATATCAGGGAAGGCCGGCGCGGGGAGCGGTTCGGCGACCTGGCCGACAGGCTGGGCCTCGGGCGGCTGAAGGCTGAGATCGAAGCGGCCCTTTCCGGTCAGCCGGCGTGAATTTTCGGTCAAATATTCAGGAGGGAACTAAAATGGAAAAGAAACACTCACATGGCGGACACGAAGCCGGCGGCTGCCCCGGGGCGAAGATGATGGACCTGCGCGAAGAAACGGCCGCCGCTGCCGCGCCGGCGGGGAAGGCCCCTTCGATGCTGCGGCAGTGGCCGGTGCAGCTGCACCTGATCTCGCCGATGGCGCCGTATTTCCAGAAGGCGGACCTGGTGGTCGCGGCCGACTGCACGGCTTTCGCCTACGGCAATTTCCACGCGGAATACCTGAAAGGCAGGGCGGCCGTGATAGCCTGCCCCAAGCTGGACGACGGTCAGGAGGTCTACGTGGAGAAGATCCAGGCCCTGATAGAGGACGCCAAGGTCAACACGCTCACCGTGCTGACGATGGAAGTGCCCTGCTGCGGCGGGCTGCTCGCCATGGTGCAGCAGGCCGCGCGCAACGCCAAGAGGAAAGTCCCGGTAAAGAGCATCGTAGTAGGCATAGGCGGGACGATCAAAAGCGAAGAGTGGGCATAAGAAGTTTCCGAAGCGAATACGCGCCGGCCTTGTCAGCGGACAGCGCTGACAAGGCCGGCCTATAGCGGCATGTTAGCGGCCGGAGGACAAATAATGGAAGGTCTCAAAAAAGCGGCGATAGCCAGCTTTGTTATCTCGATGCTCGTTCTGCTCGGCGGAGGGTGGCTGGCCAAAGACAGGGTCCCCCCCTACCCGCTGCAGATCTTCTCCGAAGGGACGGAACTTTCCGGGAAGGCGGAAATAATCAAGGGCCAGAACGCCTACCAGCGCTACGGCCTGATGGACCTGGGCAGCGTCTGGGGGCACGGGACCCTGCGCGGCCTGGATTTCTCGGCCACCACGCTGAACCTGACGGGCCAGTACATGCGGCACTACTACGCCGGGAAGGCGGGCAAAAACTACGCCGCGCTCGACCCCGACGCCGCCGCCGCGATCGACGCGAAAGTGATAAGGGAAATAAAGAAGAACAATTACGACCCCGTCACCGGCGTCCTCACTCTCACCCCTGCGCAGGCCTATGCCTTCCTGAAAGTCAGGGAGTACTGGCGCGAAGCTATGGTGAACGGGAACAACACCTACGGCCTGCAGGCCAAGGCGATGAAGGAGCTGAGCGAAACCGGGACGGTGGGCGACTTCTTCTTCTGGACCGCCTGGGCCGCCGGGGCCTTGAGGCCCGGCGAGAACTCCACCTACACCAATAACTGGCCGCCCGACGTCACCGTCGGCAACGCCATGATGACCGACGCGCTCCTCTGGAGCGTGGCGGGCATCATAGCTTTCTTCATAGTCCTCGGGATAGTCACTTACGCCGTGCACCGCTACCGCATCCTTTACGGCGAGGAGAAAGCCGTGGAGACCGGCAGCCTGATGCTGAACCTGCCGCTCACCCTGAGCCAGGTCAGGGCGGCCAAGTTCTTCGTGGTAGTGACGGCCCTGTTCATCCTGCAGACCTGCATGGGCGGCATGCTGGCGCACTATACCGTCAGCCCCGGGACTTTCTTCCCGGACTTCCTGGCCGCGCTGGTCCCTTATACCTGGGCCAAAAGCTGGCATCTGCAGCTGGCCATTTTCTGGATAGCCACGACGTGGATAGGCGCTTCCATCTACCTGGCCCCCGTCATCAGCGGCAAAGAGCCGAAAGGGCAGGGCCTGCTCGTCAACATACTCTTCGGCGCGGTAGTGCTGGTGGCCGTGGGCAGCCTCGCGGGCACCGCGCTCGGCTCGAAGGGTTATTTCACGGAGAACACCTGGTTCTGGTTCGGCCACCAGGGCTGGGAATTCCTCGAATCCGGCCGGTTCTGGCAATGGCTGCTCTTCGTGGGCCTCATCGCCTGGCTGGTCATAGTCTACCGCGGCATGAAGGACAAGCTCTTCGGGGCGGACAAGGACAACAGCGGCGTGGTCCTGTTCTACCTGGTGAGCGCCGTCATGGTGGTGGGCTTCTTCGGCTTCGGTTTCTTCTACGGCAAGGGCTCGCACCTTACCATCTCCGACTACTGGCGCTGGTTCGTGGTGCACCTGTGGGTGGAAGGCATCTTCGAGTTCTTCGGCGTGGCGATCATCTCCCTCTTCCTAGTGATGCTGGGGCTGGTCAAGAAGGAATCGGCGATGCGGGTGGCTTACTTCAGCGCCATCCTGGTGTTCGCCAGCGGCATCATCGGCACCGCGCACCATTACTTCTGGTACGGCGGGCCCTCCTACTGGCTGGCCCTGGGCGCGGTGTTCGCCTCGCTCGAACCCATACCGATGATCCTGCTGGTCGTCCGGGCCTGGAAGGAATACGGGGCGATAGTGGACGCCGGCAAGGACTTCCCGTACCGCTGGCCGCTGTTCTTCCTGACGGCGTCGAGCTTCTGGAACTTCCTGGGCGCCGGGATGTTCGGCTTCTCCATCAACCTGCCGATCGTCAATTACTTCGAGCACGGGACGTACCTCACGGCGAACCACGGCCATGCCGCCCTGTTCGGCGTCTACGGCATGCTGTCCATCTCGCTGCTGCTGTTCTCCTGGCGCTCGCTGGTCAAGGACGAGTACTGGAACAACGGCCTGCTGAAGGCTATCTTCTGGCTGCTGAACGGCGGCCTGTTCCTGATGGTGATGTCCGTGCTCCTGCCCGAAGGCCTGATCCAGACCTTCATGGTCTACAAGCACGGGGTCTGGTTCGCCCGCAGCCCGGAGTTCTACAACCTGCCGGTCATCCTGCTGCTGAACAGGTTCAGGATCATACCCGACAGCATCATCATAGCCGGCGCGGTGCTGCTCGGCTGGTTCCTGGTCTCCACTTACATCCGGATCAAACCGGTGAAGTGCGGCGAAGGGGAGGACATATATTACGGTAAAAGTTGTAAGATGTTGTAAATGGGTACCATATTAAAGATATCGGAAGCGGCGGTGATAGCCGTGCACGCCGTCAACTTCCTCGCGAAAGCGGAAGGAAGCCCCAGTTCCACCAGGCTCATAGCTTCGGAGCTGGGGGTTTCCTACAATCACCTGACCAAGGTGCTGCAGCGTCTCACCCGGGCGGGCCTGCTGGTGCCCGGCCGCGGCCCGAAGGGAGGCTTCCTCCTTTCGAAAAAGGCCAGGGCCGGGAAACTGCGGGACGTTTTCGAGGCGATGGAAGGGAAGATGTCCCTTTCGAACTGCCTGATGAAGACCAAAGCCTGCGGCAGGCCAGGCTGCATCCTGGGGGACCTGATCCCCGAGACCAACCGGAAATTCCGCGAGGCGCTGGACAAGAAGATAAGCGAGCTGCCGGCGCGGAAGACCTGTTGAACTATGCCTCCTAAAAGAAGTTTCCTCGAGGAGACCTACCTGCTCTACAATAAGCCGGAATTCATCCACCCCGACCCGCTGGAGTTCGTCTGGCGCTACAAGAGCGGCTCCGACAGGGAAATAGTCGGCCTGATAGCCGCCTGCCTGGCTTACGGCAACGTGACGCAGATCCTCAAGAGCGTGGAAAAAGTCCTTGGGCCGATGGGCGCCTCGCCGGCCGCCTGGCTTAAAGCCGCCCCCCCGGCCGTCGTTAAAAAGACCTTCGCCGCATTCAAGCACCGCTTCACTACCGGGGCCGAGCTGGCCGTCTTCCTGCTGAACATAAAGCTCGCCAGGCAAAAGCACGGCTCGCTCGAAAAGCTCTTCCTACAGGATTACGACAAGGACGAACCCACTGTAGAGCGCGCGATCTACAAATTCATCGACAAGTTCAACGCCGCCGGCTGCGCGCCTTCCCTGACGCCCTGCCCGGAGCATAAGAGCTCCTTCAAGCGGGTGAACCTGTACCTGCGCTGGATGGTCAGGAAGGACGCGGTGGACCCGGGCGTCTGGACCGGGGTATCCCCCGCCAAACTGCTGATCCCGCTGGACACCCATATGCGGCAGGTTTCGATGGGCATGGGCATAACCAGAAGGAAGGACACCTCGATGAAGACCGCCGCCGAGATCACGGCTTACTTCAGGACGGTGGAGCCCGGCGACCCGGTAAAATACGATTTCGCGCTTACCCGCGCCGGGATCAGGAGAAACAACGTAAAAACCCCGTTGTGATCTATTTTAGTAGAATACTTCGGCGGGGCACGCAGAAAGCCCCGGAGCTGTCGGCAGGAGGAAAGAAATGAAGATCAAAGGTTCCAGGACCGAGAAGAACCTGCTCGCCGCTTTCGCCGGCGAGTCTCAGGCCCGCAACCGGTACACCTATTTCGCCGGCGCCGCGAAAAAAGAGGGCTATGTGCAGATCAGCCTGGCCTTCGAAGAGACCGCCTCGCAGGAGAAGGAGCACGCCAAACGCTTCTTCAAGTTCCTGGAAGGCGGCGATCTCAGTATCACGGCGACTTTTCCCGCCGGCAGGATCGCTGACACCAGGGCGAACCTGAAAGCTTCCGCCGACGGCGAGAAGCACGAATGGGGCACGCTCTACCCGGATTTCGCCAAGACGGCCCGGGAAGAAGGCTTCGAGCCGGTAGCCAAGGCCTTCGACGCCATCTCGGCGGCCGAGAAACAGCACGAGAAACGCTACCGGGGCTTCCTGAAGAATATCGAAGAAAGTTCCGTTTTCTGCAAGGCGAAAAAGACGGCCTGGCGCTGCCTTAACTGCGGCTACACTCACGAAGGGACCATTGCTCCGGAAAACTGCCCCGCCTGCGCCCATCCTAAAGCTTATTTCGAAATGCTTGCCGAGAACTGGTGAATATGCTGAAATGCCGTTAGGCGGGCCCGGGGCTCCCAAAGGACACGATCATGGACGAAAACGTAAACGAAGAAGTAAAAAAAGAAGCTGTAAAGCGCACCGTGACCATTAAAGGCCGCCCGTTCACCCTTGTGGGCGACGAGATCAGGGTCGGCATGTCCGCCCCCGACTTCAAAGTGACGGACAACGACATGCTGCCAATGAAGTTCTCCCGCACCTACGGCGGCAAGGTGGCCGTCATCAGCGTAGTCCACTCGCTGGACACTTCTATCTGCGACGTCGAGACCCGCCGCTTCAACAAGGAAGCCGAGGCGCTGGGCCCGGACGTGGGCGTGCTGACCATCAGCATGGACCTCCCCTTCGCCCAGAAGCGCTGGTGCGGGGCCGCCGGGATAAAAGCCGTGCGCACCTTCTCCGACTACCAGAAGGCCGATTTCGGCAAGTCCTGGGGCGTCCTGATCAAGGAACTGCGCCTGCTCGCGAGGGCCGTCTTCATCGTGGACAAGGACGGCATAGTGAAATACGCCCAGGTGGTCCCCGAAGTGGCCCAGGAGCCGGATTACGACGAAATCCTCACCGCCCTGCGGGCGCTGGTATAGACGAAACCGCTACAAGGAGAAAAACAAATGCCTGAAAAAAGAGAAGTTTACAAATGCGAGGTTTGCGGGAACATCGTGGAGGTCCTGCACGGCGGGAAAAGCCCGCTGGACTGCTGCGGCAAGGACATGAAGCCGATGAAAGAGAACACCGTGGACGCTTCCAAGGAGAAGCACGTGCCGGTCATAGAGACGACCGACAAGGGGATCAAAGTAAAGATCGGCGCCGTGCCGCATCCGATGGAAGAGAAGCACTTCATCGAATGGATCGAACTGGTGGCCGACGGCAAGGTTTTCCGGGAATATCTGAAGCCGGGCATGGCTCCCGAAGCCGTTTTCTGCGTCTGCTTCACCCCCAAGACTCTGGAGGCGCGGGAATATTGCAACCTGCACGGGTTATGGAAAGCCTGAACTAAGGAGAAGAAATGAAAAAATACGTCTGCAAGCTTTGCGGCTACGTCTATGACCCCGCCGTAGGCGATCCCGACAACAACGTCCCCCCCGGCACGGCCTTCGAGAAGCTGCCCGAAACCTGGGTCTGCCCCGTCTGCGGCGCCGGCAAGGAAGAGTTCGAAATAGAAGCGTAGTTCGGCTGAACGATAATAAGGCCGGGAGCGATTCCGGCCTTTTTATTTGTTTTACTCATTAAATATGTATAGGAAGCAGAAGGACAATTAAATCATAGTCACTATAAGCGCGTTTATCGCCAGCTTACTTCGGATTTCCCCTCTTCCTTCCGCACGACTTTCTCAGAAATCTTACTATTCCCCGGCCCGGCTGGCGGCGGGTGCGGAAATAGTGAAGCTGGCGAACCGGACAAGAGCCTGTCGTGTCAAAAAAGTGATCAAAGGGCGCGCCGCCAGGCTTTGAGTTTCTCGGGGTAGGGTTTGGAGGCGTGGGCGGGGCTGGTGGAGGGCAGGCGGCGGAACTCCAGGCCGGCGCGCGGGAGGGAAGGCAGGACGTATTTATTGAAGCATTCTTCGGCCTTCGAGCCGTTGAAGAGAACGCGCCTGATGCCGGGATGCCTGCGCAGGAAGGCCGACAGGTCATTTGGGACTACGGAAGACTTTTCTATAGCCGAATCGAGGCTGCCGGGGCGGACGCAGGAGCCGAGGACGTCCCAGAGCGCTATCCCGTTCTTCTTCAGCAGCCGCAGGCGCGCGGCGTAGGGCAGGGCCGGGTCGAAGCCCAGGAGCTCGCCCAGCAGGCGCCGGAAGGCGTTGCGGGGATGCGCGTAGTATTGCCCGGCCGCCAGGGAGGCGCGCCCGGGCATGCTGCCGAGGATAAGAACCCTCGCGGCTGACTCCACCACGGGTTTAAAACCGCGGACTCTGCGCATAGCCCATTCTCCAGCGCCCCGGATTTTATCTATAATACAAAAAGCCCCGGGGCGAAATATGCACGGATCCGTTCTGATAATCGACGACGACGAGGACCTCTCGGTCATACTGGCGGATTTCCTGCAGTCGAAGGGGTTCACGGTCGCCAGGGCGCCCGACGGCGCGACCGGCCTGGCGAAAGCCAGGGAAATGCTGCCCGACCTGATAACCCTGGACTTCAATATGCCCGACGAGAACGGCGTCGAGACCTACAACCGGCTGCGGAATAACCCGGAGACCGCGGTCATCCCGGTCATCTTTTTCTCCTCCACGCTGACGGGGCTCATAAAGCGGATGGTGCTGGAAAACCCGAGGGTTAAATTCCTTAAAAAAGGCTGCACCCCGAAAGAGCTGGAGCAATATGTCGAGGAAATGATGGCCTTGCCCAAACCTGAGCCGCCGCCCGCACCTCCTCCCGACAGGACGTGAAACCTCTTACAGGCTATTCGGCGCGCAGCGCGTCGGCGGGCTTCAGGCCGGCGGCCACCCAGGCCGGGTAGATGGCGAAAGCGAAGGCGGTAAAAGCCGCTATCAGCACGGACACAAAAGGCATCCAGGCCTTTATCGGGCTGCCGCCCATCCCGAGCATCACCTTTACCGGCACCCCCCACAGATAGCCCAGGGCCGAGCCCAGCACGCCGCCTATCAGCCCCAGCATGACGGCTTCCACGATGAACTGCAGCATGATGTCCCGGCGGCTGGCGCCGATGGCCCGGCGTATGCCTATCTCCCTCGTACGCGCGAAGACCGTGGCCAGCGTGACGTTCATGATGCCGATGCCGCCGGCCAGGAAGGCCAGCATGCCGAGCGAAATGGTGACCAGGGCGTCCTTGACGCCGGCGGCGATCCTCTCGCGGATGATCTCCAGCTGGTTCTCGACTATGAAGAAGTCCCCGTCGCCGAAGCGGATCTTGAGGAAATTATTTATCTTCCTCAGCGCCTCGTCGTAAGTCTGTTCGTTCCCGGTGTCGATATTGAGCTCCAGGGACTGCTGGCCTATGAAATTATAATGGACCAGCGTGGTGACGGGCGCCAGGACCTTGTAATCCTGGCTGGAGCCCGTGATAGTGGCGGGGCGCTTCGAATAAGGCAGTTCCTCCAGGATGCCGATCACGGTGAAGGTGAAGCCGTCTATATTGACCGTCTTGCCCAGCAGGTCGTTATGCGCCACCAGCATGTCGAAGCCGCCGGTGAAATTGTATTGCTTCATCCTGCTCTTATAAAGATCATTGCCGGGCGGAGGGGCGGCTTTTTTTACCAGCACACAGACCCTGAGCTTGTTCTCCACGTCGTGCCAGTCCAGGAAGCGGCCCTTCAGGGTATAGATGAAATCCCTCTTTACCCATTCCGGGGTCACGCCCATCACGCTGGTGGTCAGGCGGTGCTCGCCGTAGACCAGCACGTTCCGCCAGTCGCGGCCCTCGGGGGAGACCATGTAGAGTTCGGGCAGTTTCTCCCGCAGCCTCAGCACGTCGTCGTAGGTGAGGACGGGCGGCGGGACGTAGTCGTCGGGGTTGGAGTAGGTCTGGCTGTAATTCTGGGAGATCTTCAGCCTGGCCATGCCGGAAACCTGCTTCTGCCGCTCCAGGCTGGCGTAGGTGGCGAAGATGGCGGAGAAGGCGTCTATAAAGACCACCGACCCGGCCGCGATGGCCAGGAAGCTGAGCACCGAGCGCGTCTTATGCGCCCAGATCTCGGTGAAGCCCGTTTTGACCGCGTTCAGGAGGGCTCTCACTGTTCCAGCCTCCCGTCGCACATGCGCAGGTTGCGCCCGGCCCGGGCGGCCAGTTCCTTGTCGTGCGTGACCATGATCACGGTGATCCCTTCCGCGTTAAGCTCGACCAGCATCTGCATTATTTCCTTGCTCGAAGCGGAATCCAGGTTGCCGGTAGGCTCGTCGGCCAGGATAAGCCTGGGGGAATTGGCCAGCGCCCGGGCTATGGCCACGCGCTGGCGCTCGCCGCCGGAGAGCTCCAGCGGGATCTTCTTTTCCTTGCCGTGCAGGCCCACCCTGCGCAGCAGGGCATGGGCGCGCTCGTGCATCTCCGCGCGGCCCGCCCCGGCATACATCAGCGGGAGGGCGACGTTCTCCACGGAGGAAAGCCTGTTCAGCAGGTGGAAGGACTGGAAAACAAAACCTATCTCGTCGCGGCGCTTGGAGGAGCGCTCCAGGTCGGAAAGGGTGAACACATCGCGCCCGTTAAGGGAGTATTTCCCCCCGCTCGGCTCGTCCAGCAGGCCAATGATGTTGAGCAAAGTGGATTTACCGCAGCCGGAAGGCCCGGTGACGGCCACGAACTCCCCCGCCTTTATATCGAAAGAAACGCCGCGGAGGGCGGGCCAGCCGGCCTTTCCCCCCTCGTAAACCTTTGTCAGGTCAGCGCACTTTATGCTCACTTCAGGGTCTCCGGCGCCGCGGTGAAAAGTTTATCCCCGGGTTTGACCGGGCCGGCCAGTTCGACCTCGGCTTCCGACCGCAGGCCGGGGAAGACCTCCAGCTTCTCGTACTCGTAGCCGGTCTTCTGGCGGTAGACGTAATGGTTCAGGCCTTCCTGGAACAGCGTCTCGATGGGGGCCTTCAGCACGTTCTTCTTCGCCTGCATATTGGCGGTGACCACGGCGCTCATGCCCACGCGCATCTTCTGGCTGGGCTTGTCGATGTTTATCACCACGCGGAACACCTTGGTGCCGGTACCCCCCCAGTTGTTGGACTTGCTTTCGGCCATCGGGGCCACCACGTCGATCTTCCCGGAGAATTTCTCGCCGGGGATGGACGTGAAGGTGATGAAGACCGGCATGCCCAGCCTGAGCTTGAAAATGTCTATTTCGCTCACCTGCAGGTTCACCGCCAGCGTGTTCATGTCCACCACGCGGGACACGCAGGAACCCGAGCCGTCCACGCGCTTGCCTTCGCGGACCTCCTCCTCGCTGCCGCCCCGCCAGCCGGTGCTGATGCAGCGGGTGAGCAGCCCGGAGCGGGGCGACACTATAGGGACCGGCACGTACTGGGTGGAGTCGATGCGCTCTCCGCCCTTGAACATCATGATCTTCTCGTTCTTCTCCGCGTACTGCCCTTCCTTCTTCAGGATCTCCACGATGAAGCCCTTGCTGGGCGGAAAAATATCCACCGCGTCGCGCGAGACCAGCTCGCCGGATTCCTGCATATCCAGCTTGAGGTCGCCCCTGCTCGCTTCCCTGATGAAATCCGCAAGGTCCGCGCGGATGAGCATCTTTTTATAGCGCGTATAGCCGGCGAACCCCAGGGCGCTCACGAGGGCCAGTACCACCAGCCATACCGCGGGCTTTACTATTTTTTTCATAATGGTCTCACTCCCAGATCTTCTCCCCGAGCAGCACCCTGTAATTGGCCAGCGCCAGGTCCAGGTCGTTGGCGGCCGTGATCTGGCTGTTGCTGGAATCCAGGAGTTTCGTCTGCGAACTGTCCAGCTGGAGGAAAGAAGCGCTGCCCAGCGAGTATTCCGAAAGCAGGTTCTCGATGGTCTCCGACTGGGCCTTCACCTGGAATTCCAGCAGCTGGCGGGATTTCACCTGCAGCTCTATATCTTTTTGCGCGGACAGCACGCTCGTTTTAAGCGCGCGGACCGAATTCTCCAGGTCGAGCCCGGCGGAGGCGAGGGCGGCTTCCAGGTTCTTCACTTCCAGATAGTTCTGCGCGCCCAGGAAACCGAAGGGCAGGCTTAAAGACGCGCCCAGGCTGTAGGCGGGATCGCCGCCGAAACCGCCCGGGGCGCCGGAAAGCCCCAGCACCGTTTTCCGCCAGGCCGCGTCCACCTTGAGCCGCGGGTAATTGGACAGCACGCCGGCGCGGTTGGCGAGCTTCGTCCTTTCCAGCGCGAGCCGCTGCCGGCGCAGGGTGAAGTTGTTCTCCAGGGCTTTCGCCACGTCCTCTTTCGGCAGCGGCAGCCCGATAGCCGCCGACTGGGTGCTTATTTCCACCGTCTGCGGCGCGCCGGGCTCGGCGTTAATGAGCTCGTTGAAGGCCATCAGGGCCTTGCTCGCAGCGGTCTCCTCGCGCGCCAGCGAGAGCTCGCTGTCCAGCTTGTCGCCCTCGCTCTGCGTCACCTCTATATGGCTCCTGGTCCCGGATTGGAACTGCTCGTTGGTATCCTTGTACTGGCGCTCGCGGGAGGCCAGGTTCATCTTCGCGGTGCCGATGCGCCGCTGCGCCGAATACAGCGCGTAAAAGCGGTTAAGCGCCTTCACGGCTTCGTCCTGCTTCGCGATGAAGAGGTCCAGCCGCGCGGCCTCGTAGTCCAGCCTCGCGGTCTTTATCCGGCGCAGGGGGCTGGAGGCGGAGTCGTACAGGTTCCAGGAAGCCGACAGGCTGGAAGCTACTTCGTCCTTCCGGAAACGCGGGGAGGGGTCGCTCTCGTCGTAGAAAGTGTCGGACATGCTGAAAGTGAAAGCCGGCAGGGCGGCGTCGAGCAGCGCGGCCTTATAGGCGTTCTCGGCCTGTCCGAAGCTCTGCTCCGCCTTGCGCATGGTCGGGGAGGCGTCCAGGACGGTCCTGATATAGGACCCGGGGGTAAAGGGCCCGGCGGAGGCCGGAGCGGCCAGGACCGCCAGGAAAAAGACCGCCGCGCGGAATTTGGTCATAGGAATAGCGGGTAGAATAAATGTACAGACCGTACTATATTTTACAAAATTTACTTCCGCTTCTTTTCCGGCCGCGGGTCGGGGAGCTCATCTTCCTGAAGCGCAAGCCGGATAGTTGTCTGCAGCAGGACGCATTCCGGGCAGTCCAGGCCGGCCTTGAGAGTGTAGCCCAGATAGAGCTCGGCCTCTTTATAGCGCTTCAGCTCGTAGCAGACCAGGCCCATGTGCTTGGAGGTGGCGGCGAGGACCGGTCTTGGCGCGCGGACGCCGAGCCCGGCCTTGAGGGCTCCGTAAGCTTTGGGGAAATCGTCGAGCCCTTCGTAGGCGGAGGCCAGCGCGTTATAATACGGGTGCTTCTTCGCCCCCTCGAGGCCGCCGGCGGTCTCCAGCAGGCCCAGGGCCTCGCTGAATTTCTTCTCCTGGAGAAAGGCCCCGGCCAGGGAAAGATAGATCCCGGGGTTCTTGCTGCCGTTCTGGGCGGCGAGTTCCGCGAATTTGAGCGCTTCGGCGGCGGCGCCTTTCCTGGCGTGCACCGCGGCCAGCGACTCGTAGGCGGCGAGCACCTGCTCGGGAGAGACCTGCCCGGCTACCTTGATGGCCAGCAATTCGTTCAGGTCGGAGACGACCCCGTCCCAGCTCTCGTCTTTCTCCAGGAGCTGCGCCCTCCTCAGCAGGTACGCTCCCTTGTAGCCGGCCGTGTGGTTCTCTATCAGGAAAGTGCAGGCTGCCGCCGCCTTCCGCCCCTCTCCTTCGAGGCAGTCTTTTTTCTTCGCGCTCAGGAAAAAACTGAAAGCTATGAAACCCGCGCCGGAAACGGCGAAGACCAGCGCTCCCCACTTGATCAGCTTTTTTATCGGCATAAGGCGCCCGTTTATTTCCCGGCCCGCGCGTAAAGGCAGTCGGCTTCGTCGTTGCGGCCTTCCCGGTCGAAGAGGGCGGCCAGCTTCTCCAGCCCCTCTTTGTCGGAGGAAAGCTCATACACAAAAATAGAATAGCCCGCGGTGAAAACCGGCTTGCGGGCCTTCAGCCAGGAGAAAGTCGCCTTGTCGGGATAATAGGTGCCCTGGAGGTTGGTGGCCGAGACCGCCAGCAGGACCTCCTTCATGCCGCAGACCTGCGCCCCGGCGGCCTTCAGCTCCACGTTGGAAACTATGCCCAGCGGGACGTAATTTATGCCGTGGCTTTCCGGCCTGGCCACGCCGAAATAGGAGAAGACCACCGGCGGGTTCCCCCGGCTTTTCAGATAAGCGGCCAGGCCCTTAACGCCCTGTCCCCAGTCCAGGTTGGAATCCACGAAAAGCCTGTAGCCGCCGGCGGGCCCGCCCGCCGGCTCGTTGAAGTAAGCCAGGTAATGCGGCTGCGCCCGCAGCACGGAAGCGGCGTTAAGCGCCAGCAGCGCGGCGGCGAGCCAGGCCCCGCGCTTCAGCTCCGTCAATCGCGCCAGGGCCAGCCCGGCCAGCACGGCGAGGAAAGGCATCACCGGCATGATATGCCTGTAGCCTATCTGCACCTTCGCCGTCAGCGAAGCCGCGAAAAAGACGGCGGGCGGGAGGATAAGCCACAAATAGTCCTTCCGGAAATCCCTGAAGGCCAGCCAGGCCCCGGCCAGCGCGCCGAGCAGGACCAGCAGCGGGGTCTTGACCGCCAGCGCCGCCGGGAAATACCACCAGACGCCTTTAAGGGTATAGCGCCCCATCACGAAGGAGGAGCGGCCGGTGTCCAGCCTGTTCAGCGTGGCGGAAAGCCCGGCCCAGTACAGCCCGAGGTCGAACTTGTAGACCAGGGCCACCGTCAGCAGGCAGACGGCGCAGTAAAGCAGCAGGCAGGCCAGCAGTTTCGGGAACTTCAGCCGCGGCCAGAGCGCATTGTCGGCCAGCCAGAAGGCCGCTATCATCGGCGGGACTATGAACATGCTGAACTTGGAGACCAGGGCCAGGCCCGACACCGCTCCGGCGAGCGCCGCCCAGAGCCACAGTTTCCACATGCCCGCGGCTTCGGTTCTCTGCCCGCGCTTCCCCTCCCTGACGGCGGGGACCGTGGTAAAAAGCCAGCCCAGGGCGAAAGAGCCGAAATAGAAGACCGCCGCGGCCGCGTCGGTGCTGATAAGAGCGTCGTTGGAGATGAAGACCGGCATGGTGCAGAACACGGCGAGGCTGAGCGCCGCGGCGACCGGCGACCGGAGGCGGGAAGCGAACAGCCAGATGAACCAGGCGAACAGCGCGGTCCAGACCAGGAAGGTGAAAGCGCGGGCCGTGTTCAGCAGGCGCCCGTGCGGGACGGAGTTCTGGTACAGGAACAGGTCCCCGTAGTGGTAGGGCATGAAATTGGCGAAATAGGGATGCCCGGTGAAGGTCTGCGGTTTCAGCGCCAGCAGCGGCAGGGCCGAGAGCATCTCGGAGAAAGGCGGGTGGTCCATGATGTTCATCACGTAGCGCCCGGTGTAAAGATAGGAATAGCCGCTGGAAAGATGCACGGTCTCGTCGTAGGTGGCCGCCGAGGAGCGGATGAAGGAAAAACCGGCGAAAAGGTGGAAGACCAGCGCCGCCGCGGCGAGAACGACCGGGAACCGGTATTTTTCGCTCATAACTCCATTATATGATACAAAAATAGCCATGGCTCCCGGCCCGGCCAGGTATACGAATCCGCCGGCGGTTTTTAATGCAACCCCGGATGATGGTAAGCGGCAGAGGTGGAAGGGGGTATAAGACTATGCACATGCTGCCATGCATGGGACTCATGGGAAGCGTGCCAAAGGTCATAGGTCTGCTGCAGATTGGTCCAAAGATTGGGAGTGGTGCGAAATGCCCGGGAAAGGCGTAAAGCCATATCCGGCGTAATAGCGCAACGCTCGTTAACGATCCTGGAAAGAGTCTTACGGGAGATAGCCAGAGCTTTGGCGGCGGCGGAAACCGTAAGTTTCAGCGGTTCCAGATAGTGCCTTTTAAGGATCCCTCCGGGATGCGTGGGGGGCCGTGTTTTCTTGTTCATTATAATTTATCCTCTCTAGTGATAATCCATGTAATCCACCACATAGGCGTTTCCGTTTTTAAATTGGAAGATAATACGCCAGTTGCCGGAAACCCTGACCGCCCAGTATCCTTTAAGCTCCCCTTTGAGCGGATGAAGAACCGAACCGGGATAATCCATATCGTTAATGACCGCAGCGGCATCCAGACGGTCCAGTATATCCGCCAGTTTCTGCGCCTGGCCCGGCTGGATGCCTTTCTTAGAGCCGGTGTAAAAGAACTTTTCCAAGCCTTTGTGTTTAAAATTCTCGATCACGGTTATAGTGTAACCCATAGAGTTACACTTGTCAAGAGTTGTTTTTAAGGCAACGTCGGGCGTTATGATAACGGGACGCCAGTTCGGTCCGGGTTGTTAGTAATAAGTCAGATAATCAACTACGTCCCGTATCTCCCACCATTCTTATTGCCCATTTGGAAATTTAGAGGGACTGGCGCCCCCCTCACCCTGCTTTCTTTGATTTAGTCGCGATTTGGCCGATTCCCTCGTTCCTTGGTCGGGGTGACTCTTTACAACCTCCTCTAGGACAGGGACAGCTTCCGCATTGCCCGATAGAGCGACCAAATCCACTGCAAATAGAGACCCTGTGCGGCGTTTTTCTAGAATATCCACGAAAACCGAAAACCGTGAATTAAACAACGAACCCACCTTGCTGTCCGCTGAAGCAGCTCTTCGCGGGGAATGAAGTCCGTGCAACCCCTGCAAAACAAAATACTCTACCCGTTCATTCAGCGGCTTATCCTCCAACTTTTTCAGCAATGGCTCCACGGCCCGCAAATCATCCGATTCCCCCAAGCTTGCAGCGGCGGACATTTGCACATTTTCATCAGGATCGTTCAACATTTCAATAAGCCGCGGAACGCTTGATAACCCTTCGCCATAACGAAACCATAAAACAAGCCTGCGGGCAGCCATTTCCCTAACCCTGGAAGAAGCATCCGTTAAAAGACCGGTTATTACCGGTAAAGCGTTATCTCTGCGCCGATCGCCTAGATCAAGGGCGGCGCGCGACCTGATTCTATCGTTTGGATGCTTTGAGAGCGAAATTAAAATATTTGTAGCCTCCGTGGAAAACTGGTCGGATAAAACCAAGCTGGCGGTTTTGATAACCTCCTCATTTTTACTATTCGCGGCAGCAATTGCCAGACTCACGAATTCTTTATCGTGTGTATGTCGTATTACAGAGAGCGCGGTATGCTGCGCCTCCGGGACATCGCTTTTGAGTAATTTAACAACTTCACCATGATACACCCCATGAATAGCACCGCTGGACAATCCCCATATGTACTGGCGGGCTGTCTGCATTAACAGGGTATTTGTAGATGTGGCCAACCCGAACATCGCACGATCACGTTCGAAATCGGTCTTCATGATGGAAACATCAAGAAGCTTCTTCACCATAGTGATGTTCCGCTCTTCGTATTTCGGAGATAGCGGCAAGACATATGTGCGCCGGCCGTTAAAAATTACGACATATGTCGAATCCGGCAGCAGCGGCGCTGGAGGATGGATATCAGATCCGTTGGCCAATGGCCATTCAAGCGCTTTTGGGGATACTTGCCCCTTAAGGACAGTCAGAATTTCAACCGGGAACGGAGCGGTTCTCTGTGACGCCGTTTTCCCCACAAAAATAGCATCACTTGACTTAACCCACTCGTACAAATTTGGAGGCAGGGATTTTGCCGAGGCACCGGAAATAACGGCAAACACTAAAACCCAAAAACCTCTGTGCCCAAATTTCATGAGAACACGCCTCCGACTTATCCCTTCTGTTTTTTAAGCTTTGGACGGGGATAATGGAACGAAGTTGGCTTTGTGATTATTTACCCACAGTTCAGTCCGGGTCGTTATAATAAGTCAAATAGCCAACTACACCCAATTATCTCCCGTTGTTTTTGGCTTACATCACACAGATATGATCAACCCCGCTTCTTCAGCGCCGCCAGCACCTTGTCGGGGGTGAAGGGGGCGTCGAAGAGCCGGATGCCGCAGGCATTGTAGATGGCGTTGGCCACCGCCGGCAGCGGGCCGTTGATACCTATCTCGGAGACCGACTTGGCGCCGAAGGGGCCGGCGGGCTCCCAGGTGGGGATCAGGAAGGTGCGCAGCGGCGGCGTGTCGGCCGCCGAGAAGATCTTGTAGCGGCGGAAAGAGGCGTTCAGCGGGGTGCCGTTGGTGGAGAATTCCATTTCCTCGGACAGCGTGTGGCTGATGCCGTTCAGCACCGCCCCGTCGTTCTGGCCCTCCGCCAGCTGCGGGTTGATCGCGGTGCCGCAGTCCACGCAGCTCACGTAGTCCAGGATCTTCACCACCCCGGTCTCCATGTCCACTTCCACCTCGGCGAAATTCGCCTGGAAGGGCGGCGGGGAGGTATGGGCGAAATGGGAGGCGGAGGCCGTTATCTGGTGCTGGTTATAATAGTACAGGGAAGTATTGGCCACTTCGGAGAGGGAGCAGGAAGCTCCGTCCTTGGCCACGACCTTCCCCCCTTCCAGCCGCAGCTCCTCTTTTTTCTGGTCCAGGATCTTCGCCCCGACTTCCAGTATCATCTCGCGCACTTTCTCGGCGGTCTTCTTCACGGCTCCGCCGGAGATGAAGGTGGTGGAGGAGGCGTAGGCGCCCACGTCGAAAGGCGTGATATCGGTGTCTGAAGAAGTAACAATTATGTCGTCGGTTTTTATTCCCAGAACCTCGGCCGCTATCTGGGCGAGGATGGTGTCGGAGCCGGTGCCCAGGTCGGCCGCGCCGACCAGCAGGTTGAAGGAGCCGTCCTCGTTCATCTTCATCGTGGCCGAGGCCATGTCCACTTCGGGGATGCCGGAGCCCTGCATCATGCAGGCCGCGCCCACGCCGCGGCGGATAGGGCCCGACTGGGCGGCGTACTTCGCGCGCTTCTCGGCCCATTTGATCTCTTCCGTGCCTTTCCGGATGGCCTCGAACAGGCCGGTGGAGGTAATGACCTGCTCCACGCCCTCGCGGCCCTCGCCCATGGCCTTGAACACCGGCGAACCCTCTCCAAGTTTGATGTAATTCATCTTCCTGAACTCTACGGGGTCCATGCCGATCTTGGCGGCCATCATGTCCATCAGGCATTCCCAGGCGAAGAAGCCCTGCGTCGCGCCATAGCCGCGGTAAGCCCCTGCCACCGGCATATTCGTGTATACGCTGCGGCCGATGAAGCGGATATTGTTCTTCACGCGGTACATCGGGATGGTATGCGAGCCGGAGCACATCATCACGGTGAGAGCGTGCGAGCCGTAAGCGCCCGTGTTCAGGGTTATCTCCATCTCGGCGTCGGTGATGGTGCCGTCCTTTTTCACGCCGGCCTTCAGGCGGCAGGTGGCGGGATGGCGGGTGCGGGAGGAGACGAAGGTTTCTTTCCGGGTATATTCCAGCTTCACCGGGCGCTTGGTCTTGAGCGCGAGCGCGGCGACAATATCCTCAAGGACTTCCTGCTTGGAGCCGAAGCCGCCGCCGATGCGCGGCTTCACCACGCGGATCTTCTTCACCGGGATCTTCAGGGCCTGGGCCACTATGCGGCGCACGTGGAAAGGGACCTGCGTGGAGGTACGCAGCACCAGCCTGCCGGAATTGTCGAAATGCGCTATCGTGACATGCGGCTCGATAGCGCAGTGCTGGAGGTAGGGGATCTTCCAACTGTGCTCGAAGACATGGTCCGCTTCCTTGAACCACTCTCCGTTCTTCACTTCGAAATCGAACCTGGCCGCGATATTGTGCTTCGCGTCCGGGATATTCTTTGAATCTTCCTCGTCGTGGATGACCGGGGCGCCGTCCTTCATGGCCTCGAAGGTGTCGAAGACCGCCGGCAGGACCTCGTAATCCACCTTTATCTTCAAAAGGGCCTCGTGCGCGGCTTCAGGGGTCTCCGCGGCCACGGCGGCCACGCGGTCGCCCACGAAGCGGACCTTATTGTCCAGCGTATAGGTGTCGTAAGGGGAAGGCTCCGGGTAGCCCTGGCCGGCGGTGGTATGCGGTACGCGGGGCAGGTCCTTGCAGGTGAGCACCGCTTTCACGCCGGGGACTTTAAGCGCGGCCGAGACGTCTATCTTTTTTATCCTGGCGTGGGCGTGCGGGCTCCAGAGTATCTTCCCGCACAGCAGGCCCTTGAACTCCACGTCGTCGGTGAAGGCCGGCTCGCCGCAGGCCAGTCCCAGCGCGTCCATTTTGATCACCGGCTTATTTACGACATTCAGATCTTTAGCATCCATATTCAGTCCCCAATCTCCAATCTCCAATCTCCAATCTCCAATCTCTAATCTCTAAATCTCTAACCTCTAATCTCTAACCTCTACTCTTCAGCCTTTTAGCCGCGTTCTTCACGGCCTCTACCTGCTTCACATAGCCGGTGCAGCGGCAGAGGTTGCCGTCGAGGGCTTTGCGGATCTCGGCCTCGGTGGGGTCCGGTATCCTGTCCAGCAAATACTTGGAGGAAAGTATCATCCCCGGTATGCAGAAGCCGCACTGCACGGCGCCGGCCTCTACGAAAGCCTGCTGCAGCGGGTGCGGGTTATGCACGGAACCGAGCCCTTCGATAGTGGTGATCTCGCCGCCGTGGGCGGCTACGGCCGGGACCAGGCAGCCCAGCACCGGCTTCCCGTTCAGGAGCACCGCGCAGGAGCCGCAGTCGCCGGTATCGCAGCCCTTCTTCGCGCCTTTCCAGCCGTGGCGGCGCAGGGCGTCGAGCAGGGACTCCGCGTTCCTGACCGAGAGTTCCTTCTTTTCGCCGTTCACGGCCGCGGATATCCCGAAAAAACCTTTATCGGCGGCCAGCAGGCTGTTTTTCATATTTTACCTTCCATGAAGCGCTTGAGCAGGTTAGAGGCGGCCGCGCAGCGGTACTCGCCGGCCCTGGCGGCTTCCAGTTCCGCGGCGAAGGCGGCGGCCGCGGCGGCCCCTTCTCCGGAGAGCATGGCCTTTTCCGCCTCGGGCGCCCGGAACGGCCTGGGCGAAAGCGCGCCCACGGCCGCGCGCGCCTGGGTCACGGACTTCCCCTTCTTCTCGGCGGAGAAGAAGAGGGTTATATAGGATTCCCAGCTGGACGCCGTCCTGGCCAGCTTAATGAACTCGCATTTCCAGTTCCTGGTCTTCGCGGGGATAATTGCTTCGGTTATCAGGCTGTCCAGCCCCGGCCTCAGGCCCAGGCCCGAGGTGTAGAGGTCCTGGAAATCTATAAGTTTTGCGCCTTTTCCGGTCTGCAGCCGCACCTTGGCGTCCAGGGCCAGCAGGACTACGGGGAAGATATTGAAGGAATGCGGGCGGGCTATGTTCCCGCCTATCGTGGCCATGTTGCGGATGAGCTGGGTAGAGCAGGCCGCCGCGGCCGCGGCTATGCTCCCTCCGGCCCAGGTACGGCAGAGCCTGGAGCGGTCTATCTCGTCGAAGGTGGCTCCCGCGCCGATGACCAGGTTCCCGCCCTGGAGCCTGATGTCTTTTATCGGCAGGTTCTTCAGGTCCAGGTAGGTTTCCACGGAATCGGGCAGGGTCTTGGACACCAGCGTGCCGCCGGCGAGAGCCATGGCTTTATATCTTTTATTCAGGAGCAGGGAGAGCGCTTCTTTCACTTTGGACGGACAGGCGTAGTATTTGATGTTTTTCACGGTTCCTCCGGATAGATCCCGCGCGGGCCTCTTCAGGCCAGCGACTTTAAAGCGCGTTCGAGCAGGACCCCGCACATGTCCAGGCGGTAGGCCGCTTCGCTGCGGGTGTCGGTGATCGGTGAAGCTTCGGTCCTGACCAGGGCCGAGGCCTCCGCTATAGTTTCAGCCGAAAGCTTTTTATCGGCCAGGAAGGCGGAAGTGCGGGCCGCGTACAGCGGCACCGGGGCCACGGAGCCGAGCGCCACGCGGACTCTCTTTACCGCGCCGCCGGAAAGCTCGGCCGTGACGGCTACCGCGGCTTTGGAGATACCGAAATAAGCGCGCGGGCCGAGCTTGAGGTAGGCGCCGGCATGGCGGCGCTTCCGTATCTCGAAGCCGAGTATCAGCTCGTCCTTTTTCAGCGCGGTCAGCTTCGGACCAAGGAAAAAGTCCACGAGGGGCAGGCGGCGCTTTTTCCCCTTCAGGGCGAGCAGGACAGAAGCCCCTTCGGCCACCAGGGAACAGGCGCCGTCGGCGCAGGGGCTGGCGTTGGCGGCGTTACCGCCCAGCGTGGCCATATTGCGCAGGCTGGGGCTGGCGAAATGCGGTATGGCCGCAACAAGGGCCGGGCACCAGCGCGCCGCAGCTTTGGAGCTTTCTATCTCGGAAATTTTCACCCCGGAGCCGATGAACAGGGAGCCTGCCGCCTCTTTTATGGAGCCCAGCTCGGGGAGGTCGCCTATATCTATCCAGCACTCGGAGTGCTCAACTCCGGCAACTCCGGCGGTGACCAGGTCCGTGCCGCCGGCGAGATAGCGGCGGCGGGCGGGCAGGCCCGGCAGCATTTTCCAGAGCTCTTTGAGGTTAGAGGGCTTTACTATGATCTCGGGCATAAAGAAAGGGTAGAGGGTTTAGGGTAGAGGGGAGAGACTACTTTTTTATTTTCCGGGCTTTCCCGACCGCGGACAGCACCTTCTCGTAGCCTGTGCAGCGGCAGAGGTTGCCGGTCAGCCCCAGCTTGATCTCTTCGAGCGTGGCCTTCGGCCTGCGGCGCAGCAGCGCTTCCGAAGCCACTATCAGGCCGGGAGTACAGAAGCCGCACTGCACGGCCCCTTCGGCCATGAAGGTCTTCTGCAGCGGGTGCAGCCCGCCATCGCGGCCCTTTATCCCTTCTATGGTCACGAGTTCTTTGCCGTGGACCTGCACGGCCATCATCAGGCAGGAATTCACGGCCCTGCCGTCGAGCAGGACCAGGCAGGCGCCGCATTCGCCCTCGCCGCAGCCTTCCTTGGTGCCTTTCAGTCCGAGGTCCTCGCGGATAAATTCCAGCAAAGAGCGGGAAGAAGGGAGCTCCCGCTCCATGCTCACGCCGTTCACCCTGCATTTCAGGACGAACGGGCTTGTTGACTGTTTCATCGGGCGGCGACCTTCTTCAGCTCTTTCCAGATCTTCTCCGGCAGCAGCGGTACCGAATTTACGCGGGCGCCGCAGGCGTTCTTTATAGCGTTGGCCACGGCCGGCGCCACGCCTATGAGCGGGACCTCGCCCATGCCCTTGGCCTTATAGGGTCCCCCGGCGTAGGGTTTTTCTATGAAAGTTATATCATATTCGGGTTTATCGGCGGTAGTAGCGATGACATAGTCGGTAAAGTTGGGATTTACCATGATCCCGTTCTTGTAGATAAGGTTCTCGTACAGGGCCCAGCTCATGCCCTGGAGTATGCCGCCCTGGGCCTGCCCGACGGCCAGACGCGGGTTGACTATTCTGCCCACGTCGTAGGCGGCCCAGATCTTCTTGACCTTCGCCACGCCGGTCTTCAGGTCCACCTCCACTTCCGCGGCGTCGGCCGAGTAGGAATAGATCACGTAGGCGTCGCCCTGGCCGTCCTCCATCCTGAAAGTGGTGCGGGGCGCGGCGTACCAGCCCTGCTCGCTCATCTTCAGGCGGCGGAACCAGCATTCGGCCACGACTTTCCTGAAATCCACGGACTTCCCGCCCATGGAGAAAATTCCGCCGGCCGCGACCATCTTTTTCGAGGCGTCGGCGCCGGCGGCGGAAAGCAGGCTGAAGGCGGTCTTAAAAATGCGCTCCCGTAGCGGCGCGGCGGCTTCGATGATGGCGTTGCCGCTCATCAGCGTGGTGCGGCTGGCGACGGTAGGGCCTGAATCGGGGACCTTCGAGGAATCGACTTCCTCCACTTTCACGCTTTCGTACGGAGCGTTCAGCGTCTCGGCGGCTATCTGCGCCAGCACCGTGAGCGCGCCCTGCCCCATCTCGGTATTCCCGACGTTCACTCCCACGGAGGAATCCTTGTAGATATTCACCAGCGCGCCGGCGCGGTCCAGGTAGCGCCCCTTCGCGCCCAGGCCCACGCCGTAATAAGTCGCCGAGAAACCTATCCCGGTCGCCACGTCGCCGGCCGCCGCCCGGGGCTTCGCCTTTTTGTCCCAGCCCGAACGCTTCCGCACCGTCTGGACCAGCTCTTTCAGGCCGCAGGAGGAGTTAAGTTTCTGCCCGGTCACCGTCCTGTCGCCGGGCTCGAGCAGATTTTTCAGCCTGAACTGCACGGGGTCCATCCCGACTTTCTCCGCCAGTTCGTCTATGAGCGACTCCTGGGCGAAGCAGACCTGCGGCTGGCCGAAACCGCGGAAAGCCCCGCAGGGGACCTTATTGGTGGCGGCGGCGTAGGTCTTTATATCCACGTTGGCTATCTTGTAGGGCCCGGCGGCGTGCACGGTGCCGCGCCAGAGCACTATAGGCGAAAGGGTGGAATAGGCCCCGCCGTCCAGCACGTAGTTCACGCGGCAGGCCGTTATCCTCCCGCTCTTATCCGCGGCGTAGGCCACGCGCGCCCAGCCGGGATGGCGCTTGGACATGCTCTGGAAATCCTCTTTGCGTCCGTAAATGAGCTTTACCGGTTTTCCGGTCTTGGCGGCGCAGAGGGCCGCGTGGGAAGCCACCAGGGCGGGCACGTCCTCCTTGCCGCCGAAACCCCCGCCGGTGACGGTCTGAAGTATCTTCACCTTGTGATACGGGATACCCAGCGCGGCGGCCACGGCGTCCAGCACGTAGAAGGGGCACTGCGTGGTGCTGTGCACCGTCATGCCGCCGTCGGACTCCGGCAGCGCTATGGCGCCCTGGGTTTCCAGGTAGGCATGCACCTGGTAATTCGTGCTGAACTCCCCCTCCGCAGTATAGGCGGCTTTTTTTAAGGCGGCGTCCACCGAGCCTTTTTTTATGACGAAGCTGGAAATGACGTTATCATCGCCGAAAATTTTGACCGCGTCCTTCTCGAGCGCCTTCAGAGGGTCCTCGACGAAGGGCAGCTCCCTGTACTTTATCTCCACCAGGGCGGCGGCTTTCCGCGCGGCGCGGGCCGTGGCGGCCACCACCAGCGCCACCGTCTCGCCGGCGAAGCGGGCCTCTTTCTCGGGCAGGAAGGGATAATCCTGCATCACCACCGGCCACTTGTTCACGCCCTTTATGTCCCTGTACGTGACCAAAGTCACATAGCCGGGCAAGCGCCGCGCACGGGCATCGGAAATTGAAAGTATCTTTATCCTGGGGCGCGGCGAGCGCACGGCGGCCGCGTGCAGCAGGCCGGCGAACTCCCTGTCATCCGCGTATTGCGCGGCCCCGACGGCCTTTATCAAGGCGTCCTTCCTGGGCAGCGATCTCCCGATATATGATAATTTTTCTTTCATAAAGCCTGATCTTACTATTTCAGCCGACCTTGTATATTACCACGGTTTCCGACTTTCCCTTCAGCGCGGCCTTGCCGAGCGGCGCGAAGGTCACGGCGGAACCCAGGGAGGCTTTCCCCCTGGAGTACGCGGCCTCGCTTACCAGGATATCGGTGTTGAACTCCCTGGTCTTGGACTCCAGGCGCGAGGCTATATTCACGGTATCGCCGATAAAGGTGTATTCCAGGCGCGCGGAAGTCCCGATATTCCCGCCGACCAGCTTCCCGGAGTGAATGCCGATGCCGAACTCCACCGTCCCCGGTGCTTTGCCGGAGGCGTTATACTCCGCCAGGGCCTTGCGCATCGCCATGGCCGCGCGCACGGCGTCGGCGGCGTAATCCTCGGAACCGAGCAGCGGCGTGTAGACGGCCATCACCGCGTCGCCGATGAATTTATTGATAACGCCTTTGTTCGCGGTGATCGGCGGGGTGATATAGTGGAAATAATCGTTCAGGAAGCCGACCAGCATGGACGCGCTCATCTTTTCGCTCAGCGGGGTGAAGTTGCGGATATCGCAGAACATCACCGCCGCCTCCATGTCCTCGCCGCCCAGGTTCACCTTCTTGTTCTTGATCAGCTCCCGCGCTATCTCGATGGACAGGTACTTGCCGAAGGTGTCCTGCAGTTCCTCGCGCTCTTTCAGCCCGTCCACCATCTCGTTGAAACCGGCCTTCAGGTTGGCTATCTCGTCGGTAAAATAGATGCGGGTCTTTACGAAGTCGCCGCCGGCCACGCGCTTCATCTTGGCTATCAGCCCGTCCAGCGGCACCTGGACGCCGCTGTAGATGGTGGAAAGGCCGGTGAGCAGCAGCACGCCGGAGAGGAAGAGCAGCATCCCCAGGTCCTCCGCGAAAAAGTCCCAGGGCACCCTGTTCAGGAAGAGAATATAGATGAGGATGAAGGGGATCACCGCGAAACCTGTTATCAGCGAAGAGACCTTCACGTAGAGTGGAATGGAGAAACCCGATCTCAGCCGGGAGAGTTCCTCCGGGGCGTAAAGAGCCTCTATCAGCTTCTTCTGCTTTGAAAGGTGGGCGTCTATATGCGCCACCAGCAGCGCGGCCTGAGCGACGAAGGCGACGCCGGCGGCGGCGTATTGCTGCCAGGATAGCCCGACGGCAAAACCCGGGACGGCCAGAGCGGTCGCCTGGGCGATCACCAGCATGAGGAAAGCGTCGCGGTAAATATTTCCCAGCCGGACCCGTATCTTCGCTTTAAGTATCTCGTCCGGCTTCCTCACGTAGAGGTAGGCCGGCCGGCCCCAGAGATAGGTGAGCATGATCATCACCAGGAAAGGGATCCCGATGTTCACCCCGGTATGCCGGGTACCGAGGCTCATATTGACCAGCGCCCCGGCGGCCCTGGGTTCGCCGGAAAAAGCGACCATCGCTGTCCTGAAGAAGGCTGAATTGACGAAAGAGAGGAACAGCGGTATCGTCAGGAGATTGAAGAACTCCGTAAGCTGGCCCTTGCGCTCTTGCTGTTTTGGATCGCCGAACATTTGTCGCCTCTAAACGGTTTCAGGAAAGACGGTTAGATTCAGTTTTGCGGGCGGACGAGGGCTTCGTAGTCCTCGGGCGTGTCGATGTCGCGGACCACTTCGGGGTCCTTGACCTCCAGGTCGGCTATACTCGCCAGCGGGTTATGGGTGACCCAGTGCAGCCCCTTTTCGAGCGGGCCTTCGAAGCAAAGGCTTCTGTACTTCGCAGGTATTATTATGGGGTGCCCGCGCTTCAGCCTGGAGTCGGCCGCCCTGAAGGTCCGGGGGATAACTATGGAGTCCTTGTTATAGGACCAGAACTCGACAAGTTTCTTATAGGTTTCCGGGAGCACGGCGGGCTGGTCGACCAGGCAGACCATGAAAGCCTCGGTAAATTCAGAAACGACCCCCAGCCCCTCCCGCAGCGAGGAGAGCTGCCCGTGCTCTGGCTTTAGGTTCAGTGCCACTTTCTCCTCCGCCGGCGTCCAGGCGGACAGGATCTCTTTCGAGGACCGGCCCAGCACCACGACCCTGTCTTCCACGCCCGCCGACCGGAGCGCGGCGCAGACATGCTCGATGAAAGGCTTGCCGCGCCACTGGAGAACGGCTTTAGGCCGCCCCATCCTGGCAGAATCCCCGGCCGCAAGTATAATGGCAGACAGCATGGCTATATTATCCCTTGTTTAGATAATACCAAAAGTCCGCGCATTGTTTAACAGGGTCGCGGCGTAGCGTTCGCTTTTTGACGAAGCGGCGGATATATCGGATAATATACTTAGATTCTTCTCACAGCCCGGAGGGTACACATGCGTAACAGGACATTAGCGTTCATACTTGCGGCCATTCTGCTGCCGGCCAGCGCTTTCTGCGCCGAGGGACCGGCGCTGCCGTCCGGCGTCGCCAAAGGCGTTTCGGTGGAAGGCATAGACGAATATTTTCTCTCCAACGGCCTGCGGGTCCTGCTGTTCCCGGACCAGACCAAGCCGACCATCACGGTCAACGTAACCTACCTGGTGGGCTCCCGGCACGAGAACTACGGCGAGACCGGCATGGCCCACCTGCTCGAGCACCTGCTGTTCAAGGGCTCCACGAAGCACCCCAACATCCCGCAGGAGCTTACCGCCCACGGCACTTCCCCGAACGCCAGCACCTCCTACGACCGCACCAATTACTACGAAACCTTCGCCGCTACGGACGAGAACCTGGACTGGGCGCTGGACCTGGAAGCCGACAGGATGGTCAACAGCTTCATAGCGAAAAAGGACCTCGACTCCGAAATGACCGTGGTGCGCAACGAGTTCGAATCCGGCGAGAACAGCCCCCAGAGGATCCTGATGCAGCGGGTGATGGCCACGGCCTTCCTGTGGCATAACTACGGCAAGAGCATCATCGGCGCGCGCGCGGACATCGAGAACGTGCCGATAGAGCGGCTGCAGGCCTTCTACCGCAGGGGCTACCGCCCCGACAACGCCGCGCTGGTGGTGGCCGGCGCCTTCGACCCCGCCAAGACCCTCGGCCTGATAAGCAAGAAATTCGGCGGCATCCCCAGGCCCGCGGCCGAGATGCAGAGAACCTATACCCAGGACCCGGTCCAGGACGGCGAGCGCCTCGTCACTCTGCGCCGCGTGGGCGAGACGCAGGAGCTCATGACCGCCTACCATGTACCGGCGGACGCGCACGCCGACACCGCCGCTCTCGACGTCCTGGCCTATATCCTCGGCGACAGCCCTTCGGGCCGCCTCTACAAGGCCCTCGTGGACACTAAAAAGGCCGCCTCCGCCTACGCCTTCAACTATTCGCTGCGGGAAGGCGGGCTGATGCTCTTCGGCGCCACGCTGCGCAAGGAGAATTCCCTGGACGAAGCCCGCGACATCACGCTGAAGCTCGCCGAAGAGGCCGGCGCCGCGGAATACGGCGCCGAGGAAGTGGAAAGGGCGCGCGTCGCCCTGCTCAAGGAGATAGAGCTCACGCTGAAGTCCTCCGAGCGCGTCGGCATGCGCCTGTCGGAATCCCTGGCGTCCGGGGACTGGAGGCTTTTCTTCCTCTACCGCGACCGCCTCAAGGCCGTAACCGCCGCCGACGTGAAGCGCGTGGCCGGGCTGTACCTGAAGACCAGCAACCGCACGCTGGGCCTGTTCCACCCCACGGAAAAACCGGACCGTTCCGAGATCCCCCCCATGCCGGACGTGCAGGCGCTGGTAAAGGATTATAAAGGCGGGGAAGCCCTGGCCGCCGGCGAGGTTTTCGACCCCTCCCCGGAGAACATCGACAAGCGCACGCTGCGCGCCGCGCTCAAGAACGGGCTCAAGCTGGCGCTGCTGCCCAAGAAGACCCGCGGCGCCGCCGTGCAGGTCCGCCTTACCCTCAAGCTGGGGTCGGAGGAAAGTCTCAAGGGGCAGGCCGTCGCCTCGGAGTTCGCCGGCGGCATGCTGATGCGCGGCACCCTGCGCCATACCCGCCAGCAGCTCAATGACGAGTTCGACCGCCTGAAGACCCGCGCTACTATTGGCGGCGGCTACGCCTCGCTGGAGACCGACCGGGCGAACCTGGCCGCGGCGCTTAGGCTGGCCGCCGAGGTCCTGCGCGAACCTTCCTTCCCCGAGAGCGAATTCGCCACGCTGAAGCAGGAGCTGCTGGCTTCGCTGGAGGAACAGAAGACCCAGCCGGAGTCCATCGCGAACACCGCCTTCGCGCGGCATATGAAGCCTTACCCGTCCGACGATATCCGCTACACCCCGACCCTGCAGGAGCAGATCGACAGGGCGAAAGCGGCGGACCTCGCCTCGGCCAGGGCTTTCCACAAGGACTTCTACGGCGCCTCTTCCGGCCAGCTCGCTGTCGTCGGAGATTTTGACCCCGAAGAAATGAAGGCCCTCGCCCAGGAATTACTGGGCGACTGGACCGCGGCCAGGCCTTTCAAGCGCCTGGAGAGCAGGTATAAGGACATCGCCGCGGAGCGCATCTCCCTCGAGGCCCCGGACAAGGCCAACGCAAATATGCTGCTGGGCGTTAATTTCGCGCTGCGCGACGACAACCCGGACTATCCCGCCCTGATCCTGGCCAACTTCATGACCGGCGGCGGGTTCCTTAACTCGCGCCTGGCCACCCGCATACGCCAGAAGGAAGGTCTGAGCTACGGCGTGGGCTCCGTCCTGACGGCTAGCCCCGAAGACGAATACGCGAGCTTCATGGGTTACGCCATCTTCAATCCGCAGAACGCCGGGAAACTGGAGAAGGCCTTCCGCGAGGAGCTCGCCCGCATCGTAGAGAGCGGCTTCGAGGCCGGCGAGGCCAGGGAGGCCATGGCCGGCTGGCTGCAGCGCCAGAAGATGGACCGTTCCCAGGACCAGAGGCTGGTCATGCGCCTGGCGTCCAACGAATATCTGGGCCGCACGCTGGCCTGGTACGGCGCTCTCGAGAAAAAGGTGCAGGCGCTGACGCCGCAGCAGATCCAGGACGCCTTCAAGCGCCGCATACTGCCGGCCGGCATCACCTTCGTACAGGCCGGGGATTTCGCCGGCGCCAAGACAAAGGCCGCCGCGGCTCCCGAAGCGGCGGTCAAGCCGGCCGCGGAGTAAACCGGGCGGGTCAAGACGAAAGAACACGCGCCGCTTACGGCGCGTGTTCTTTTTTTATACGGGGTCTGACTTTCAGCAGCCGGCTTTCCGGTAAAGCCTGGCGGCGGCTTTATTGGCGCGCTCCGCCAGCTTGAACTCGTCGACATTGACCAGGCGGCCGTTCTTTACCGCCACTTTGCCGTTGACTATGGTGTATTTCGTCCGGTGGGAACAGCCGCAGAAAAGCAGCGAGGCCAGCGGGTCCGACTTTGAACCCGCGAAGTCCAGCCCGCTTACGTCGAAGACGGCTATATCGGCGGCCTTCCCGGGCTCTATGGAACCTATGTCGTCGCGCCCCAGCACCGAGGCCCCGCCGCGGGTGGCCAGCCTGAAAGCGTCCCGCGCCGGCATGGCTTCCACGCCGGCCTTCACTCGCTGCACCAGCATGGCCTGGCGTATCTCGCCCAGCATATCGGAGGAGTCGTTGGAGGCCGAACCGTCCACGGCCAGGCCCACGGGGACCTTGTGGTTCAGGAACATCCGGATGGGCGCTATGCCCGAGCCTAGCCGCAGATTGGAGCAGGGGCAGTGGGCGGCACCGGTCCGGGTCCCGCCCATTTTTTTCGCCTCGGCCTCGTTTATGAAAACGCAGTGCGCGAACCAGGCGTTACCCTCGGAAACCCAGCCGACGGACTCCATGTATTCCAACGGGCGCATTTTAAAGAGCTTTTTGCAGAAAGCCTCTTCATCTATGGTTTCCGCCAGGTGGGTGTGCATACGCACCCCCCATTTTTTGGCCATCACGGCGGTGAGCTTCAGCAGTTCCGTGGTGACCGAGAAAGGCGAGCAGGGCGCCAGCGCCAGGCGGGTCATGGCGAACTTCCGCGGATCGTGGAACTTGCGCACCAGCCGCTCGCAGTCCTTCATGATGAAGTCCTCGGTCTGCACCACGCTGTCCGGCGGCAGACCGCCTTTGGAGCGGCCCCTGGACATGGAGCCGCGCGTGGCGTGGAAGCGCATGCCCAGCTCGCGGGCCGCCTCTATCTGCGTGTCTATGAAGAAGCCGCTGTCCTTTTCGGGGAACAGGTAAAGGTGGTCGGAACTGGTGGTACAGCCGGTCAGCAGCAGCTCCCCCAGGCCGACCTGGGTGCTGGCGTAGACGGCCTCGGGGTCGATATGCTTCCAGATGTCGTAAAGATAGATAAGCCAGTCGAAAAGCTTGGCGTCCTGCACCTTGGGCAAATTGCGGGTAAGCGTCTGGTAAAGGTGGTGATGGGTGTTGACGAAACCGGGCAGGACGACGCAGCCTTTCGCGTCTATGACCGCGTCCGCTTTGACCCTGAGAGCATTCCCGACCTTCTTTATTTCCGCGCCCTCGATGTAGACTTCGCCGCCCTTTATCTCGCTGCCCTTCCCGTCCATGGTGGCCAGCACCAGCGCGTTCTTTATCAGGATGGATCTTGTCGGCATACGGGGTTCTTTGCTCCGAACGGGTTTATTATCCGCTGAAAATATTATAGTAAAATAAGGATAAGGGCAAAGACGGCCGCAACCGGAGAAGCCATGAAAAAGACCATAAAATTCCTTTCCGACGCGCAGCTCAAGAGCGAGGCGGACCGCTGCCTCTACTGCGAGGAGAAGCCCTGCAAGACGGCCTGCCCGGCGGATTGCTCCCCGGGGGATTTCATCATGGCCGTGCGGCAGATGGAGAATTCGGATTTCAAGCGCTCGGCCGCCCTGATCATGGGCCACAATACCTTCGGCGGCGTCTGCGGTGCGGTCTGCCCCGACTGGTTCTGCGTAAAGGCCTGCTCCCGGAAGATCTTCGACAACCCCATAAACATACCGGCGGTGCAGGCCGCCGTAGTGCAGAAAGCCAAGGAGTTGGGGATGATGCCCGAATTCAGGCCGGCTAAGCCCAACGGGAAGAAAGTCGCCGTAGTGGGCGCCGGGCCTGCCGGTTTAGGCGCGGCCGGCACGCTGGCGCAGCTGGGCTACAAAGTGGACATTTTTGAAAAGGCTAAGAAGACCGGCGGCGCCTGTAATCTTATACCGGAAAAGCGCCTGCCGGCGGAAGTACTCCGCACCGAGATAGAATTCGTAAGAACGCTGGGCGACATCTCTATCAAGACCGGCTCGGCGGTAAAGGACCCGGCCTCGCTGCTGAAAAAATACGGGGCGGTCATAGTGACCGCCGGCGTGGCGGACCAGATAAGGCTGAATATCCCCAACGAGGGCCTGGGAGTGGAAGGACTGGAATTCCTGGCGAACCGGAAAAAATATCCGCTCAAGGGGAAGAACGTGGCCGTGATAGGCGGCGGGGCCGTGGCGGCCGACTGCGCGATGACGGCGCTGGAAGCCGGGGCGCATAAAGCGGAGATCTTCACCCGGAAGAACATAGGCCATATCCAGCTTTCGCAGAAGGAACTGCACGACCTCATCGGGGCCGGGGTGAACATAAACGCCAAATCCCGCATAACCGGCATTCTGGCCGCCGGAAAGAGGATAAACGGCATCACCGTGGCCCGCCTGGACGAGAAGGCTAACGATATCAAGGGGTCCTGCCAGGTCCGCTCCGACATAGACTTCGTGGTGCTGGCCATAAAGAACCTGCCGGTCTTCACCGACAGGAAGAAGAAGGGCGTTTTTCTCGCCGGGGACTGCCGCAACGGCGCCTCCACCGTGGTGGAAGCCGTGGCCTCGGCCAAGAACGCCGCCCTCGAGGCCGACGCCTACCTGCGCGGCGGCAAGCCCGTCCCGCGCGCCGGGTTGTTCCCCGGGGCCATGAGCGCCTATGAAAAGAACATCATGAACGGCGAACTGGCCTATACGCGGAAGGTCTGCGGCAGGACCGATTCCTGGTCCACCGACAAGAAAAGCGCCGTCATCCTGAAAGGCAGGAACATGCTGCCGGTGGACCTGAGCACCGACTTCTTCGGCCGCAAGCTGCTTTCCCCGTTCCTTATCTCCGCCTCCCCCCACTCGGACGGCTACGACCAGGTGAAGCGCGCCTACGAGGCCGGCTGGCCCGGCGTGGTGATGAAGACCGCCTTCGACGGGCTGCACATACACATCCCCTCGGAGTACATGGTCACCTTCAGCGAGAGCACCTACGGCAATTCCGACAACGTGTCGGGCCACCCGCTGGACCGGGTCTGCGCCGAAGTGGCCAGGCTGGTGAAGGAATACCCGGACCGCCTCACCGCGGCCTCCACCGGCGGCCCGGTGACCGGGAACGACGAGGCCGACAGGAAAGCCTGGCAGTCGAATACCCTTAAGCTGGAAAAAGCCGGGGCTATGGCTATAGAATATTCCCTCTCCTGCCCGCAGGGCGGCGACGGCACCAAGGGCGATATCGTTTCGCAGGACCCCGAGCTGTCCGCCAGGATCATAGGCTGGGTGATGGAAGTTTCCGACCCCGAAGTGCCGAAGCTTTTCAAGCTGACCGGCGCCGTCACCGCCATCTGGCAGGTGGTGAACGCTATAAAGCGGGTTTACGCCGGATACCCGCATAAGAAGGCCGGCATAACGCTGGCCAATTCCTTCCCGGCTCTGGCTTTCCGCAAGCGCCTGTCCGGGAAAGGGAAATGGGAGGAAGGCATGGTGGTGGGCATGAGCGGCGAGGGCGTGGCCCCCATCAGCAATCTCACCATCTCCAAGGCCGTGAACCTGGGCGTGCCCATCTCCGGCAACGGCGGGCCCATGGACTACAAGGCCGCCGCGCATTTCCTGGCGCTCGGCGCGAAGTCGGTGCAGTTCTGCACCGTGGTCATGAAGCACGGCTTCGGCATCATAGACGAGCTCAACTGGGGGCTCAGCCACATGCTCGAGGAGAAAGGCTACAAGTCAGTCGAGGAATTCATCGGCTGCGCCCTGCCCGGGCCCGTGACGAACTTCCCCGACCTCACCCCGGTAAAGAACATCCCGTCGGTGGACGCGGAGCTCTGCCGCCACTGCGGCAACTGCGCGCGCTGCGGCTACCTGGCGGTGAAGCTGGACGGGGACAAGGTGCCTAAGTTCGACGCCTCGAAGTGCATAGGCTGCTCGCTCTGCGTCAAGAAATGCTTCTCCGGCGCGCTGAAGATGCGCAAGCGCACCGCGGAGGAGCTCAGGGTTTGTCCGGAATAAACCATGAAAAAGACCATACTGATAAAGAACGGGACCATAGTTACTCTCGGGGAAAAAAACAAGGTGCTGTCCGGCCACGCCCTGCTTATAGAGGACGGCCTCATAAAGAAAATAGCCCCCCGGAGCAGCTTCAAAGGGAAGTATTCGAAAGTTATCGACGCTTCGGGCAAGCTGATCATGCCGGGCTTCATAAACGCCCATATGCACTTCTACAGCACCTTCGCCCGCGGGCTCGGGAAGGCGGCCCCGTCGAGGAATTTCGTGGAGATACTCAACAACCTCTGGTGGCGGCTGGACAAGAACCTCACCAACGCGGACTCCTACTACAGCGCCCTGATACCGCTCATCGACGCGGTGCGCAAAGGCACCACCACCCTGCTGGACCACCACGCCAGCCCCTTCGCCATCACCGGCTCGCTGGCGGCGGTGGAAAAGGCGGTCAGGGAGGCCGGCCTGCGCGCCTGCCTCTGCTACGAGGTTTCGGACCGCGACGGGAAGGAGAAGGCCAGGGAGGGGCTCGACGAGAATTCCGCCTTCATAACGGCCTCGGCCGTCCGGAACGACAACACAGTGAAGGCCATGTTCGGCCTGCACGCCTCGTTCACCATTTCGGACGAGACGCTGGAGGAAGCCGCCTACCGCGGCCATAAGCAGGGCGCCGGCTTCCATATCCATACCGCCGAGTCCCAGGCGGACCAGCTGCACTGCGAATCCCACCACAAACTGCGCGTCGTGGAAAGGCTGCGCGACTTCGGCATACTGGGCAGAAAGTCCATAGCCGCCCACTGCGTGCACGTCAACGAGGCGGAGATAGATATACTCAAAGAAACAGGCACCGCCGTGGTGCACAACCCGCAGTCGAACGCCAACAACTCCGTCGGCATCGCCGACCTGGTAAAGATGTCGGCCGCCGGCGTGCTGGTGGGTCTCGGCACCGACGCCATGACCGTGAACATGCTGGAGGAAGCGCGTTCCGCCCTCTGGCTTCAGCATCTGAAGCGGGACCCGTCGCAGGGCTTCATGGAAGCGGGCAACGCCCTGCTGGTCAACAACGCGAAGATCGCGAACCGCTGCTTCAAGGGGCTGGGCGAGCTGAAGGAAGGCTTCGCCGCCGACCTGGCGATAATGGATTATCTGCCCCCCACGCCGCTGGACGCCTCCAACTTCTACGGCCATTTGATATTCGGCATAAGCCAGAGCGCGGTGGACACCACCATAGCCGCCGGGCGGGTGCTCATGGAAGGCAAGAAGCTGAAACTGGACCTGGACGAGGAGGAAGTCACCCGCAAATCCGCGGAACTGGCGAAGAAGCTCTGGAAGAATTTTTGATCCCCGGGCGTGAAAAGCCCGCGTTCTTGTGAACGCGGGCTTTTTTAATTTACGGGAAAACTATCGGGCCGGGACCGGGGTCTTCCCTTCCACGCAGACGCTGGCTTTGGACTTGCCGTTCGCCTTTACGAGTTCGTAAAGGGTCTTAGCGTTCGCCTTTGACAGCCTTATGCAGCCGTGGGAAGCGGTCTTGCCCAGCAGCCATTCCGCTTCGGTGCCGTGTATGGCGATATTGCCGTTGAAGAAGATGGAATTGGGCATGGGCGCCTTGTTGTAAAGGCTGGAATAGTGCATCTCCTCTATAAAATCCGGCGCGAAGCATTTGCCGCTGCCCGGCGTGCCGTATTTGGGCGGTAACCCGGAGGATATTTTGAAGACCTTGCTGAACTCGGGCCCCTCCACGTTCAGCCGCTGCGCGCCCAGGTCTATGACGATGCGCACGGGCGCCAGCTTGGCCTTGGCGCTGCTTATAAGGTACCGGGAAGCAGGCAGGCCGTACGCTTCCGCTTCGTCGGAATTCAACGGCAGGCCGAAAGCCAGGCTTACCTCGGCCGGAGTATGCCCGTCGATGAACGCGGCCGGGTCGGCGGCAGCCTCCGCGCGGAGGGCCTCGATATCCCCCGGGACTTGCGGGGAAGTCGCGGCCGGCAGGCCGGGCAAACGTGCGCCCTTGACCAGGCCCGGCAGGTCGAAAGCGGAACCGGAGGAAGCTATAGAGAGGAGGAGCGCGGTCAGCGCGGCGATGCGGATCTTCATGAGCTAATTCAATCAAATACGGAGCGGAGCCGTATGAGCCGAAAGTACCTGCCGGGCGGCGTCTTTCGGCCCGCCGGCACTGGGCCCTTTATCCGGGCCGCGCTCAGAACAGGCTGCTCAGAAAGTCTGGGTGACTTTGTTCAGGCCTTTGGGGTTGTCGGGGTTCAGGCCTTTGGAAAGGGAAAGGCGCAGGGCCAGCAGCTTCATGCGGATATCCACGGGGATGCAGCTGAAAGGGAATTTGAGCTTTCCCGGCCGCACTATTTCACAGGGCGTGCCGCGCTCATCCAGCGCTTTTTTGACCTTCAGTATATCCTCCGGCAGCCTGTCGGCAGGGGTGAACAGGAAGACCAGGTCCCTGGCGGTATAGGCGCCTACGGGGCCGTGCAGGAACTCGGCGGCCGAATAGCCCAGGGCGTGGGACTTGGCCATCTCCCTGAACTTGAGGGCGGAGTCCTCGGCCACGGCGTTATAAGGCCCGCGCCCGACGAAGCCCAGCATACGGGCTTTCTTTATCCCGGCCAGGAGTTCCACCCCGCCGCGATCGTCCCGCACGGCTTCGCGGGCCGCGGCCACTGTGTCCCTGAAATCCTTCGCGGAAAAGCAGCGGCTCCAGGCCTGCGCCGTCCACAGCACGGCCCAGAGCTGCAGCTCGAAGCTCTTGGTGGCCGCCACCGGGACCTCCCTGGAATCCGAAAGCAGGATATGCCGCCCGGCCAGGCGCGCCAGCGGGTTGTTCGCCAGGTCGGCCTCGTTGGTGACGGCTACGCCTTTCGCCCCCCATTTCATCAGCTTCTCCAGGCAGGCCGTGATGTCCTGGCTGCGGCCGGACTGCGAAAAGGCCCAGACGGCCTGGCCCTTGAAATTCAGCGGCTTCCTGGCCTCGAAGATGGAGTGCGGGTGGATGAAATTGGTGATGGTGCCGGCGTAGGCCTCCCAGATATACTTGGCGAACAGCGTGGCGGTGCCGGAAGAGCCGCGCCCGACCAGGTAGACGGCTTTGTCCCCGGACCGGAGGGCAAGTTTCTTAAGAGAGCCCGAGCGCGCGGAGAATTTTTCCAGCAGGGCGGGGATCTCGGCTATGTCGCCGTAGGTGAGCGTTTCTCCGATGTTCATTTTCCCCGGCCCTTGACTTTTTTTCTGGCTTCCCGCAGGCGCTTCATCCCGAGCTCTATGTCGCGCAGGTCCAGGCCGGTGCGGCCGTAATGCGCGTGCTCTATGGGCGAGTCGGGGCAGATATAGGTGCCGCGGCGCACGCCCTTCGGATCTTTTTCCAGGCCCAGCCAGATAAGCCAGGGCTTCAGGCGCGAAAAGTCCTTGGCCAGCAGTTCCGGGTTGGAGCGCATGATAAGCCGCCGGTCGCCGAAACCTTCCAGCACGGCGGCGCTGTGGTAACCGGCTTCCTTCGCAGCCTCGACGTCGCGGTGGGTGTCGCCGATCACAAAGACCTCGCGCGGGCTTATTTTAACACCGGCCAGCCTCCCGGCCCGCTCCACGGCCTTTTCCAGCACTTCGCTCCGGTGGCGGGAATCGCAGCCGTAGCCGCCGAAGGCGAAATGCTTCAGCAGGCCGGACGGTTCGAGTTTTATGAAGGCCCCGTCCTTCAGGTTGCCGGTGCCGAGGCCTACCAGCACGTCCCTGCGGCCGGAAAGCTTAGCCAGGAATTTTTCCGCTCCGTTCAGCCTGGAATAATTCCCGGACCTTATGGACCTCTTTACTTCAGCGGGAAGTAAATTTAGATATTGAAGTTCCATCTCCCGGAACTGCCTGGCGGACGGCTTTTTGCCGCTGGCGTACTTGAAGACCAGGCTGAAGTTTTCCTTATCGGTACAGCCCTGCCATGAGACCTTATCGCAGGCATGTTCGACGCCGAACATGTCCTTTATTACTTTATCGAGCGCCCGGCCTCCCGCTCCCCCCGCTTTGATCAGGGTGCCGTCGATATCGAAAAGGACGATCTTCATCGTATAGTTATCGCCCGCCGTGAACGATCTTCCCCTTCTTCACCGTCATCGAGCACTGGCTGGCGCCGAAATAATAGCAGAGCTCCCGGTAATCGTCCGCTTTATAGAAGGCCAGGTCGGCCTGCAGGCCGGGGACCACGCTGCCCACCCTGTCGCCTATGCCCAGCGCCCAGGCCCCGTTCACCGTGGCGGCGCAAAAGGCCTCCTCCGGCGTCATGCCGCAATGGGTGCAGGCCGCGGACAGGACGAACTGCATGTTCCAGCAGGGGCAGGTGCCGGGATTGAGATCCGTAGCCAGGGCCACGGGCACGCCCGCGGCGATAAGCTCGCGCGCCGGCGGGTATTTCGTCAGGCCGAGGTAATAATTGGAAGCCGGCAGCAGCGTCGCTATGGTCCCCGCCTCGCGCATGGCCGTTATGTCCTGCGCATAGACATGGTCGGCGTGGTCCGCGCTGAGGACCCCCGCCGCTATCCCGGCGCGGGTGCCGCCGTAGTTGGAAAGCTGCTCGGAATGTACCTTGGGCTTCAGGCCCAGGCTGGCGGCTTCCTTCAGGTAGGCCGTGGTCTGCTCCGGGGTGAAATAGCCCTTCTCGCAGAAGATATCCGCGAAGACGGCCAGCTTTTCGGCGGCGGCCTTAGGCAGGATCTCCGCCGTGACATAGGCCAGGTACTTCGCCGCGTCGCCGCTGAACTCCGGCGGCACGCTGTGCGCCGCCAGCAGGGTGGGCAGCATTTCAAGAGGGGTGAGCTTCTGCGCCTCGCGCACGGCCCGCAGCATTTTCAGCTCGGATTCCAGGCTCAGGCCGTAGCCGCTCTTCACCTCTGCCGTGGTGGTGCCGCAGGCGAGGAAACCCGCGGCCCGCGCGGCGAGCTGCTCCGCCATGGCCCTCCGGGACTGCCGGCGCACCGCCCCTATGCTGGAAAGTATCCCCCCGCCGGCGGCCTTTATCTCCTGGTAGGAGGCCCCGGCGGCGCGCATCGAAAAATCCTTGAGGCGCGGCTCGGCGAAAACGGCGTGGGTATGGCTGTCCACGAAACCTGGCAGGCAGATCCCGTTGACCTCCACCTTCCTGGCTTTTTTAGCCAGGCGGTGGCGGGACACTACGGACCGCGGACCGGCCGCCTCTATGAGCCCGTTCTCCACCAGCACCTCGGCGTTCTTCACCAGCCCTATCTCGCGCATGGCTTCCCCCGCGCGGGGAACGGCGTCTCCGGCGAAGGTGAGGAGCTGTTTGATACCGGTGAAGAGGGTGGCCATTATCTGAAATTCTCGAACTGGAGGGTTATCCCGTAATCCCCGCCGCGCAGCAGGGCCATCACGTTCTGGAGCTCGTCCTTGGACTTGGAGGTGACGCGCAGCGCGTCGCCCTGGATCGAGACATTGGCCTTGAGCTTTTGGTCTTTTATCGCCCTGACTATCTCCTTGGCTTTCTCCTGGGGGATGCCCTGCTGCACCTTCACGGCCTGCTTGGCCGTCCCGCCCAGGGCGCTCTCCACCTTCTGCGCCTCGAAATTCTTGACCGGCAGGCCGCGCTTGGAGATCTTCGTCAGCAGCACGTCGTAAAGGGCCTTCACCTTGTAGGCGTCGCTGGACTGCAGCATTATGACATTGGCCTTCTTGTCGAAGTTTATCTCCGAATTGGAGCCCTTGAAGTCGTAGCGGTTGATCACTTCCTTCATGGCGATGGCTATAGCCTCGTCCACCACCGTATACTCCACCTTTGAAACCACGTCGAAACTGAATTCAGAAGCCATGAGTCGTTTCCTCCGTAATTTATTTAAGCATCGGTATCTTCACGCCTTTCTTTCTGGCGAAATCCGAAGCCAGCTTGTAGCCGGCGTCGGCGTGGCGCAGCACGCCCATGGCCGGGTCGTTGGTGAGCACCCGCTCCAGCCGCAGCGCCATCTCTTTCGTGCCGTCGGCCACGGTCACCTGCCCGGCGTGCAGGGAATAGCCCATGCCCACCCCGCCGCCGTGGTGGAAAGAGACCCAGCTGGCCCCGGAAGCGGTATTGATAAGGGCGTTAAGGATAGGCCAGTCGGCTATGGCGTCGGAGCCGTCCTTCATGGATTCGGTCTCGCGGAAAGGGCTGGCCACGGAGCCGGAATCCAGGTGGTCGCGCCCTATCACGATAGGCGCCGAGATCTTCCCCTTCTTCACCAGGTCGTTGATGCGCAGGCCCATCAGGTGGCGCTCGCCGTAGCCCAGCCAGCAGATGCGCGAAGGCAGGCCCTGGAACTTCACCTTCCTGGAAGCGAGGTCCATCCAGCGGCGCAGATGCTCGTCACCGGGGAACAGCTCGAGCGCGAGTTTATCCGTGACGGCGATGTCCTGCGGGTCGCCGGAGAGGGCGGCCCAGCGGAAAGGGCCTTTCCCCTCGCAGAAAAGGTCGCGGATATAGGCCGGCACGAAGCCGGGGAAGTCGTAAGCGCGCTTCACGCCCTGCTTGAAAGCCATGGTGCGGATATTGTTGCCGTAGTCGAAAACGACGGCGCCGGCCTTCCGGAGCTTCAGCATGGCCTCGACGTGTAGCGCGATGGATCCCATGGCGAGCTTCAGGTACTTATCCGGGTCCGCCCGGCGCAGGGCGTCGGCTTCCTTCACGCCGTAGCCCTTCGGGATATAGCCTTTCAGCGGGTCGTGCGCCGAGGTCTGGTCGGTCAGCACGTCTATCTTCACGCCGCGGCGGGCCAGCTCCGGCAGCACCTCGGCGCAGTTGCCCAGCAGGCCGATGGAAAGCGGCTTCTTCGCTTTCAGGGCCGCGGCGGCCAGGCGCAGGGCCTCGTCCAGGTCGCGGCTCATTATGTCCACATAAGCGGTGTCCAGGCGCTTCTGTATGCGCGTCTCGTCGGCCTCGATTATCAGCGCCACTCCGCCGTTCATGGTCACGGCCAGGGGCTGGGCGCCGCCCATGCCGCCGAGCCCGCCGGTGACGGTAAGTTTCCCGGCCAGGTCGCCGCCGAAATGCTTGCGCGCGCAGGCGGCAAAGGTCTCGTAGGTGCCCTGCAGGATGCCCTGCGTGCCGATATAGATCCAGGAGCCGGCCGTCATCTGGCCGTACATCATCAGGCCTTTCTTTTCCAGCTCGTCGAAGGTCTCCCAGTTCGCCCAGTTCCCCACAAGATTGGAATTGGCTATGATAACGCGCGGTGAATATTCATGCGTGCGCAGTATCCCTACGGGCTTCCCCGACTGCACCAGCAGGGTCTCGTCGTTCTCCAGGCCCCGCAGGGAGGAAACTATGGCGTGATAGCAGTCCCAGTTGCGGGCGGCCTTGCCGCGCCCGCCGTAGACGATAAGGTCTTCGGGGCGCTCGGCCACTTCCGGGTCCAGATTGTTCATCAGCATGCGCAGGGCCGCCTCCTGCTGCCAGCCTTTGCAGGAGAGCTTATTGCCCCGCGCCGCGCGGATGACCCGCTCTTCGATCTTCGGTGAAGCCATGATCATATCCTCGTTACCAGGAGCTCTTCAGCGCGCCTATCTCTTTTTCCACGGCCTCCAGGACCGAGCACTTCCTTACGGCCTCGGTCATGGCGTTATGGTCTATGAAAAGAGGCCGGTCCTCGTCCAGGTGCCTGACCACTTTGCGGATGGCGGCATGGGCGGCGCGCGTGCCGTCACCGGCGCGGAAATGCCTGAAATCCACGCCCTGCGCGGCGGCTATCATCTCTATGGCCAGCACGCCGCAGGCGTTGTCGAGGATCTGCCTCGTCTTGAGCGCCGCGTTCATGCCCATGCTGACGAAATCCTCCTGGTCCGCGGCCGCGGGGATGGACTGGATGCAGGAGGGCGCGCTCAGTATGCGCTGCTCCACCACCAGCATGTCCGCCGTGTACTGGCTGAGCATCAGGCCGGAGAACATCCCGGCGCCCTTGGTCAGGAAAGCCGGCAGTCCTACGCTCAGGGCCGGGTTCAGCAGGCGGTTCAGGCGCCTTTCGGAGAGCACGGACACCATGGTGACGCCGGCCCCCACCATATCCAGGGGCATGCTGACCGGGGTGCCCTGGAAATTGGCGCCGGTGAGCACGGTGTCGCTCTCCGGCAGGAAAATGGGATTATCGGCCACGCCGTTGATCTCTATCTCGAACTGTTCGCGGGCGAAGGCGAGGTGGTCCCGGAAAGCGCCGATGACCTGCGGGGTGGAGCGCATGGAATAGGCGTCCTGCACTTTCACTTTGAGCTTCCCGGTGACCAGGTCGGAACCGGCCACCACGGAGCGGATATTCGCGGCGGAGGTGATGGCGCCTTTGAAACCCCGCAGCTCGTGCAGGCGGGTGTCGTACGGCTTCATGTTGGCCATGAGCGCCTCCAGGGACATGGCCGCCGTGATCTCGGCCTGTTTGACCCAGCGCTCCGCGTCGTAGAGCTCCAGGCAGCCCATGCCGGTCAGCAGGTTGGAGCCGTTTATGGCGGCGAGGCCGTCGCGCGCCTGCAGCCCCGGGACGGGGATGCCCGCCTTCTTCATGGCCGCCCTGGTGGGCATCCGCCTGCCCCGGTAGAAGCATTCACCCTCGCCCATGAGAGAAAGGGCCAGCTGGCTCATGGGAGCCAGGTCGCCGCAGGCGCCCACGCTGCCCTTCTCGCAGACTACCGGCGTAAGCCCCTTGTTGAGCATAGCCACGTAGGCCAGGGTTATTTCAGGCCGGCAGCCGGAATGCCCCCTGCTGTGGACGCTTATCCGCAGCAGCATGGCCGCGCGCACGTGTTCGACGGGGGCCGGCTTGCCTATGCCGGCGGCATGGTTGTAGATCAGGTAGCGCTGGAACTGCTTGACCTGCTCGTCGGTGAGCACCAGCTCGGAGAATTCGCCTATGCCGGTATTCACGCCGTACATTATCTCGCGGGCCGTGATCTTCTTCTCCAGCATGGCGCGGCATTTCCTGATGCGCGCCGCGGCCGCGGGGCTCAAAGCCACTTTCGCGCCGTGCCGCGCGACGCTGACCACGTCTTCGATAGCAAGGGCGTCTCCGCCCACTTTGATGATCATAATCGTATCCTCGGGACCGCCTATAGGTAGCCGTAATACACGTACCTGGTCCAGGCGCCCAGCAGGAGCGTGATCGCCACGCTCAGCCAGATGTTGACGCGGGACATGTCGATGATGCGCTTCCGCTTTATGTAGAAGATCTGGAAGATCCAGGCCAGGGCGAAAGGGATCCACCAGTAGCCGGCCGCGAAGAAAAAGGCCCAGAGCACCACCCGCTCGAAGATGAGGAAGTATTTCTCGTCGAAGTGCGGAAAGGCCATTCCGAACATGTCCTTCTCGAAGAAGTAGACCAGCACGGTGGTGAAATGGGTGACCATCACCAGCATCACGGCGATGGCCGACCATTTCTCCCCCAGCAGCAGGCCGGGCCCCTCGATGTTCACCGGGGAGATCATGAACAGCACGTAGAAATGCAGTATCTGGTCCGTCAGGAAGCTGACCGTGTTGTCCTTGAAGCGCAGGGACTTCATGCTGTAGATCCGCAGTTCGTCTATCAGGAAATGCGCGGCCAGCATCAGCCCCAGCGCCCCCCAGCCGTTCACCGGCAGCGGCCCCAGCCTGACCCAGGTCTCCGGGAGGTAGTTCCAGGTCAGGGCCGCTGACACGACGAAGTGGGTCAGGCAGTGCAGCAGCATGCCCCACACGTTCTTGCGCTTCATGCGGTTGACGACGTCGAGCTGCAGCGTGAAGTCCGCCAGCAGGTGCGAGAGTAAAAGGCGCCAGAAGATGATCATTTAGCCCTTTGAGGTCAGGTTGAAGGACTGGTCCCAGTCCTTTGGCGGCTCCTTTATGTACAGCTCCGCCTGCTCTATGTAGAACTGCGAGGGCCCGTCGTTAGGGCGGGCCGCCAGCGCGGCCCGGAAATCCTTCAGCGAACCGGCGTAGTCGGCCTTGTAGAACTTCTCTATGCCGGCCTCGTAGTGTCCGAGCATGGCCTTGACCTCCGGCGCCGCGTTGCCCTTGCGGGCGAAGGGTTCGTACACCTTCACCGGGATGGCCTTGCCGACCACGCGGATGCTGCCGAGGTAGCGGTGGTCGAAGAAGTCTTTCAGTCCCCCGAAGGTCTCCTCGCTGGTCATGATCTTGGAGTGGAAGAACTTGTTTGCGCCCTCCAGGCGGGAGGACAGGTTCACCGCGTCGCCCATCACGGTGTAGGACAGCCTGGTCTTGGAGCCCATGTTGCCCACGACCATCGGGCCCGAGTTCACGCCCACGCGCGCCGCGGGTTTTATAGTGTACTGTGTGAGCGCCTCGTTCAGGCGGGCCATCTCCACCTGGCAGTCGACGGCCGCCAGCAGCGCCAGCTTCTTATGGTCCGCCTGGTCCAGCGGGGCGTTCCAGAAAGCCACGATGCAGTCGCCGATGTATTTGTCCACCGTGCCGTCGTGCTTGAGGATGATCTCGGTGAAGGCGGACAGGTATTCGTTGAGCATGGAGGTCAGTTCCTCGGGCGTCATCTTCTCCGACATGGTGGTGAAGCCCGCCAGGTCCAGGAAGAAAGCGGTCATGTCCCGCTTCTCGCCGCCGAGGGAGAGCTTGGACGGGTCCTTGGTGATGAGCTCGACCACCTTGGGGGACAGGTACTGCCCGAAAGTGTTCTTGATCCACTTCTTCTCGCGGCCCTCGGCCAGGCCCTTATCGACCGTTATATAGGCGAAAGGAAGGAAAAGGGACAACAGCACCGAGCCGAAAGGCATGAGGACGTTATGGGCAAGCAGCACGACGTCGATCACGCACATGGCCCCTATGACCGTGAAACAGACCGAGATCAGCAGGGCCAGGGAATGCCTGCGCAGGTAAACCGGCAGCCAGGGCAGCAGCAGGACCAGGAGCACGGTATAGGTCACGGTCAGCGGCTCGCGGAAATCGCCCGCCAGCAGGTTGTCGGTGAACGTAGCGTGGACCTCGACGCCCGGCAGCTGCTTCGATAACGGGCTGGGCATGTGGTCGAACGCGCCGATAGCCGTGGAGCCGACCAGGGTCACCCCGCCCTTCAGGGCTTCTTTTTCCTCTTTGCTGAGCTGGCCGCTCAGGATATCCGCGAAGGAGATATGCCTGTAGCTCGAAGACTTGATGCTCTTCTTGTCCTTATCCCAGCCGGGATGAAGTTTGCGGCTGATGTAGTCCCGGTAATTCAGCGTTCTCTCGCCGCCGTATTCCACGAAAAGCTGGGAAAGCGACTTTCCGGAATAGATCGCGTAGGAAGCCAGCCCGATGGAGGGGATCGCGATGTCGGCGCATTCCTTCCAGCACTTTACGTCCTTCAGGCCGGCTTTCGAATAAGTCATCCAGTCGTCGGCGTTGCCGTCGAAATCGGTGTCCTTGCCGTAAAAAGGCATATAGCGCCTCACCTGCCCGTCGTTGTCCAGCGTAAGGTCGACATGCGGCTGGGCGATAATGGCGCTGGCCCCGGCGAGGCCGTCGATAGGGGGCTTTATCTTCAGGGTATCCAGGTCGATATGGACCAGGTTGACCACGTTCCCGACCCGGGCCACGGCCTGCACGTACTGCCTGTTGTCCTCGGGAATATCGCGCTCGGACTTGGAGAGTATCACGTCGAATACTATGCCTTTAACCCCGTACTTGTTAAGTTTCTCCACCAGTTCGCCGTAATAGCGCCTCTTGAGAGGCCAGCCGTAGCGGTCCAGAGTGAGCTCGTCGATGGCGGTTATCGTTATCTTCGGATTGGACGGTTTATTGAGATACTTGCCGAAAAGGAAGGTATTGGAAAGAGAATCGGAACTCCAATCCAGCCAGGACAGCATTTGCGGCAAGTTCACTATAAAGTGGTTCCAGGTGTAGTCTATCGGTTTCGTGGCCGGAATAACCACGGAGAAGAAAAGCCAGAGGAAGGAAAAAACAGCGGTGCCTATGTAGAACTTCGTATTACCGGGGACAGTTGTTTTCATTTTGATAACCCTCTTATTGACCGCCTATTTTACCGTGAACCGGAACATCCCTCCGGGCGGACCTTCCGCCCAGATCCTGCCGCCGTGCAGCTCCACTATTTTCCTGGAGATGGCCAGGCCCAGGCCGAAGCCGGCTTCGCCCTCCGCCGGTTTGAGCCGCTTGTATTTCTCGAAGACCGCCTCCAGCTGGTCCGGAGGCAGGCCGGGGCCCGTATCGGAGACGGTAAAGACCAGGCCGCCGTTCACGGCGGCGGCCGAAGCCGTGACCTTCCCGCCCCTCGGGGTGAATTTCCAGGCGTTGGAAAGGAGGTTCTCCACGACCCGGCGCAGCAGCGAGGAATCGGCCGAGAACTCCGCGGTACCGGCGCCGGCCGTCTCCACCGAGAGCGAGATCCCCTTCTCCTCGAAAATGGCCCTGAAGCTCTCGGCCGCGGAAGAGAGGAACTCGGCCGCTTTGAGCGGCTTGAGGTCCGGCTTCAGCTGGCCGGCTTCCATGCGCGAGATATCCAGGATATTCTCCAGCAGCTTGAACAGCCTGTCGCTGGAATCCCTGACGTTCCTGACGTAGCCGGACTGCCTGGCCTCCGGCGGGAATTCCCTTTCCAGCAGCTTGATATAGCCCTGCATCGTGAGCAGGGGCGCGCGCAGGTCGTGCGCGACCGAGTGGAAGAACTCCTCTTTCATCTTCTGGATCCTGCTCTCGAGCGTGATATCCCTGAGCACCATGAAGATCGCCGGCTTCTGCGTCCTGGCGGAAAGCGTCTGGATGCTGGCGCGGTAGAACTTCTTTTCCCCGTCGCGCTCCAGTTCCACCACGCCGGCGCCGGAGGAGGACTTTTTGTAGACCAGGTCCGCTATGGCGCGCCGGAGCTTCTCGTTCTCGCCGGGCGCGGCGGCTTCCGGGCCCAGCAAGGCCTTGGCGGCGGCGTTGGCGTAAAGCAGTTCCCCGCGCATGTCGGCCAGGATGATGGCGTCGTGTATCAGGCTGACCAGCAGCTCCAGCTTCCGCTTCTCCTCGAAGACCTTCTCCACCTGTATGCCGTGGTAGCGGTCCATCTCGCGCATCATCGAATTGAAGGCGCGCAGGAGCGCGGAAAGCTCGGAGAACTCGGTCTCTTCGCTCACCGGGACCTTGAACTCCCCGGCCGAGACGCGCCCCGCCCCGTTCAGCAGGGCCGCCACCGGGCCGGCCAGCCGGCGCGTGAAAAGCAGCGCCGAGAAATAGAATACGGTTACCACGGCCAGGAGGAAAAAGGCCATCAGCCAGGAGATCCGGTTCACGCCGGAAAAAGCCTCGGCCCGGTTCTCCAGGGCTATCACGAAGAGGTCCAGGCCGCGCACCCGGGAAGCCGCGCCTATATAGGGCCCGTATTTGCCGTCTATCTCGAAGACCGCCCCCCGCCTGAGGATATCGCGGACCTCGCCCCTGTTGAACCGCTCGAAGGCGCCCGACAGCACCAGGGCGTTGCCGGCGGCGTCGGAGAGCAGCAGCCCGCCGGTGGCGCCGAGGCGCTGGGAGCGCAGCTTGACGAAGAGGTCCCGCAGGTTCACGGCGGCGAAAGCGTAATAGCCGCCGCCTATAGGGTAGACCAGGCGGCAGACCGGCATGTCGTAGATCAGCTCGAACTGGCCGAGCGCGGCCCGGCCCTCGCGGGAAGCCTTCACGAACTGCGCGTCCCCGGCCAGGTCCAGGTAGCCGAAATACCTCTTGAGCTCGGGAGCGCCGCCGCTCAGCGCCTCGCGGCCGTCGGCGCGGATGAAGGCCAGGAAAAGGAATTCCGGGTTGCGTTTCAGAGCCCGCTCCAGGCCGGCCTGGCTTACGTAGGCGGCGTCCGTGTCCCACATCCGTTCGAAACGCCGCGACAGGTCCTGCGCCTCGCGCTCCATCATCAGGGAGCCCATCTGCGCCACGTTCCGCTGCAGGCTGGAGATGTCCTGCCTGGCGCGGGACTGAAAATAGAAAAGCAGGAGGCCGGCCGGGACCAGCGGGATAAGCCCGGACCCGAAGACGATGAGCAGCAGCCTGTTAAGTAGAGTCACAATATGCGTTCCAGCGCGCCGGCGCCAGTGCCGGCGCGCCCGCGCCCGCACTCCCGAACGCCCGCGCGCCCTAACGTCCGTCTTTCTTCAGCGCTTCTATCAGCCTGGGCACTATTTCGTGCACGTCCCCGACTATGCCGTACTTGGCCACGTTGAAGATGGGGGCGTTGGGGTCCTTGTTCACGGCCACTATCACGTCGGAGGCCTTCATCCCCACTATATGCTGCACCGCTCCCGAGATGCCGAAAGCAAGGTACAGCTTGGGAGAAACGGTGGTGCCGCTCTGGCCCACCTGGTGGGCCTTCTCCTTGAAGCCCAGGTCGACGGCCGCGCGGGAGGCCCCCACCGCGCCGCCGAGCAGCTTCGAGAGCTCCTCGAGCTGCCTGAACTTCTCCTTCGTCTTCATGCCGCGGCCGCCCGAAACGATCACGCCGGCGTTCTCTATCTTCACGGAGCCGGCGTCGTGGGAGATCTTCCGCTCCACCACCTTGACGCGGCGCAGGCTCTTGTCGATCTTGACGGACTCGCGCACCACCACCGCCGAGCGGCCGAGTACCGGTTCGTTCATCTTCATGACGTTGGGGCGCACGGTGGACATCTGCGGCCTGGACTTGGGGGCCAGGATGTCGGCCATGATATTGCCGCCGAAGGCGGGGCGGGACTGGAGCAGGAGGCCGTCCTTGATGGCCAGGCCGGTGCAGTCCGCGGTCAGCCCCACGTAGAGGGTGGCGGCCACGCGCGGGGCGAGGTCGCGGCCCTGTATGCTGGCGCCGTAGAGCATGATGGACGGCTTATGGCAGGTCACCAGCCCGACTATCACGCTCGAGAAGATATCGGTGTTGTACTCGAAGAGCTCGTCGTGCTCCAGCAGGTACACCTTGTCGGCTCCGTAGGCGCCGAGCTCTTTTTCGTAATTGTGGTCCTTGTCGGTCAGCAACACCGCGCAGACGTCCTCGCCGAGCTCGTCCGCGAGGCGGCGGGCGGCGGACAGCAGCTCGAAGGTGACCTGCTTGATCTTTTTCGGGCGGGTCTTGTCGCCGGTCTCCGCGAGCTCGACGTAGACCCAGACGCCCTTGTAGCCGGACAGATCCCTGGCCGAGGCTTCTTCGCGGGTTATCGTTATCGCCTGCACCGGGCAGACCTGGACGCAGACGCCGCAGAGGGTGCAGGCCTCGTTCATCACGGCCAGCTTGTCTATCATGGTGATGGCCGCGAAAGGACAGACAGGCACGCACTTGGTGCAGCCTATGCATTTTTTGGAAACTTCTATCATAATCAGCGCTTCTCCTTGAAAAACCCGCCCCGCCGCTACTCGTAACTTCTCAGGTCGCTATACGGGGTTCGGGCTGGCCGGGGTTTTGCCCCGCGAACCCCGGAAGATGGAAACCCTTGCGTCGGTTTCCCCCCGCCCGGCGGGGCCCCCCCTTCCGCAAGGGGTTCGCGAAACAAAACCCCGGCCAACCCTCCACTACC
>JACQPH010000046.1 GCA_016207645.1 Elusimicrobiota bacterium
GCCTGCTGCCCTTATTATGTGTGCACAGCAAAAAGGAGGCTGGCACCTTTTTAGGGGCCCCCTTTCCGCAACGGGTGCTCAGGGCATGCCGCGGCCGCCCCCGAACCTGAGTAGTTACTCCGGCGGGAACGTTTTTCGAGCGGGGATAAACCGGGAGGGGAACTGGCAAGGGCGCGTGCCGGCACTTCCCCTGCCCGGAGCGCGCAGCAAAACACTTGCCGCATACGCTGGACAAATCTTGTACTATTACATACAATATGTTGTATTTAAAAAGACAATTCAATATGGTCAAGCATTAAAACAGGAGCCTTGTCATGGAGCATGAAGACCTTATAAAAAGAGCGGCCGAACTGGGTTTCCGGCTTTCGGAGCCTTCCGGCCGCGCCGATGCAGCCAAAACACTGGCGGAGGTCGTCCAAAGCCGCGACCGGAGGTTCTGGGAGGCTTTTCCCGTCATGCTCGCCAACGCCGCCGAGACGGGAGAGTTCAGCTATGAGGAGACAGCCGCCTGTCTGGATGAAAGCGAAAGCAAGGACATGAAACTGCTGATCTTCTTGTCCCTTGGGCTATATGAGAGCCTGGGGCTTAAGTTCAAGTGGACTAAAAGGCTTTTCGGCGATTTCCCGGCCAGGCTGATAAACCATTTCCGGGACAAACTAGGTTCCGGCCAGGAATTAACGATAGGGGAGATAGCCATCCTGCCTGAAAATGTGAGGGCGAATTTCCTGAAGCGGCCGAAACCGGCCGGCAGACCCGTAAAGCCCGCCGGCGAAGCCGCGGAAAAGCTGGACCTGGAACTGGCCGTCTCCCGGATCTTCACGCCCCGCCAGAAAGAGCTTTTCCTCAGGAAACTGCGCCGCAAGAAGATGACCAAGACCGAAAAAGAATATTTCTCCCGCGTAATAAAGAAAAAAGCGCAGGCCCTGGCGAACGAGGACCTGCACCGCCTGGCCAGAAAAGTGCTGGAGTAACGTCAAAAAACCCGCAGCGTAGACCGTGCGGGCCGGGTTAGCAAAACCGTCGTTGAGCCCGGCGCTTGCATAAGCGCGCCGGGCGAATACCGAGCGAGGCCACGGTGTGGCCGAGCGTGTTTTGCGTTCCGGCCCGTACGGTCTCCGTCGGAGGTCGCGCTAAAGTTATTTTATAAGCCTGGCTTTCATTTTGTTTATGGACAGGCAGGCTACGATGACGGCCAGGACCAGGATATAAACCAGGTCCCGGAACAGGCCGGCGTGCAGCCGTCCGAAAGTGGCCGCGCGGGTGATGTTCACCAGGTGGGTCAGCGGCAGCAGCTCCGCCGTCAGCCTTACCCAGCCCGGCATGCCGTCGAGCGGGAAGAACGTCCCGCTGAACAGGAACATCGGATTGATGAAAAGGAAAATAGGCAGGTTCAGATTGTCGATATAGGGCGCCTGCGCCGCGAAGTACAGGCCGAAAGAGGCGAACATCAGCCCCGCCAGCGCCGAGAGCGGCAGAATGATCAGGCTCGACGGGTAGGAGGCCAGGCCGAACAGCGTTACTATCAGCAGGATGGCCGCCCCGGCGAACAGGCCCTTCGTGCCGCCTGAAAGTATCTCGCCCGCCAGGATATCCTCCGCCGAGAGCGGCGTATTGATGATGGCGTCGAAGGTCTTCTGGTAGCGCAGCCGCACGAAAGCCCCGTACATCGTGTCGAAGGTGGCGTGGAACATCACCCCTACGGCTATCATGCCCGGGGCCAGGAAGGTCAGGTAATCGTAAGCCCGCCCGTCGAAGCTTATCTTCTGCACATAAGCGCCCAGGCCTATCCCGAAAGCCAGGATATACAGCACCGGCTCCAGCAGCGGGGGTAGGACGTTGGTCTTCCAGGTGACCAGCGACACGTCGATGTTGCGCCGCCACATATGCCAGGCCCGGTAGGAGACTTCCTGTAAAACACAGATTTTATTCATCGCGCAGGTTTCTTCCGGTCAATTTCAGGAACACGTCCTCCAGGTTCCCTTTGCCGTCGAGATGCTTCAGTATCAGCTCTTGCGGCGTCCCCTGTTCCACGATCTTCCCGGCGTCCACTATCACCAGCCGGTCGCAGAGCAGCTCCGCCTCCTCGATATAATGCGTGGTCAGCAGCGTGGTCAGACCGTTGCTTTTCATCCCGCGCACCTCGTCCCAGATCTGCCGGCGGGACTGCGGGTCCAGCCCGGTAGTCGGCTCGTCGAGGATCAGCACCCTGGGCCGGTTGATCAGCGCGCGGGCCAGCAGCAGCCTTTTCTTCAGGCCGCCCGAGAGGTCCTCGATGGGGCGCTCCAGCTTGTCGTGCAGGTGGAAGCGGTCTATCAGCTCCACGGCCCGCTTCCTGGCCTCGGAGTAGGGGATGTCGAAATAGCGGGAATAGACCAGCAGGTTCTTCAGCACCGAGAAATCCGGGTCCAGGTTCACTTCCTGCGGGCAGACGCCGAGGATGTACTTTATCCCGCGCGGGTCCTTATTGACGCTCATGCCCTCGACGGTGATGTCGCCGCCGGAAAGCGGCAGGGCGCAGGTGAGCATCTTCACGGTGGTGGTCTTGCCGGCCCCGTTCGGGCCCAGCAGGCCGAAGCATTCCCCGCGGCCGATCTCGAAATCTACGCCGTTCACGGCGCGCAGCCCGCCGTAATTCTTGCGCAGGTCCGTAACTTTTATCACCGGGTCCATAGCCATACTCTATAAAAATATCCCGGCGGCAACAAGGCGGCCAAAACCGCGGCCACGCATGGTAGAATTACTGTATGGAACTTTCAGGCGACCAGTGCAAAGCCCTGGAGAAACTCCTGGCCTGGTACAAAGACCCGGGCCGGAGCAGGTTCATCACGCTGGGCGGCTATGCCGGCACCGGCAAGACCACGCTCATCTCCATCTTCAAGAACGAACTGGCGAAGCTCGACAAGGGCATCAGGCTCGCCTTCTGCAGCTATACCGGCAAAGCGGCGCAGAACCTCAAGAACAAGCTGAAAGAAGCCGGAGCGCTGAACGCGAAGGATTCAGTCAGCACCATCCACGGCCTTATCTACACGCCGAGGGAGGACGCGGGCGGCCAGATATCAGGCTGGGACCGCAAGGAGGAGCTGGAGCGGCACCTGATCGTCGTCGACGAGGCCTCCATGGTGGACGGGCCGATCTGGCAGGACCTGCTTTCCTACAATATCCCGATCATCGCCGTCGGAGACCACGGCCAGCTGCCGCCTATCTCCGGCAATTTCAATTTGATGGAGAAGCCGCAGCTCCTGCTCACGCAGATACACCGGCAGGCCGCCGAGAACCCTATAATCAAGGTTTCGGAATTCGCCCGCACCACCGGGCTGGTGCCGCCCATGAAATACGGCGCCGGGGTGTACAAATATCCGAAAGAAGATCCCGACGCGCAGGAGAGGACGGGGGAACTGCTGGAAGCCTATTCGCCGGAGACGCTCATCCTTTGCGGCTACAACAATACCCGCAACAGGATAAACCAGTTCATCCGCGCCAACCGCGGCTATGAAACTCCCGCTCCCGCCGGCGGCGACCGCGTTATCTGCCTGCGGAACAATCACAAGAAAGGCATCTTCAACGGGATGCTGGGCACTATCACCCGCATAGCCCCGGCGCGGAAAGACTGGCACGAAGCGGAGATCCGGCTGGACGACCGCGAGAAGCCCTACAAGGGCCTGATCTACGCCCCGCAGTTCAACGCCAAAACCGGCGTCAATTTCACCAAGGACAGGAAGCTGGCCATGCTGGGCGACCTGTTCGACTTCGGCTACGCGCTGACCGTGCACAAGGCCCAGGGCAGCCAGGCCAGAAAAGTGATCATGTTCGAGGAACGCTTCGCCCAGATGGACGACGGGATGTGGCGCCGCTGGCTCTACACCGGCGTCACCCGCGCCGAGGAAGAGCTCTACCTTTTCGGCTGACCAGCGACCCGGACGAGCGGAACTCTTGACATACTTACGTTTTGTAAGTATAATATGAATATGATCGCGGAACTGATGGGACATAAAGACTATCTCCGTGTTTTACTGGCCATCCGCAAGGCGGGCGGGCTTCGCTTTGGACAGATAGAAAAATTATTGGGGTTAAATCCGGCTCAGGTGGACCGCGCGCTGAAATTCCTGCGCAAGGGTTCCTGGATCAAGGCGCGTTCGCTGCCGGCTGAAAGGGGCAGGGGACAGCTCGAATACAGCCTGGGCAAGCGCGGGGTGGCGTTCCTGGACGCCTTTTCGGCGTTTACGGCGGATATTTACCGAAGAAAGAACGAGCTCGGGCCCGCCGCCGCGGCGGAATTACAAAGTCTTTATCTGCCGGACGCCCGCGCGGAGGTGAAAGCGGCCGCGGGAAGGATTTTGCGCTCTATAAAAATAGGGCCGCTACGGCAAGGCGAAAAAGAGACACTGGCCGACTACAGGCGCGGCTGCCTCAGACTGTCCCCGGAGGAGCGCATTTCCGAGATGAGGGCGCTCTCCCGGCGGGTGATCCTATTGAACCCAAAGAATCCGCGCTCGCCGCATATAGAGCGCGGGAGGATAAGAATAATTCATGACGCCTTCCAGCCTCTCGCGAAAAGCCGCCGCGGGAAAGGGAAAAGCTAGTGGCGGCGGTTATTGTTGTAAAATATATAAATCGTCCCCATAGCTCAACGGATAGAGCTCCTGCCTTCTAAGCAGGCGATCCAGGTTCGATTCCTGGTGGGGACATTTAGATTTTGAGGAAATAAACCGGGGAAAGATATTCCCCGGTTCATTTATTTTACCAGCATTTCGCGGGGATGGTACGCCTTCCGGCCTTTGAGGCCGGCGAGGATGTCCCCGGCGAGATAGAGGCTGCCCGCGACCAGCGCTGTCCCGCCTTTCGGGATCAGCCTGACAGCCCTCTTTAAAGCTTTCAGCGGCTCGCCAACTACTTCCACCCCGCGCCGCACGGCGGGGGAGAGGAGTTTTTTCACGGCTCCGGGGTCCGCCGACCTGTAGGAGAGAGAGCGCGTCAGGATGAGCTTCGACGAAGCGGCGGCCAGCGCGCCGGCCAGGCGGGAGATGTCCTTGTCACGCATGAAGGCCGCGACGCAGACATCGGGCTTGGCGTCGAATTCCTTCAGCAGCGCCCCGACGCCCTCGGCGTTATGCGCCCCGTCCACGACGAGATCGCGTCCCTCGTACTTAAGCCGCTGGAAGCGGCCGGGGGGGATAGCCGCCGGCAGAGCCGCGGCCGCTTTGTTAAGGCTGAAAGCCGCGCCCGCGCGGCCGGCGGCCAGGGCGGCGGCGCTCAGGGCGAAGGCGGCGTTCACAGCCTGGAACTTCCCGCTTTTCTTCGTCACAGGGCCGAGAAAGGCCGCGAAACCGGACGGCCTCGAAATATTCGCTTTCATCTCCGCGGCGCGCCTGGCGATGACGGAAAGCGCTGCGGGGGGGACAGCAAGGCCGGCCAGGACCGAACTGCCTTCCTTGATAATGCCGGCCTTATGCGAAGCCACGTTCACCAGCCTGGGGCCGAGCAGGTCCAGGTGCTCCAGGCTGACCGAAGTTATTCCCGCCACGTCCGCGTCGGCGGCGTTCGTGGCGTCCAGCCTGCCGCCCAGACCGGCCTCCACGACGGCGAACCGGGTCTTCTTCAGCGAGAAATACAGGAAAGCCATGGCGGTCAGAGTTTCGAAAAACGAAAGCCCGCCGGCGCTGACGGATTCCACGCGCAGAAAACAGTCCTGAAAATCCTTTTCCGTAATATCCCGGCCGTCTATTCTTATCCGCTCCCGCAGCGACTTGACATGCGGGCTGGTATAGAGCCCGGTCCTGTGCCCGCAGGCCGAGAGCGCCGCGGCCGCCAGGCAGGCCGAGCTGGTCTTCCCGGTGGAGCCGGCGATATGCAGGATGGTCCCCATCTTTTTTTCAGGGTTCCCCAGCGCCGCGAGGGCGGCTTTGACGGGGGCCAGGGAATAATGCGCGGCGGCGGCCGGGGGAGGGAGGGCTTTAAGCCAGGCTTCCAGCTCGGAGTAAGTGCCGGGCAGCTTGCGGGCGCCGCCCCGCTCCTTCAGCCCGGAGAGGATTTTAGCGGCGCTGAGCCCGGTGACCGGATGGCGCAGGCCGGGAGCTATTTCGGCCAGCGGGGCCAGCACGAATTCCCTTTCGGCCAGGCGCGGGTGCGGGATGCGCAGGCCCGGCCCGCTGATCACCCGCCCGCCGTAAAAGAGGATGTCCACGTCGAGCGTCCTGGGCCCGTTCTTAACCAGCCGGCGGCGCCTCAGCGCGGCCTCGACGCCGGCGATCAGGGTCAGCAGTTTTTCCGGCGAAAGCGAGGTTTCGCAGGCGGCGGCCATATTGAAGAAAGCGGGCTGCTTGAGGTAATAAAGCGGCGCGGTCTCGTAAACTGCAGATCTTTTTACGACGCGGCAGCCGCCGCGCGCCAGCAGAGAGAGCGCCTTCTCGAGGTTGCCAAGCCTGTCGCCCAGGTTCGAGCCGAGTGAAAGATACACCTTCATTTTTTTCCTGCAGCCCGTATGGCGTCGGCCACCAGCATGGCCTTCCGGCATTCGGCCACGTCGTGCACGCGGATGATATCGGCGCCATTCGCGGCCACGCAGGCGGCTATGGTGCCGCTCAGCCTTTCCTCGGGTTCGCCCCCGGAGAGAGTTTCTATGAATTTTTTGCGGGATACACCGAGCAGGACGGGATAACCCAGTTCGCGGAGCTCGCCCAGCCGGGCTATCAGCTCCAGATTGTGCTCCAGCGTTTTCCCGAAGCCAATGCCGGGGTCCAGTATTATCCGCTTCACCCCCGCGGCTTTCAGCGCAGCGGCCCTGTCGGCCAGGAAGGCCTTAACTTCGGCGACCACGTCTTTATAGAACGGCGAGGCCTGCATCGTGCGGGGTTCGCCCTGCATATGCATTATTATCGCGGCGGCGCCGGTAGAAGCGGCGGCCTCTATCATGGCGGGGTCGGTAAAGCCCGTTATGTCGTTTATGATATCGGCCCCGGCCTGTACGGCCAGCCTGGCTATCTCCGGCTTGCAGGTATCTATCGAAATAGGGATCTTCAGCCGTGGGGATAGCGCTTTTATGACCGGCAGGACCCGGTTGCCTTCCTCTTCGAAGCTGACCGGGGCGCTGCCAGGCCTGGAGGATTCGCCGCCTATATCTATCAGGTCCGCGCCTTGTTCCCACAGCTTCATCCCCTGGACCGCGGCCTCACCGGGGGAGGCCCATTTTCCGCCGTCCGAAAAGGAGTCAGGCGTGACGTTCAGTATGCCGCAGATCAGCGTCCGGCCAAACGGAAATTCCAGTTCTTTCATGCTCAGATTTTAGCAATTAAAATCCTCACGGAATAGAAAAATCCGTTCACTGCGGTCTATTCCTCACAAGGGGGGGAATAAAATATCCTTGTTTTACCGCGCTTATTTGCGAGGGGGGGAAACCACCCCTTGACAAACTATACTATCCTATGCTATACTATATAAAGAAGTGGACAGTGAGTTGAACGGAGGATATATGAATACCCAAAAGTACATGCTCCCGAAAGACTTCAAGGTGTGGATGTGCGCTACGCTCGGCCTCATAAAGGACGGCAAAATGGGCGCCAGCACGGCCCGCTCGAACCGGATCAAGCTTGCTTTGAACTACACTGGAAAAGGAAGGTAAACATGAAACCACGCTACCAGATAGTCATCTCTCTGTCTGAAGAGGACACCGTGAAACTTAAACAGCTAAGGGAAGACGGCTACCAGATAGTGGACATTTTCCGCCTCGGCCTCACCGAGGCGGAGGTGGCCGCCAAAAAAGCCGGAAAAAGAAAGGAAAAGCCTGACCAGGACAAACTGTTTTAACCCAGCCCTGCACCGCCACCCTCCATTTCCAGCTGCCGCGCTTTTAATCCACGCTGCCAGAAGAGTTTCTAGGCCTTTAGACCTATACGGGTCTGGGAAGAATTGCTCTTTCAAAAAAACTCGCTTATAGTACAATATTGATATGAAAAACAATAAAGCGGTTTTCCTGATAATTCTCGGAGCTTTTCTGCTGGTCACCGGCTTCGCTTTCGCCGGCTCCTATGACCAGTTAAAGAGCAACCCTTTCGGCGACGGGAAATCAGCCTCGTTCTCGCCGGCCAATACGAACAGCGGCGGTCTGACGCTGAAAGCCGCCACCCCGGCCCCTGCCCCTACTCCCGCCCCGGCGAAGCCCACCGTCGGGGAAACGATAAAGAAATTCCTGACCGACAACGCCAGGAACATCATGATAGGCGGCATAGGCGCCTACCTGGGCTTCGTCCTGCTGGGCCCCGCCGGACTGGTCCTCGGCGCCCTGGCTTTCCTCTGGCTGGGAACGCTGTAGACAAGCGCCGCCCCGAAAGAGAACACCGCGCAGCTTGCGCGGTGTTTCTTTTTATCCGGCTGACGTATTTATCCGGGCCTCCAGAAATGATCGAGCGGGCCGTGCCCTCCGCCCAGGCTGAACGAGTTCCTTATGGCCCCGGCGAGGTAGCGCCCCGCTTCCTTTACCGCGGCGCGCGGCTCCAGCCCCAGCGCCAGGCAGGCGGCGATAGCGGCCGAGAGAGTGCAGCCCGTCCCATGTGTATTTCCGGTGCGTATCCTGGGAGAACTGAATTCAATGAATCCGCTGCCGTCGTAGAGGACGTCGCGGCAGAGCTTCCCCGGAAGGTGGCCGCCCTTCACCAGCACGAAAAGCGGGCCGAAGCCCCTGATCGCTTCAGCCGCGCGCTTCGCGTCCGCGGCGCTTTCCACTTTCCTCCCGGAGAGCCTGGCGGCTTCCGGCGCGTTCGGCGTGACCAGGAGGGCCAGCGGCAGCAGTTCCTTTATCAGCGTCCCCACGGCTTTATCGTCCAGCAGCGCGCGGCCGTCCTTGGCGCACAGTACCGGGTCTACCACCAGATTTTTCACAGGGTGTTTTTTCAGCGCGCCCGCCGCCGCCCTGACTATTCCCGCCGTACCCAGCATGCCGGTCTTCACAGCGTCCGCGCCTATATCCTCCAGCACGGCTTCCGCCTGCGCCGCCACCAGGCTCGCTGCCACGGGATTGACGCTCCGCACGCCCAGCGTATTCTGCACCGTGACGGCGGTGACGGCGGACAGCCCGTAAACCCCGAAAGCGGAAAAGGTCTTCAGGTCCGCCTGGAGGCCGGCCCCGCCGCCCGGGTCGGAACCGGCTATAGTGAGAACGCGCGGTATCATGCCGGCGCCTTTTCTCCCAAGGTGCGCGACATGCGCATGGAGCAGAAGTCCGGACCGCACATAGTGCAGAATTTATCGCCCGGGCCGGCCTTCTTAGCCGCCCCCTTATGGTGCAGGCAGCGCGCCCGGTCGGGGTCGAGGGAGGTCCTGAACTGCCGCTCCCAGTCGAAGGCGTAGCGCGCTTTCGACATTTTCAGGTCGCGCGCGGCCGCCCCCGCCCTGCCCCGGGCGATATCGGCGGCGTGGGCGGCTATTTTAGAGGCGATGATCCCCTGCCTGACATCCTCCAGCTCAGGCAGGCCGAGATGCTCTTTGGGAGTTACATAGCACAGGAAGGAAGCGCCGGCCCAGGCCGCGACCGCGCCGCCGATGGCCGAGGTGATATGGTCGTAACCCGGCGCTATGTCGGTTACCAGCGGGCCGAGGACATAGAACGGCGCGCCGCCGCAGAGCTTCTCCGCTTTCTCCATGTTCAGGAAGATCTTGTCCAGCGGGACGTGACCGGGGCCTTCCACCATCACCTGCACGCCGGCCTCGCGCGAGCGCTTTGCCAGCCCGCCCAGCGCTTCCAGCTCCCCGAACTGGGCCGCGTCGCAGGCGTCGGCGAGGGAGCCCGGCCGCAAAGCGTCTCCCAGGCTGAAGGTCACGTCGTATTTGCGGAAGATGCCGCAGATATCGTCGAAGGCGGTGTAGAGCGGGTTCTCTTCGCCGGTCAGTTCCATCCATTTCGCCAGCGCCGCGCCGCCGCGTGAAACGATGCCCGTCACCCTGCCCTTCACCAGCGGCAGATGCGCGCGCAGCAGGCCGGCGTGTATGGTCATGAAGTCCACGCCGGCGGCGGCCTGCTCCTCTATGACCTCGAGGATAAGCGAGGTGGTGACGGCCTTAACGCCGCCGGCCCGCTTCAGGACTTCGTAAAGGGGGACCGTGCCGACGGGCAGAGGGCAGCGTGAAAGTATCTCCGCGCGTATCTTCCCCAGGTCGCCGCCGGTGGAGAGGTCCATCACGGTGTCCGCGCCCAGCTTCACCGAGAGGTCCAGCTTCTTCAGCTCCTTCCTTAGGCCGGAGCCCAGGTCGGAAGTACCGAGGTTCACGTTGATCTTGCAGTTGAAGGCCCTGCCTATGGCCGCGGGCACGAGGTTCTTGTGGTTCATGTTCGCGGGCACGACGGCCCTGCCGGCCGCCGTTTCCCGGCGCAGCAGGCCGGATTCGGCGGATTCGCGGGCGGCCGCGGTCGCTACCTCCGGCGTCAAGAAACCGCTGCGGGCCGATTCTAATTGTGTCATTGTTCCTCCGTTATTTTTTCAGCAAATTATCCGGTCCGGGCCGGGGACCGGCGCTCCTGGCGGGCCAGGATCTCCAGCGCTTCGCCGACCCTTCCTTTTATATCGGGAGCTTCCGTTATTTCCGTGACCAGGGCCGCGCAGCGCGCGCCATGCCTCAGCACTTCTTCCAGGTTATGAAGCTTGATCCCGCCTATGGCCACAAAAGGGAGCCGCAGGTTCCCGGCCACATAGTCCAGGTAGCCGAGCCCGACGGCGGCGCAGACGTCCTCTTTTGTTAGCGTCGGATAAAGCGGCCCGACGCCGATATAATCGGCGCCGCGCCGCGCCGCCTCCAGCGCCTGCGCCGGCGAGTGGGTAGAAACCCCTATGACGGCTTCCGGGCCGAGGATGGACCGCGCCGCTTCCACGGGCAGATCGTCCTGGCCCAGATGCGCCCCGTCGGCTTTTACCGCCAGCGCGATGTCTACGTCGTCATTGACGATGAAAAGCGCGCCGTGCTCCCGGGTCAGGGCGCGGAGCGCCGAGCAATCCCGGTACTTCTCCCTTTTTGTCCTCCTTTTTTCCCGGTACTGAAGTATTTTCGCCCCGGCCGCCAGCATTTCGCCGGCCGTCTCCAGCGCGCTGCGCCCGGCCGAGCGCTCTTCGCAGGTGATACAGTACAAGCCTTTTATTAATTCGTTTCTTTTTCTCATATGCCCGCCGTTCTATTGCC
>JACQPH010000004.1 GCA_016207645.1 Elusimicrobiota bacterium
AAGGACCTGATAGACATCTTCAACCAGGTGAAAGAGGCCGGCAAGAAAGTGGTTAATATCAATATCCTGAACAACGTGAACTCCACCATCGCGCTGGAGAAATCGGATATTTTCATCCCGCTGCATTGCGGCCCCGAGATAGCGGTGCCGGCCACCAAGAGCTTCATCAACCAGCTGCTGGTGCTGTATATACTGGCCGTGTACCTGGCCGGCCACTTCGCGGAGAAGAAGATAAAGCCTGTTTCTAAAAAGGCCCTTGAAAGGGCGCGCGAGAACCTTTATCTCGTGCCGGAACTTATAGGCGAGGTCATTAAAAATACGCGCGACGCGGTGGAGCAGGCCGGCATAGACCTGTACCTGGAGCCGAGCATCCACATCCTGGCGACGGGGATGCAGGGCATAGCGCGGGAGGGCGCGCTGAAGGTGCGCGAGGTGGTGCTGAACCACACCGAGGGCTTCGAAGCCCCGGAGTTCAAGCACGGGCCGAACACCATTCTGGGCGTGAACACCATTTTCGGCATGGAGAGCGTCGGCGGGCTGATGAACAAGCTCTCGGACACCATCAAGTACGCCGTCAGCCGGAAGGCCGGCGGGGAGTTCAAGGCCGAAAGCCTGGCCAGGATCTTCCACGCCGTCTCCGACTACGCTTTCTTCGACCTCAAGCCGGCGGGGCTTTCCGGCGAGGAGACGGAGATCTTCTCGGGCATCCTGAAGGAGCACAACTTTTTCGAGAGCATGTACACTAATTACCCGCTGGTCTTCGTGACCGGGCCGAATTCCAGGGACATCAACCTGACCATTTCGCAGATAAACACGCATAAGATCCGCGGCGCGAACATCTACGTGATAGCCGAGGAGAACGGGCTGCTGCGCGAGGCGGCCGAGAAGAGCGTGGCCTCGATGTATTCCAGGACCTATAAGTCCGGCTATATCGTGCTGCCCAGGACCGACGACGACCTGCTGGTGTTCTTCACCAGCTCGGTGGCGCTGCAGCTGCTGGCGCTGGAGATGAGCGTGCGGAAGATGCGCTTCCTGAACCGCCTGGAGATCAGGGACCACGGCGTGCACCCGGACTCGCCCAAGAACGTCAGCAAATCGATAACGGTGGATTAGCGATGTGCGGCCAGGGGTTAAAAATGCCGCCGCTTTGGCGGCATTTTTCTTTTGAAGCGCTTGTTGTCGCGCGGTTTATGCCAGGGAGCAGGGGGGCGTTTTATGGCCGGGGCGGGCGGGGCTTCCTTGACGTGCAGTTCTTCTTTCGTCAGGCGGCGGAACCGGCCGGGCTCCAGGGCTCCCAATTGGAGCGGGCCGAAGGCCACGCGCTTCAAGGCGGTCACTTCATGGCCCAGGGCTTCGAAGAGGCGGCGGAGCTCGCGGTTCTTCCCCTCGGTGAGCTCGACGGTCAAATGGGACTCGCGGCCGCTCGCCTTGCGCAGGGAGATGCGGGAAGGCTTAAGCAGTTCGCCTTCGTCCAGGATACCGGCCGCGGCTCTGGCCAGTTCTGCCTCCGTCATCTCGCCGGCCACTGTTACTAGGTAGGTGCGCGGCACGGCATTGGCCGGGTCGGTCAGGTAGGAGGAAAGGCGGGTGTCGTTAGTGAGTATCAGCAGGCCCGTGGTGGCCATGTCCAGGCGGCCCACCGGGTGCAGGGAGCGCAATTCCGCCGGCAGCAGGTCGAAGACGGTGCGGCGGCCTTTCTCGTCGCTCGCCGTGGTCACCACGGCTTTGGGCTTGTTCAGCATTATGGCCTGCCAGGAGTCCTTCACCATAGGTTTCCCGTCCACGGTGAACCTGTCCTTTTCCGGCGAGACCATGAACTGCGTGTCGCGCACGGTCCGGCCGTTCACCTGCAGGCGGCCTTTCAATACCCAGTCCCTGGTCTGGCTGCGCGAAGCGGCCCCGAGCTTAGAGAGAGCGCGCTCCAGCGGAACCTTGCCGAAATCCCTTTCCATACACTAAATTATAGCCCGAAAAGATAAGGTGATACACAACTTATTTCCAAATAAGTTGTGTGTCACCTTATTTGATAAAATACCTGTGTGGAAAATCTGCCGCTCATCCTGAACCTTCTGACGCTGGCCGCGGTCCTCGCGGCGGTCTTTGTGCTGGCACGCAAGTCCGGCCAGGGCAGTACGGCCGAGCTGCTGGACCTGAAGAACCAGCTCACCGACCTGAAGGTGGAGCAGGCCCGCTCTCAGACCGCCGCGCTGGCGCGGCAGCAGGAACTATTTAACCAGTCGCAGGCCCTCCTTTCCAACCAGCTCGAAACGATAATGCGCCGCGTGGGCGAGAACATGAGCAGCACGCAGGGCAATATCACCGAACAGCTCAAGGTGATAGGCGAGGTGCAGAAGAAGCTGGGCGCGCTCGAGGAGACCGCGAAGAACATGCAGGACATAGGCCGCGACATCTCCTCGCTACAGGATATCCTCAGCGCCCCCAAGCTGCGCGGCAACCTGGGGGAGCTGCTGCTGGAGGACCTGCTTAAGCAGATCTTCCCGCGCGAGAATTACGAAACGCAGAAGGAATTCAGGAACGGCGGCAAAGTGGACGCGGTGATAAAGCTGGCCGGCGGCATGGTGCCGATAGACGCCAAATTCCCGATGGAGAGCTTCAAGCGCTACGTCGAGGCCCGTGACGAAGCGGAGAAAGCGAAGAACAAGAAGGAATTCGTCAGAAGCGTGAAACTCCGCGTCGACGAGATCGCCGCGAAGTACATAAATCCCGACGAAGGCACCTTCAATTTCGCGATGATGTACGTGCCGGCCGAGAACGTCTTCTACGAAACGGTCATCAGCGACGCGCTGAGCGAGGACTACGAGATATTGCGCTACGCCATCGCCAGGAACGTGGTGCTGGTCTCTCCCAACAGCTTTTACGCCTATCTGACCGCGCTGGTCTACGGGCTGCGCGGCTTCCGCATAGAGGAGAAGGCCAAGCTCATCATGGGCGAACTCTCCCACCTGGAGAAGAACTTCTCCGACGTGCAGGAAAAGCTGCAGCTCACCGGCAAACACCTCAAGAACGCCGGGGTCAGCTGCGACGACGCGCTGAAGCACGCGGAGCGCTTCGGCGACAGGCTGGGCCGGGTGACCGGCTCCGCGGCCTCGCTCGAGGGCAGCGCACCCGCCCAGATAGAATAATGGAAATCCTCTCCACCCTCTTCGGCTGGCTCGTTCACGCTTTAAACGTGTTGCTGCACCTGGATAAATACCTGGGCGGGGTGATACAGGATTACGGGGCCTGGACCTATTTGATACTGTTCCTGATAATCTTCTGCGAGACCGGCCTGGTGGTCACGCCCATCCTGCCGGGGGACTCCCTGCTTTTCGCTATCGGCACTTTCTGCGGGCTGGGCTACCTGGACCTGTACCTTACGCTGGGGTTGCTTTCGGTGGCGGCCATACTGGGTGATACCGTGAACTACGGGGTGGGCAAGTATATCGGCCCCAAAGTGTTCCATTACGAGAATTCCCGTATCTTCAGGAAGGAATATCTCCGGAAGACCCACGCCTTCTACGAGAAATACGGCGGCAAGACCATCATCATAGCCCGCTTCGTGCCTATAGTCCGCACCTTCGCGCCTTTCGTGGCCGGGGTGGGGGCGATGACCTACGGGAAGTTCCTGGCCTACAACGTGGCGGGGGGGCTGCTGTGGGTGTTCTCCGTCACGCTGGCCGGCTATTTCTTCGGGAACATCCCGGTGGTAAAGAATAATTTCACCGCCGTTATCCTCGGCATCATCTTCGTCTCCGTCCTGCCCGGCCTTATCGAATACATAAGGCACCGGCGCGCCGCCAAAGCCGCCGCTCCCTGAATTTCGCGCTTGTTGAAAAAACGCCTTGCCGCGGAGGAGCTTATGACGACCGCGGAGAGAACCGGCATGCCGCTACCCCGTCTTCTTGTCCAGCACGGCCAGGACTTTCTCCTTGAGAGTCTCCACCGGGGAAAGCTTGGTCAGGAAATATTTCACGTTATGCTCGTTCTGCAGCAGCCTCTGGGTCAGGCTGTTGTAATCGCTGGCCGTGATCACGATTATCGGGATGCGGGCCGTGCCGGGGTTGGCGGTAAGTTTTCTCGCGAATTCGATGCCGGTCATCCCGGGCATGTTCACGTCCAGCAGGATCAGGTCCGGGACCGTTTCCAGGGCCTTCTTCAGTCCGGTTTCCCCGTCCGGCGCGGTATCCACGAGGTAGTCCCCGCCGAAGACCTCCAGGGCCAGGTCCAGGAACGAGGAGGCGTCGTCCACCACCAGTATCCGTTTCTTGTCAGCCATAGATCACCTTTTTCACGAGCGCGGCGACTAGTTCAGCTCTCCGGCCCCCCCGACTGGAGAGGAAGCACCGCCGTTACCGCCTGAAGTATCTCCGCGAGCGGCAGCGTTTTCACCAGCGTACCCCGGCAGGAGGGAATTTTTTTAAAGCCGCTTATCAGCAGCGGGTCGGCCCCGAGCGACGAGAGGACGAGAAAAGGGATCGCCGCGGTCTTGTGCGCGCACTTCAGCGCGAGGGCCACATCGTACCCCGTCATGTCGCCGAGATGATAATCCAGGAGGATCAGGTCCGGAAGAAAGTAAAGAGCCGACTTCGCCCCTTCCTTTCCGCTCAGGGCCGTATCCGTTTCGAAGCCGGCCTCCCGCAAAAAAACGGAAAGCATCTGCGAGAATTCGTAATTATCCTCGATGACCAGGATCTTCATGGTTCTGTTCCGCACTCTCCTCCGGGAACGGCTCCCGGCGGCCGTTATTTCTTCAGGATGCGCCGCTCCAGGACCTTGACCCTCGACAGCAGGACATCGTTGTGGAAGGGCTTGGTCAGGTAGTCGTCCGCGCCCGTCTCGTACCCCTGCACCTGGTCTTCGGCGAAAGCCCGGATGGTCAGCATCAGCACGGGCATGTCCTTGAACCTGTCGTCCGTCCGGATATGTTTTAAAAGCTCGAACCCGTCCATCTCCGGCATGTTGACGTCCAGCACCGCCAGGTCGGCCCCTTCGGCCTGGAGCCTTTCCCAGGCGAGCAGGCCGTTGATCTCGGCCGCCACCTCGTAGCCCGCCTCGGTGAGGATCGCGACCACCAGGCTCCGGAAAGTATCGTCGTCGTCCGCCACCAGGACTTTCATAGGGTCTCCTCCGGCCGGCTTTTGTAAATGTAGCCCGTCCCGTAAACCGTTTTGATCCTTTTCCCGTACGCGCCCAGCTTGCGCCTCAGGGTTTCCACGTGCTTGTCTATGGTTTCCACGTTGACGAGCCCGGACTTCTCCCGCCAGATCTCCTCCATCAGGGTTTTCCTCGAAACCACGCTGGCTTCGCTGCCCAGGAGCAGGAACAGGAGCTCGAACTCCTTGGGGGTGAGGCCGTCCAGGGTCTTGTGCCTGCCCGCGGCGGGGCCCAGCCTTACGGTCCTTTTGCCCTTTTCCAGCTCTATTTCCCCGTCCGCGGAGGTCACCACCGTCCTGGCCAGGTTCAGGCTCGGCAGCAGGCGCCTGATATGGGCTTTCGCCTTGGAAAGCAGCACCCTTTCGTCTATATCGCTGAGGATGAAATCGTCGGCTCCGCCTTCGAGGTAAGCGGAGATCTCCGGGTTGGTGGTCACGGCCGGCCCGCTGAAGACTATGATCGAGATATTCTTTCTCCCGCCCAGGAGGGTCTTCAGTTCCCGCGGGGAGGTCAGGCCGCCGGCGCCGATGTTGATGAAAGCAAGCCCCCAGGCGTCCTGCGGTATCCCGTCTACAGCCGCAAGGCCGGAAAGCGGCTTGACGTTCAGGCGCTCCCTGGAGAACAGCCTGTACCATTTGTCAGCCAGCTCCCTGTCCGGGGTTATCAGCCACAAGGCGAATTCGATCATGGTTCTGGTCCAACTGTCAATTCTATGATAATAGGCATATGATTAACAAACATTTGACGATTATTTCGTGATTTCTTCGGGATTCGCGGGGGCGGGCCCCTTATACTATTAAAACTGAAAAGAATTATGAAAACGTTCTGGAACTTTTTAACCCTCTTGCTGCTCGCGCGGGCCGCCTGCTGCGCGGCGCTGCCTTCGGGCGCGGATTACCAATTGGCGGCTTCGGTGGTGGACGGCGGCGGCGGGGAAAGAATGACCGGCGGGGAATACGCCGCGAAAGGCTCCGTCGGCCAGAGCGCCCTGCCTGCCAACCCCGGCCTCTCCGGCAGCGGGGAGTACTCCAACCGGACCGGTTTCTATAACCCGCCCCACTTCACCTACCAGGCGGGGCTCCCGGTAGTTCTCTCCATGGCTTCCGGCGATATCCGGCTCACGCTGCCGCCGAACTCGGTGGCCAAGGACGTCTTCGAGATCACCATGAACAAGGACCCGCTCGAACAGCCCCTGGCCGTGGACCCCGGCAAGATCACCGACGCTAACGGGAAAATGGTCAACAACGAGGGCGCCTGGTCCGGACTGTTCCCCAACAATCTCTCGGAAATGTCCATCTTCGACGAGCAGGATTTCTTCACCGAGCCGCTGGCCGGCCGCGGCGTCCTGAACCTCCGCTACAGGGACGACAATAACGACGGCATCCTGGACGGCTCCAGCCCCCCCGTCAGGGTGGACAGCCTGTCCGCCTGGGGCCTGGACGAAACGCTCGACAGCTGGGTGCAGCTGCCCGGCGCCGGCGCGGACCCGGAGGCGAAAATGCTGACCGTCTATTTCGACAAGCCCGGGGTTTACGCGCTGCTGGGTTCGCTGGTGGAGTCCATCCCCAGCAGCTTCAAGGCTTTCCCGGTGCCTTACAGGCCCTACGGCCCGCAGGCGGGCGCCGGGCAGGGGCAGACCGGCACCGAAGCCGGCGGCATCACTTTCGAGGGCGTTCCGCAGACCGGCAGGATAGAGATCTACACGCTGGACGGCAGGCTGGTCAGGAAGCTCGCCATCCCGGACAATCTCACTTTTCCCTACCGGGTAGTCTGGGACGTCAGGACGGTCTCCGGGGGCAGGGCCGCCAGCGGCACCTATATCTGGCGCGTGAGCTCCGGCGGCAATGCGAAAACAGGCAAGCTGATGGTCATCTGGTAGCGGCGGCGCGGACTGCGGGGGTTGCGGAAGCTTTAGTCTTTAACTAACTTGAAAAAAGGGAAAGGTGAAGAGTTATGAACATTAAAAAAATAGCGGCGGGCTTGCTGGCGGCGCTGGCGCTGTCACTGGCTTCCGCGGCCTACGCCGCGGATAACGGCACCGAGTTCGGCATAGAGGACGACCTCACCGTGCTCGGCAAAGCGGGTACCGCGGTCGACCCCGATGTGGAGATCAAAGGGTTCACCGTGTTCGGTTCCACCCAGGCCTCGTACCTGATCCCGGTAGATACCGGGAACGTGGTGCTGAACGGCGCGGTGCAGGTGTCCAGCGGCCTGTATGTGACGGGGGGGTCAACCTTCGCCACCGGCGCTTACTTCACCGGCATAAGCAGTTTCAGCGATGTGGCTAATCTCCACATGGCCGGCGGTACAGCCAACCAGGTCCTTAAAAAAGTGGCGGGCGGCGGGCTGGTGTGGGCCAACGACGACACCACCGCGATAACCTTCCAGACCCCGTACAGGCTGCAGATGGTGAACGGCGCCGGCAACGACTTTGCCGACTCTCTGTTCATGCAGGAGAGCGCCGGGCTGGGCATCACCCTGATAAGCGGCTCCTCCTTCACCGTGACCGGCGCCCTGGGGGTGGCCGGCGATGTGGCCGTGAACGCGAATAAGTTCACCGTTACCGCCGCCAACGGCAATACCCTGGCCGACGGCACGCTGAATGTCAACGGCAATGCCCAACTGGGCAATGCCGGAACCGACATACACGGCATCAATACGGCGCCAGTGGCCGGCACCGCGCTTAAAGTCGCTGACGATGGGACCTCAGGCAATTACGTGGCCACCTTCTACAGCGGCGCCGCGCTGGCCGCCTGGATAAAGAAGAAGTAAAAGGGCCGGGCGGAAAGCGGGAAAGAACGGGCAGGTATATGAAAAAGACGGGGACCGGCAAAACGATACGGAGCAAGCTCCTGAACGGGTTTGGCCGCGCTTTGTCTTTCTCCGCGCTTTTATTCCTGGCCGCCGGTCTCAGGCCGGCGGCGCTCCGGGCCGAAGTTCCCGTCAAGTTCACCTACCAGGGGAATCTGCGGCAGGGGGGCTTCCTGGTCAACGGGAACCGCTCCATGGTCTTCCGCCTCTACGCCTCCTCCACCTCGGCCGTTGAACTCTGGGCCAGCCCCGCCTACAATGTGAGCCTCTCCACCGGCGTTTTCCGGGTAGCGCTGGAGCCGGTCATCGCGGACTGGCAGAGCGGCAGCCTGTGGCTGGAGCTCGAGGTAGAGGGCAACCGACTCTCCCCCAGGGAAGAGCTTACCTCCTCGCCTTACGCCATAAACAGCCTTATGCTTTCCGGCAAACGCTATACCACCGCCCCGGCCGCGCCGGCGGCCTCCGCGTCGGGCGACCTCTGGTACGACTCTTCGCTGAATGCCCTGAACTTCTGGAACGGCGGCGCCTGGCTTCCCGTTTCCGGCTCCGGCGTGCCGGGCAGCCACGCCTCCTCGCACGGCGGCGCGGGTACCGACCCGATAGTTTCCCTGGGCACGCATACCGTGACCGGCTACATAACCGTTTCTTCGGCTGTCAGCGCGGGCTGGCTGAGCGGCGACGGCTCCGGGGTCTACAACCTGGACGCTTCGAAAATAAATTCCGGCTATCTCAGCGGCGACAGGCTGGGAGGCGTTATAGTTTCCACCCATATAGCGGACGGTTCGATACAGAACCAGGACCTCGCGGCGGGCTCGATAACAAAGGACAGGCTTAACCAGTCCGGCTGCGCCGAAGGCAACATACTGCAGCTGATCGGGGGTGTGTGGTCCTGCGGCGCCGCCTCAGGGGCCGAGGCGGACCCTCTTTCCATCCACAGCCAGGAAACCCTGCAGGCCGGGACGACTTTTTATGTCTCTTCCGGCACCGTGAACGCTTTGAACGTGGAGAATTCCCTTAAAGTGACCGGCACGGCCCAGCTCAGAGGGGCGGCCGGTCAGACCGGGCTTTCGGTGGCGGCCGCCGGCAATGTCGGCATAGGCACGGAAAACCCGGCGGCCAGGCTGGAGGTCACCGGCGAGGAAAACCCCGGGCAGTACATAGCGGTTTTCAATTCCGGCTCCAAACTGGCGGCCTGGCTAAGGAATAAATAGGACTCCTGAAAAATTGGGTTAATATATATAATTCATATATGATAGGTTCGGTTTAAATATGCTCTCCGGCGAAAAAGATCTTAATTCAGGCAAAGGCGCGTTCCACCGCGCCTCTTCCTGCTTTGCTTTCCTGCTTGTTTTACTCTTTGTCTTCACCTTTACCTCCACCTGCTTCTCCCAGTCCCAGACCGAGCTCGGCGCCGAGGACGACCTTACCGTGCTGGGCACGGACGGCGCCGTGCCGGACCCGGACGTGGAAATAAAGGGCTTTTCCGTTTTCGGTTCGACCAATGTCCTGACCCATATCTCCACCGCCCCGGGCAATGTGGTGATAAACGGCGCGCTGGAAGTCTCCAGCGACGTCTACGTGGTGGGGAAGTCCACTTTCGCGGGCAACGTTTATATAGTAGGTTTCTCCTCGGCCAACAAGTTCTATGGCGACGGTTCAAGCCTCACCGGCATCTCCGGAGACAGCCTGGGCAGCCATATAGCCACCGCCACGCTGAACATGTCCGCTTTTAATATAACGGGCGTCTCCACAATGACCGTCAGTTCCATCACCACTACGGCGGCGGGCGTTGTTTTCTCCACCCATGTCTTTATAATGAACGGTAACCTGGGTGTCGGAACGACAGCTCCCGCGCAGGGGAGACTGGAAATATCCGCGCCCACTACCGCGGTTAACCGCGGATTTGGGACCCCCGTTCAACTTTTTGTGCACGCTAATAATACCAGCCAGCAAGCGGAGGCAGGCGGCAGGATAGACCTCGGCGGGTATCAGACGGGCCTGGGCTATTATACCGCCGGCGGGATCAAAGGCGCATACGAGGCTGACTCCGGGAATAAAGGCTATTTGGACTTGTTTACACAGGATGTGGGCTCCAGCCTTCTGACTAGGATGCGTATCGATGGGACAGGCAATGTCGGCATAAGCACCAAAGCTCCGCAGGCCAGGCTGGATGTGCTGGCGGCCGGCTCGGCCCAGACCGACATGGCGCAGATCTGGCGCGACGGGACCGGGGTCATAGTGGGCTCGATGAGCGCCACCGGTGTGCTGAAGGCCGTAAAGTTTTTAGGCGACGGGTCCGCTTTGAGCGGCCTGGGCGGGACTTTGAGCGGGGGCGCCGCGCCGCTGCTGCCGTACTGGGTAGACGCCGTTACGCTGGGCAACTCGTCTCTGCGCCGCGACTCCGACAACAGCCTGACCGCGGTCGCCTCCACCTTCACGGTGGAGGGGAACGCGTTCTCG
>JACQPH010000047.1 GCA_016207645.1 Elusimicrobiota bacterium
CCGCCTTGCGGCGGACGGGCTCTTTTATTTCTCCCGTCAGCGTCTTTTAGAAGCTGTAGGTGAACTTCACAGCGGGGATGAAGTAGGACAGGTCCGAGGCCACCAGGTGGTAGCGCAGGTCGGCGCCGAGCTTCATCTTGTCGCCCATGGGGAACATGATGCCGCCGCCTAAGTTGAAGCCGAACTCGCTGTCGGAGGCTTCCACGGAAACGGAGCCCGCGGTCGCTTCGGCGGTGACGCCGTAGAGGCCCAGGCCGGCCAGGCCGAACACGGTGGCTTTCTTGCCGCCGAGGTCGATCTCCTTGGAGTACTTCGCGTAAGGCGTAAGGCCCCAGGTGGAGAGGGTGTAGTCAACGGAGTCAATGGTCTTTTCGGGGGAGCTGGTATACAGGAAAGTTCCGCCGATGGACCACATGTCGTTGAGCTTGTAACCGTCGTAGTCGAAACCGAACGCTATGCCGCCGTCCACCGTGTCGCCCACGTCGCCGCCGGGCATCGCGTAGCCCAGCAGCAGGCTGCCTTCTTTCTGCATCTCTCCCGCGAATACGGAGGTCCCGCACACGCCGAGCACCATAAGCGCTATTATTACTTTTTTCATTATTTACATTTCTCCTTGTTTTGTCGTAAGCCCGTTTCCGGGGCTTAGTTACGCGGCCCGTGCCGCGTTCCTACGCTCTTCCCGCTGAGGCTTCAGGCCTTGCGGTCAGGGCCTGCCCCTATGGGCCTACGGCCTTGCTGAAACCCCCGCCTCGCGGCGGGCGCCCCCTTGCGGCGGGCCGGTTTCCTCGGGAGAAGCGCCTTAAGATCGGCGCTCCGCTGCCCCCCTTATTCTCTCCGGGGTTGACGACAGCCCGGGCTGTCCCGGCTGCCTCCTTACAGAGCAGGATTATTATCGCAAAAAGATTTTATAGTGTCAACTAGTTAACTATATGAACGGGCTATTATATGTATTATACGCGAAAAGCCCGGCCATCTGTCATGACCGGGCTTTTCGCGCGCCGGGCGCGGCGGTGTTATTTCTTTGCCGGAGCGGCCGCCGGCGGGGTCAGCCTGGCCTTGGCCTGCAGGGCCCAGGCGGTGTCCGGGTAGAGCAGGACTATTTTTTCGTAGGTGGTCTTTGCCAGGGCCGCGTTGCCGGAAAGTTCCTGCACCCGGGCCAGCGAGGCGTGGACTTCCGGGGCTATGAAATGCTCCGGGGTCTTCAGCAGGAAATCCGAATACCGCACCTGCGCGCCGGCCAGGTCCCCTTCGGCCTCTTTGGCCTTGCCCGCGTTGTAGAGGGCGAAGGGCGCTAGCTCCTTGGAGTTGAGCAGCTTGGAATATTCCGCGGCGGCTTCCTTGAACCTGCCCTGCGCGTAGAGCATGTCGCCCTTGAGCAGGGTGGCGTAGGGCGCGGCGCTGGTGCTGCCGTAGGAAGTCTCTATGGCGGTAAGCTGCTGCTGGGCCTGGGCCAGGTTGCCGCCCCCGGCCTGCTGCTGGGCGATGAAAAGGGTCTTCCAGGCGGTATCGCGCAGGCCGCGGTAGTGGATGAGGAAGTAGACGGAGAAGACTATGATGGCCAGCAGGATGACCAGCGAGCCTATGAAGGTCTCGCGGTTCTCCCTGATCCAGGCCAGGGCCAGGTCGAATTTTGAGGGCGCTATGTCGGGTTTACCGCTGGCTACCCAGGTGTCTGAAGGCATAGTTTATTACTCCTAAGATGACCGCTAAGCTTAAAGCTGGTGCCCTCTAGAGGAATCGAACCTCTATTTAGAGTTTAGGAAACTCCCGTTCTATCCGTTGAACTAAGAGGGCCGCTGTCGGCACCCCGAGCGCCGCGCCCGGGGCGAATAACGCCGGGCCTTACAAGGTGCGGGCCCGGTGCCTCTACAAGGAGGGCTCTGCCCTCCGTTATATCGTCGCTTGCTCCCGGCGCTTCGCTTGGTCGCTGCGCTGAACCACCCGGAGCAGTATTGAGAACCTTCCTAATATTTTATCAAAGAATAGATGTCGCGGCCAGCGAGTTTGGCGCGGCCTTTCAGGAACTCCAGCTCTATCATCATGGCGATGCCGGCCACTTCCCCGCCCAGCTTCTCCACCAGCTCGCAGACCGCCGCCGCGGTGCCGCCGGTGGCCAGCACGTCGTCGACTATCAGCACCTTCTCGCCCGGCTTCACGGCGTCCTCGTGCAGTTCCAGCGTGTCCGTGCCGTATTCCAGCGCGTAGGAGGCGGCCACGGTCCTGTAGGGCAGTTTGCCCTTCTTGCGCACCGGCACCAGCCCGGCGCCGAGCTCCAGGGCTATGGGCGAGGCCAGCAGGAAGCCGCGGGCCTCGATGCCGAGCACCTTGGTTATGCCGGCTTTCCCGTACCGCGCGGCGAAGTGCTTTATCATTCCGGAGAAGGCCGCGTGGTCGGCCAGGAGCGGCGTGATATCCTTGAAGATTATCCCTTTCCTGGGGAAATCGGGCACGTCCCTCAACAGGGTCTTCACTTTCGCCGCCAGGTCGCCGGTCGTCATGGCTTGGTTCATAAGGCCTCTATTTCTTTTTTCCCTTCGCCTGCGCGCGCGGCGCGTAGGGTTTGGTGGGGATGGCGTCGCCCAGGATGTCCGTTTTCGTCTTGGGCTGCTGCCAGCCGGGCTGCAGGTTGGTGTGGTCCTGCCTGCGGCCGAGTTCTATGAGGCCCATCTTCGCCGCCACGCGGCGCAGGCGCAGCAGGGCCCGCTCCTCTATCTGGCGCACGCGCTCGCGCGACAGGCTCAGCTTCCGGCCGATATCGTTGAGCGTCATCGGGGTCTGGCCGGTGAGGCCGTAGCGGAACTCCACTATCATGCGCTCGCGCTCTCCTATTTCCACCAGGGCGTCCTTGAGGTCGTCGTGCAGGCGCAGGATGGAGATCAGGTTGTCGGGCGAGGCCGAGTCCGTGTCCTTCAGGGTGTCGCCCACGGTGTCGTCCATGCCGTCGCCGCTGGAGAGCGGGGTCTCCATGGAGGACAGGCCGGTGACGATCTCGGAGGCGTTCAGCGCGGTGCGCACCTGGTTGGCGTTCCAATGCATATGCTTGGCCATCTCGGCCATCGTGGGGTCGCGGCCCAGCTTGCCGTGCATGTTGTCCCACTGCTTGAGCCACTTGCGCAGCGCGGTCCAGGCGTGCGGCGGGATGCGGATGGTCTTGGAATTCTCCTCCACCGAGCGGCGCACGTACTGCTCCACCCAGTAGGAGGCGTAGGTGGAGAAGCGGTAGCCCTTGCTGGGCTCGAACTTGTCGATGGCGTGCAGCAGGCCCAGGTTGCCCTCTTCCACGAGGTCCATCAGGTCGGCGCCCTGGTACAGGAAGCGCTTGGCTATCGGGATGACCAGCTTCAGGTTCAGCTCCATGATGCGCTCTTTGGCGCGGCGGTCGCCGCGCTTCACGCGCTTCCACAGCTCGTGCGATTCCTCGCGCGAGATCTTGTGGTCGATCTGGCTGATCTTGCGGATGTACTGGTTGGTCGAGTCGATATTTATCGCGCCCAGTTTTTCCTTGTCCGCGCCCTTTACTTTCTCCTCCTTCTCGGGCGCTTCCGCTTCCTGCTCCTCGGGTTCTTTCTCGTCTGCCATTTTTCCCTCTTTATCTTCAAACCGTCGGTTTGATGTGAAAATCCTTGTCGGGGCCTTCCCGGTCCAGCATTTCCTGGGTCTCCGCCTTGTCCACGCGCGCCCACGGATGGCCGGTCTTCAATTCCCCGAGGAAACCGTCCAGCGCGGGCACGCCGCCCTGCGCTTCCCCCTCCACCGAGCCGTCCAGCGCGTTGCGCACCCAGCCGGCGACGGAATGTTTCTCCGCCGTCTCTTTCACGAACCAGCGGTAGCCCACGCCCTGCACGCTGCCGTAGATCTTGAAACTTAAGCGCATAATGCGTTCCCCGCGAGTTTAAATAATACTAAAAAGGATATGGGGTGGCAAGGAGGTATTGACAAGGCAATACGGGAAAAGGGCCCGTGCCGGACAGATCGGGGAAACGCGTTATTGAACGAGGAAAATAAAATCGGGGCGGTGAGATTTGAACTCACGATCTCTCGCACCCGAAGCGAGCGCTCTACCAGCTGAGCCACGCCCCGATCTTAGATCTAACAGGACTTCCGCTGCCCGTATATTATACCAAAACGCGCGGCGGGATTTTCAAGGCTATGCCCGCGCCGTACGGGAGCCGCGCTCTTCAGGACGGCCGGGCCCGCCCGCCGCCGGCCCCGTCGCCGGTGAGCAGCTGTATTATTTTCGCGGCTATGTCCCGCGCCGCGTGGGGGCGGGCGTGGGCGGCCAGGGCGCGGGAGGCCAGCGCCAGGGCCTGCGGGGCCGCCAGGTATTTCTTTATCAGCGCCGGCAGCTGGTCCGCCGTGGCGGCCGTCGCGGCCAGCCTGTGCCGGCGCAGGAAGCCGGAGTTGCGCTCTTCCTGGCCGGGCAGCGGGGAATAGATGATGAAGGGTTTGGCCAGGGCCATGGTCTCGGCCAGGGTCACGCCGCCGGGTTTGCCCACCACCAGGTCCGCCGCGGCGTAGTAAAGCGCCGGGGAGTCGGTGAAATCCACGAAGCGCAGGTGCTTTCCGGGGTCCAGCTCTTTTTCCGCCTGCCCGCGGAGGCGGCGGTTGCTGCCGCAAAGCACCACGGCCTGTATCCGCCCGAGAAGCGGCTTCAGGGCCAGGGCCGCGGAGTAAAGGTCCCCCAGGCCGCGGCTCCCCCCTGTCAGCAGCACGGTGAACAGCTTTGGCGAGAGCCCCAGTTCCTTCCTGGCCGCGGCCTTGGCCGGCTGCGGGCCGGTGAATTCCTTGCGCACGGGGATCCCGGTCAGCAGGATCCTCTCGGCCGGCGCGCCCTTCTCTTTCAGCGCCGCGGCGGCGCTCTTTTCCGGGGCGAAATAGGCGGCCACGCCGTCCGGCGGCCAGTAGCCGTGGGCGCAGAAATCGGTGAGCACCGAAAAAAGCGGGAGGCGCGCCAGCCCCTTGCTCTTCGTTACCAGCACCGAGGAGAAGGCCTGCGTGGAGACTACCGCGCTGATGTTCTTTTTCGCCAGGAGGTCGCCGAGTTTCTGCGCCGAGAACGGGAGTATGGATTCCCGCAGGGCGCTGGCGGCGAAGGCCACGAAATCGTTGTCGTAGACGTAGTCCCAGACGGAGGGGGTCCGGCTGAGGAGCTCGAGGTAGGTCCTCGCCACCAAAGGCCCGAAGTCCGGGTAAACTTCCGAGAGGTCCACGAAGACCGGCTCGATGATGCTCGGCGGGAGGAACTCGGCCACGGCTCCGGCGGCCGCGTAATGCCCGGAGGGCCTGGTCCCGTAGATGAGGGCGACCTTCAAAGGATATCCGGGCCCGGCTGTTTCCATAAAGGAATTATAGCAGAAAGAAAAAAGGGGAAGGCGCGAGCGGGCCCGGCGCCACCGGCCGCCGGGCCCGCTGCCGCGCGCTACTCTTCCGGGAAGTTATTTAAGCGCTTCCGCCACTTTGCCCACCAGCTTCTCCGAGGGCTTGAGCGTCTTCTCGCCGGGCTTCCACTTCGCCGGGCAGACTTCGGCCGGGTTCTTGCAGGTGTAGACGAAAGCCTTCAGCTTGCGCACCAGCTCCTCCATGTTGCGCCCCACGTTGTTGAGGTTCACTTCGGCCCCGGCCAGCGCGCCGTCGGGGTTTATTATGAAGGTTCCCCGGTAGGCCAGCCCGCTTACCGGGTCGTAGGCGCCGAGCGCCTGGGCCAGGCGGCCGCGGGCGTCGGAAGCCATGGCGTACTTCACGTTCTTGAGCAGCCGCTCCTGGCCCTGCCAGCCCATATGGGTGAACTTCGTGTCCGTGCTGACCGAGAGGACCTCGGCGCCCAGCTTCTCCAGTTCGGCGTGCTTGTCGGCCAGGTCCGCCAGCTCGGTCGGGCAGACGAAAGTGAAGTCCGCCGGATAGAATACCAGCACGGTCCATTTTCCCGCCTTGAGCGCGTCCTCCAGCCGGAACCTGCCGAACTTGCCGGCGGCCGGCTCGAAAGTCTCCAGCTCGAAAGCCGGGACTTTGCAGCCTGTGGTGATCACTTCGTTCTTTTCTTCGTACATGGGCGTTTCTCCTTTTTGCCCGCCCTTTTGCCGCAGGCGGGACAGACTCCGTAAAATTCTATGTTGCAGCTCAGCACCCTGAAGCCGGCCGGGCGGCCCGCGGGCGGGGGCGGCTTCGGCGGGGCCTTGACGTCGGCTATGGCGCCGCACTCCACGCACAGCAGATGGGAGTGGCGCAGCGTGCAGGGATCGAAGCGCGCGCGGGAGGGATCTATCTTCAGCTCGGCCAGCTCCCCAAGCGAGACCAGGGACTGGAGGGTGTTGTAGACCGTGGCGAAGGAAAGCCCCGGGAACCGCCCCGCCACGCGGCGGTAGATCTCCTCCGCCGAGGGATGGCTCCCGTTCCCGTCGAGGAAGCGCAGTATCCCGGCGCGCTGGGGCGTCATGCGGAAGGCGGGCCTCTTTTTCCGTCCTGTTTTCATATTAGAACCATTCCTATATAATAAATATTACCAGATAATAACCATTCTTGTCAAGGGCCTTTCCGCAAAAGGTATAATATAAGGAGAGGTGACTATATGAAAGCGACCATCAAAGTGAAAGGCATGAGCTGCGGCGGCTGCCGCCTGGGCGTGGAGAACGCGCTCAGGCGGGTCCCCGGGGTGCTCTCGGCGGCGGTGAGCCTGGAGGCGGCGGAGGCCGTGGTGGAGTTCGACGAAAAGAAGGCCGCCCTCGGCGAGCTGAAGGCGGCCGTGGCTAAAGCCGGGTTCTCGGCGGAATAGCTGCTATCCGGCCGCCGGGTCTTCCAGCCTGCCCATAAAGAGCAGCAGGCCGGTTTTCGGGTCCTCGATGAAGAACAGGAAGGGCTTGTCCGCGCGGAAGATCGGGTCGCGCGAGAAGCTCTTGGTCCCCAGGGCTATCCCCGTGGCGGCGGCGGCCTCGGTCCCCTCCTCGTTCACTTCCACGAAAGCCTTGTGGAAAGCCGTCTGGATGTAGAGCTTGTTCGTCCCGTCCATCCCCGAGAAATCCGCGACCGCTTCGGTGAAGGCCGCCGGCATCCCCAGCTCGGCCAGCGCCTCGTTCAGCCGGTAGCCGGCGCTGAAGGTGAAGCGCGGCAGGAAGACCTTGACCTTCTGTCCCGTCAGCTCCCCGCGCAGGGCGTCCAGTTTTTCCGCGTTCAGCGCTTTTTCCGTCTCGGCCAGGCTCTTCCCTTCTTTGGGTAGCAGCAGCAGCATGGCCAGCCCGCCGCCTTTATAAGGCAGGCGGACGGCCTGCAGCTCTTCGTTCTCGGCGTACTCCGCGCGCCTCGCGGCTTTGGCGGCCATCATCTTCACTTTTACCTTTTCCCCGCCCGTCTTCGTGAAGTCGGCGTCCGACGTCAGTTCTTTGCTGAAAGTCTCCTCCCAGCTCCCCTTGAAGTAAACCGCGTTCACCAGCACCAGGCGGCTGAGCGGGTTGAGCGCGCCCTTGGGGAACAGGTCCTTTATTTTCCCCTTCGTCCCTTTCGCGGTCCAGGAATTTATCTTTTCCCGGGCTTCCTCGGTCTTCGTCCTGAAGTCCGCCTCGTTGGCCTCCGCGCCGTAATTGGCGCGCAGGGATCTGATGTAGGCGCCCAGGAACGGGTAGCCTTCCTGCGCCCAGAAAGAGTTGGCCTGGACGAACTCCGCGCCTTTCGAGGCGGCGGCCAGGTCTTTCTTGAGGGCGCTCATGGAATCGCGCAGGTCCCCGGGAAGAGCGGGGAAGGAGAAGACCGAAGCTATCTCCTCCTTCGTTTTGCCGCCGGCCCCGGTGTAGGCCATGGCGAAAGCCGTGTGCAGGCTGTACGGCGAGAAAAAGATATTGCCGGGCTTGGCGGCCTCTTTGGTGTAGAACTTGAAGGCGATGGTATTTGACATGGCGGCGGGGGCGGGCGCCGGCGGCGCTTCCCCGGTTTCCCCGGCCCCCGCCGCGGAGAGGAACGCCGACATCAGTAGCGCCGACAATATGGCTGAACGGTTCATGAACTGCCTCCTTACCCGAGCGTTATGGGAATATTCTACCAATAAAAAACCGGCCTTTCGGACGGTTCTATACTTCGTTCGGCCGGCCTCATCGGGGCGGCGGGAATCGGACCCGCAGTCTCTCGCACCCCAAGCGAGCGCTCTACCATTGAGCCACGCCCCGGTGGGGCCGGTCGAACTTCGCGCATTTATTATAGCAAAAAGGAAAGCCGGGCGAAGCTCACAGTTCCTTGAGGAGCTGGCGGAGCTCACCGCGGATATCCTCGAGCAGGTCGTGCTTGGCCGAGGCGGTGGCCGCGCCGGCCCTGGCCGCCCTCTTGCGGCGCTTTTCCGCCGCCAGCGCCTTGCGGGCCCCGCCGAGGGAATAGCCGTTCACGAAGACCAGGTCCTTGATCTCCAGCAGGGTGTCTATGTCGGCCCGGGTGTAGCGGCGGTGGCCGCTGGCCAGCCGCAGCGGCCGCAGCAGGCGGAACTTCTGTTCCCAGTAGCGGATGGTGTATTCGGGCACCTGCGCCTTCCGGGAAACTTCCGCCATCGTGAAATAGGTCTTTTCGGACATCCGCGGTTACATCCCGATCGTGAGCTTTCTGGAAGGCTTGAAGCGGATGCTCTTGCGCGGCCCCACCATCACGCGCTGGTTGGTCTTGGGATTGCGCATCTGGCGCGGCAGGCGCTCCTTCACCTTGAAGGTGCCGAAATTGGAGATGACCACCTTCCTGTTCTCGCGCAGGGCCTCGCCCATGATCTCGAAGGTCTTGCAGACGGCCAGTTTGGCGTCCTTCTCCGTGGTGAGGTGCTTGGTAAGTTCCCGAATAAGGTCAAGTCTGTTCATCGTCTTCTTCCCCCTCCCGCTTCTCTTCGTTCCCGCCCTCCCCCTCCCCGCCTTCCATGGGGCCGCGGCCGCGCAGCTGGCCTATGATGTCGGTGGGCTTGAGGTTCTTGAGGTCGGCCTTGAACTTCGCCACTTCGTCCTCGGTGATGGGCTTGCTCAGGACCTGGGTCTTCTCGAAAACGCTCTCGTTGATGAAGATGGGGCAGCCGAAGCGCACCGCCAGCGCCACCGCGTCCGAAGGGCGCGAGTCCACCAGCCGCACGTTGGAGCCGTCCGGCTCGGCGAGGTGCAACTGCGAATAATAAGTGTTCTCCACTATGTCGGTGATGGTCACGCGCTTCACCGTGAGGCCCAGCGTCTTGATGACCGAGAAGACCAGGTCGTGCGTCATCGGGCGCGGCGAGGGGTAGCCGGAAAGCCGGATGGCTATGGCCTGCGCCTCCATCGGGCCTATCCAGATGGGCAGGATGCGCGTGCCTTCCGTCTCGTCGAGGAAGATGATGGATTCCGTCAGGCTGGTGGCTATGGAATAGATGCGCACTTCGACTTCGGCGCCCGGGGTTTTTTCGTCCGTCATTTGTCCTCTCCCCCCGGCCCGCCGGTTTCCTTGTGCTTGAACGAAAGCTCGGAGCCTTTGACTATGCGGCGTATGTTGGCTATATGCGTGTAAAAAATAAGCGCGCAGACCGCGAGGGCCAGCAGGGTGAAGGGGCGCTGGCGGGCGTCGGTCAGGAGCAGGCAGAGCAGGGGCAGCGATACCGCGGCCGACATGGAGCCCACCGAGATATGGTGCGTTATCCCCACGGCTATGCCGAAGACCAGGAAAGCGCCGGCGGTTGGGATGGGCAGCAGGGCCATGAAGACCCCGGCCGCCGTGGCCACGCCCTTGCCGCCGCGGAAGCCGAGGAAAATGGTCCAGATATGGCCGGCTATGGCCAGGGCGCCGGCCGTCACCGGTATCCACCAGTGCCCCTTGCTGAAGTCGGCGGAGCCTTCGATATAGAAGAAATGCATGGCTGTCAGCGCCGGGGCGAAGCCTTTCAGGAAATCAGCGGTGAAAGTGAGGATGCCGGGCCATTTGCCCAGGGTGCGGTAGACATTGGCGGTGCCGGGGTTCCCGGAGCCGTGCTGTCTTATGTCTATGCCCTTGAGCCGGCCTATTATGTACCCGGCGGGGATGCCGCCCAGCAGGTAGCTCGCCAGGAAAAGCAGGCCGATAGAGGTGTTGGTCATCATTTAGATTATATAAAAAAGGGGGCGGGAAAGCGGGCCGGGATCAGCGCCCTGTTTTCGCCTCCGCGGCCTTCTTCTTCAGCCGGGCGTAGTTCTCCGGGGTGGCCTTGAGCCTGAGCGTGACCCCTTTGGCGCCGTAGGCGGCCTCCGTTACCAGGCAGGCCGAATAGACCTCCTTTAGCAGGCCCTTCGAGCCGGGCGGCACGGTGAGCTCGTATTCCCCCCAGCGCCGGGTCAGGGCGCTTTCGCTGGCCGCCAGCAGGCCGTCCAGGCCGGCCCCGGTAAGCGCCGAGACCAGCACCGGGCGCAGGCGCGCCGGAGCCCAGGCCGAGACCGCCGGGTCCTTCACGGCGTCGCTTTTATTAAAGACGTTTATCACCGGTATATCCTTCACGCCCAGCTCCTCCAGCGCGGCCTTTACGGCCTCGTGCTGCTCCCTGGCCTCCGGGGAGGAGAGGTCGTGGACGTGCAGGATCAGGTCGCTGTAGAGGATCTCCTCCAGCGTGGCGCGGAAGGCGGCTATCAGGTCGTGGGGCAGCTTCTGGATGAAGCCGACGGTGTCGGTGAAAAGCGCCCAGCCCCCCGCCGGCAGGCGCACGCGCTTGGTGGTGGGGTCCAGCGTGGCGAAGAGCTTGTCGTCGGCGTAGATGCCGTGCCGGTCGCCGGTGAGGCGGTTGAGCAGGGTGGATTTGCCGGCGTTGGTGTAGCCCACTATGGAGACCTGGGGCATGGGCACGGAGTCGCGCTTGCCGCGCTGAATGTGGCGCTCGCGTTTTATCCCCTCTATCTCCCGCTCCAGCTCGGTGATCTTCGCGCGCAGGGTGCGTCGCTCGTACTCTATCTGCTTCTCGCCGGAGCCGCGGCCGCCTATCATGCCGTGCTGCTGGTCCATGCCGCCGCCCTTGCCGGCCACGCGGGACAGGGCGTAGGAGAAACCGGCCAGGCGGGCCTGCAGCTTGCCCTCGCGGGTGCGGGCGCGCATGGCGAAGATCTCGATTATCAGGCGGGGGCGGTCCGCCACGGTAACGCCGAGGGCGCGCTCCAGGTTGCGCTGCTGGGCGGGGCTCAGCTCCTCGTCGAAGATGACGGCGCCGGCTCCGCTCTCCTTCACAAGGCCCTTGAACTCCTCCACCTTGCCGGAGCCTATCAGGGTGGCGGGGTTCCAGGCCTGCAGGCGCACGCTGAGCTTCCGCACCGGCTCGAGGCCCGCGGTCTCGGCCAGGCGCCACAGCTCGTCGAGCGAGGCGGTACCGGCGGCGCCGGGGCGCTTCCTCTTCAGCTCGGCGGCGGCCAGTATCACTTTCATGCGTTCATTATCTTTTCGGCGAGGGCGGCGGGGTCGTAGTCCTCGTACCTGTTCAGTTCCACCAGCATGGCGTTACGGTAGCGCGAGAACCAGGTGTTCTGCCTCTTGGCATAGGCCATCGAGGCCGAGATTATGGCGCGCGCCGCTTCGGGCCTGGTCAGGCGGCCGGCGAGGTAGTCCAGGATCTGGGGGTAGCCCAGGGTCTTGAGGCCGGGGCAGTCCTCGGCGTAGCCTTTGTCCAGCAGCTCCCGCGTCTCCCGCGCCCAGTCCTCGAAGCGGGCGGCGGTGCGGCGCTTCACGCGCTCGGCCAGCAGGTCCTTCTGCCATTTTATGAAAACGAACTTCCCCTCGTGCGCGGGGAGCGCGTTGAAGAATTTCCCGGACCAGAGCTGGGAGACCGGCCTGCCGGCCAGGCGGGTTATCTCTATGGCGCGCATCACGCGCTGGATATTGCCCGGCGGGATGCGCGACGCCGCTTCAGGGTCCAGGGCGGCCAGCTCCGCGTGCAGGGCCTCCTTGCCGCCGGCGTCGGCCAGGGCCGCGAGCTTCCCGCGCATGACGGGGTCGGCGGGGGGCAGCTCGTCCAGACCGTTCCAGAAAGCCTGTATGTACAGGCCGGTACCGCCGGCCATCAGCGGCACCCTGCCGCGGCCCCAGATCTCGGAGACCAGCTTCTTGGCGTCTTTCACAAAAGTCCCCACGTCGTAGGAGGCGCGCGGGTCCAGCGTGTCCACCAGGTGGTAGGGCACACCTTCGACGAGGTAGAAGCGGCCGGCCGGGGTCCCGGTCCAGGTCCCGCGCGGCTTGGCGGTGCCGGCTTCCAGGAACCTGTAGGTCTGCCTGGAATCCGAGGAGATTATCTCCCCGCCCAGCCTGCGGGCCAGCTCGAGCGCTATCTCGGTCTTGCCGGAGGCGTTGGCCCCCATCAGCGTTATGGGCTTGAGTATCTGTTGGGACATTTATCAGCGGCGCAAATAAAGAGCGGCCAGCGGCTTTTTAGCCTGCTGGCCGCCCGGCTTCCTTCACTACCCCTTGAAGAGCATTTCGTCTTTCTGCGGCTTGTTGCACAGGCCGTTGGCCCGGCAGGTTTCCACGCAGACTTCCGGCAGCTTCAGGGCGGTGCGCGTGTCGCAGTCGGAATAGTCCTCGGCCATTTCGTTGATGTGCTTTTTGTCGTCGTGGCTGATATGGGAGAAAGAGATGCCGTTCATGAAGACGCCGCCCTTGTCCTTCACCCAGGAGATACTGCCGGTGACCGGCATCTCCTTGGCGCCGTCGAGCTTGAGGATGATGTTGAGCTCCTTGGTGTGGGGCGGGGCCATGAAAGTGATCAGGCGCATGCCGCCGGCGGACAGGTCAGAGAGGATGGCGGGCTGGGGCGCGGAGTTGCCGTGGGTGGTGGTGGTGTAAAATTCCAGCTCCACGGGCTCCAGGATGCCGTGGAGCATGGGCAGCCGGACATGCTGGCGCCTCTCGTTAACGACTTTGTTTTTTTTGGTCATATTAGTTTCCCGTGCAGCGTATTTTTGTCGGCCCCGGCCACCAACACTTCCGCCATCTTCCCGGGGGTTCCTCCGGCCTTCACCCGCACCGCGAAATTCCCCGAGGCGCGGCCGTAGGTTCCGGTCTCGAAAAGAACTACCTCTATTTTACCAATTCTTTCGTTTAAAATTACGCGGGAGTTAGTTTTGACGACGGCCAGCAGTTCCTCCAGCCTGGCCTCCATTTCCGCCCCGCCGATAGTGGCCGCCATTTCGGGCTTGTCCGAGCGCGGGGAGTACTTGAAGCAGTAGGCCATGGAGAAGCGCCCCTCTTCCACCAGGGAAAGCGTGTCCCGGAAGTCCTCCTCCGTCTCCCCCGGATAGCCGACTATGAAATCGGTGGAGACGGCCAGGTCCGGAGCGGCCGCGCGCAGGCGGGCCAGCAGGTCCAGGTACTGCCCGCGGGTATAGCCCCGGCGCATCAGCTTCAGGATCCGGTCGGAGCCGGACTGTATCGGCAGGTGCAGGTAGCGGGCCAGCTTCCGCTCCCCCGCCAGCAGGACGGTGAAACCGTCGTCGAAATAAAGCGGGTGCGGGCTCATGAAGCGCAGGCGCTCCAGTCCGGGCAAAGTCAGGACTTCCTTTAAGAGTTCGGAGAACGTGGTCCCGCCCCGCCGCCAGGAGTTCACCGTCTGGCCCAGCAGGACTATTTCCTTAGCCCCGGCCTTTATCTTCGCGCCGGCGTCCTCCAGTACGGCCTCCGGGGAAAGAAACACCGCCGGGCCGCGCACCGCCGGCACTATGCAGTAG
>JACQPH010000049.1 GCA_016207645.1 Elusimicrobiota bacterium
CCCCTTGCGGAAGGGGGGCCCCGCTTCGGGGGGAAACCGACGCAAGGGTTTCCCTCTTCCGGGGTTCGCGGGGCAAAACCCCGGACAACCCGAACCCCATATAGCGACCTGAGCAGTTACCAAAGTTTATCATTTCCCGCCCGCCAGCAGGAAACTGAACTTGCCGGAGGAAGGGAGGCGGAAATTCCCGGTCCCGTCCGTACCGTAACTCCCGGCGGGCAGGTCCAGCAGCCCGAGGATCTCCGCCGCGGCGCCGGGGGCGGAGCCTGGCGGCAGTATGATCTTCCCGGCGGCAAGGTCCAGCTGGAAGAAAGGCAGGCCGGAGGGGAAGACGCGGTCAATGACCTCCGCCTCGTAAAGTCCGCCGCCGGCGGTCCCGATGAAATTTTTTTTCCTGCCCCGCACCTTCAGCATCGGGCCGCTGTGCCCGCAGAGGCAGGCCCGCTCGCGCGCCTCGCCGGCGTCGCCGGTGGCGTAGCGCAGCATGGGCATGAGCCGGTTGTCCAGATCGGTGACCACCAGCTCGCCGCCGGCTTCCTCGGCCAGATGCCTCCCTTCGTCCAGGTGCAGCCAGTCGCCGGAATGCCGGCAGGACAAAGCGGCGTAGCCCAGCTCGGTGGAGGCGTACATATTGAAGACCTGCGCCCCGAATCTCTCTTCGGCCTCCCGGCGCACGGTCTCCCCGAGGACGGTGCCCACGGTCAGTACGGCCTTGAGCCTGTTGAAGCGCGGGAACGGTCCGCCGCGCCGGCTTTTAAGGACCGCCATCAGCGCGTCGGGCCTGGTTATGAGCAGCGCCGGGTCCTCGCGCAGCGCGCTTTCCAGCAGGGCTCCAGCCGCGGCCGGGTCGGAGAAAATACGCCCGTCGTAATAAATGTTCCTCCGGTTATGGACCAGCCTGTACAGGAGATACTGCTGGAAGAACTCGAAAACTATTTTTCCGAACCGCAGGCCGGCCAGCATCTTTCCCAGATTATTGAAATAGCCGTATTCCACCGGGTGGAAGGCGGCTGTTCTCTCTCCCATTCTCCAGCCCGCCGCCTTGAGTACGGAGAGCAGAGCGGCGTACCTCGCGGCCACGGCCTCCAGGTCCAGCCGGGTCTCCACCTTGCCGGCACCGCCGGTGCCGCCGCTTTCCAGGCTGGCCAGGGCCGCGCCGCCTGAAAATGCCCGGAGCGTCTCCCGCCCCAGCAGGGGAAGCTTGGGGAGCTCGGCTTCGGAAACCAGTCCCCCGGCTATCCCCGCGGCGGCGCAGGCCTTGTCGTATTCCGGGGCCGAGGCCCTGGCCGCGGCCAGAAGCGAATTCAGCCTTTCGAGCCGGCCGCCCTGCGCGGCCCCGAAAGAAGCGGCCCTCTCAGCGAAACCATTCAGAAGGAGCCCGCCCGCCTTCAGCGCCAGCTTTTCCCTGAAGCTCATTTTCCAGCCCCCGGGAGATAAACTGTTTTCCCGCCCGCGGCTTCGGGGTGGACGGCGCGCCAGGCGGCGTTCCGGGGCCAGCATTTGACGGTCTCGCCGAAAGTTTTTTTATTGTAGACCGAGGCTATCAGTTCGGCCACCCCGGTCCTTTCCGAGCCCTTGAAAATATAAGGCAGGTGCTCGCAGGGGGCCAGGCTGCCGTCGGGCAGCACCATGATCTTGTAAGCCGAGGGCAGTTCGCAGTCCACCAGCGCCGTGCGGTCCAGCACCGGGCCCGGCGCGGCGTAAGCCGCGTTCAGCACGGCCAGTCTGTCCGACGGCGAGAGGCTCAGCTCCTCGTACCGGCCCGACCAGGCTCCGGAAGGCACCGGCGGCAGCATCCGCACAGCTCCGGCGCCGGCGGCGAAGGCCGCTTCGAAAAGCTCCGATAAAGCGCCGGAAGCGGCGCCTTCCCTGGTGGCATAGCAGGAGGCCATGCACGGCAGGCCCAGCTTTTCAGCAATGGAAAGGGCCTTCAGAGCCGCTTCCTGGCAGCCGGGCTTTTTGCGGCCTTCGTCGTGGCAGGCCGGCGCGGCCGAATCCAGGCTGATGTTCAGGCTGGCCAGCCCCGCCTCCCTGAGCCGCCGCGCCAGCTCCTCCGTGATATTGACGCCGTTGCTCTCCACGAAAACGGTCATGCCGGCCCGCGCGCAGAAAGCGACCAGTTCCGGCAGGTAGGGCGCCAGCGTGCTTTCCCCGCCGGTGAAATGGATCCTCGGCACGCCCAGGCCGGCCAGTTCCTGCAGGCGGGCCAGGGCCTTCTCCTTTTCCATCACCAGCTTCCCGAAGGTCTTGCGGAAGGTCTCGGACGAGCAGGCCCCGCACCGGCACTGGCAGTCGAAAGTGGCGGCGAACACGGCCACGCCGGGCACCTTTAGGCCCAGCAACCTGCGCTTGAAAGAGTAGACGGCGTACCTGGCGGCGCGGCGGAGGTCGAGGAGGCCGGCCAGGAACAGGGCTCCCCGCGCGCGGACGAAGATATGCTTGAAAACCACCGCCTGGCGCGCGTTCTCGCGCGGCACATAGACCCTGAAAATGTAGTTCAGGAAATAAGCCAGGCTGCCGGCCAGCGAAAAATTCGGGTACGGGTTGGGATTTCCGCGGAGGCGCGCCAAAAGCCCCCGCGCCGCTATGGCGGGCAGACGCAGGCTGAAGGAAGGCAGCAGCTTCCAAAGGTCTTTCGAGAGCAGGTACCGGGAAACCGCGCCGGGGAGCGCCGAGGAGAGGAAGACCAGATTGCGCAGTTTCGCCCGCTCCGGTGTATAGCTGTGCCCGCCGTGGCCGTACGGCACGGAGAAATCCCCCTGCTCCACGGCCTTTGCGCCTTCTTCCGAGACCAGCCCGCTTTTGCGCGCGCTCTCCAGGATGGCGGCGCCGGGATAATACCTGAGCCAGTTCACGTCGTGGAAGCCGGCCGGGTTCTCCGAAGCGAAAGCCGCCACCGCCTTCAATTCCGCGTTGTCCTGGCCGGGCAGGCCGAAAATAAAGTTGGTATAGGCGAAGATGCCGGCCTTGTCCAGCAGGCGCAGGGCTTTTACCGAGTCCTCCGTACTCTCGGAGCGGCCCAGGCAGCCGCGGCGTATGGCTTCGCTCACCGTCTGTATGCCCATGTTCACCGCGGTGCAGCCGGCGGCCTTCAGCAGGCCGACGGCCTCCCCGTCGGCGCCGGCGGGGTGGATATTGCAGAAGAAAGGCAGGCCGATCTCCGCCGGATAAGAGCCGGCGAATTCCTTCAGCCAGGCCCGGTCGGAGATGAAAAGGTCGTCGCAGAAGGAAACCCGCCTGAAGCCGTATTTCTTTTTAGCGGCGGCCAGTTCCTTCAGCACATTGCCGACGCTCCTGCGGCGCAGGAATTTATCGTGGCAGCCCAGCCTGGAAAGCGTGCGCCGCATGGAACTGTTATGGCAGTAGGTGCAGGCGTTCGGGCAGCCCCGGCCGGTCACGATGGAGTAAGTGTCCAGTACGAAGCCCCTGTATTCGCCGTAGAACAGGTCCTTGTCCGGGAAAGGCAGGGAGTCCGGCCTGGTCTCGAGCCGCACCGGGCCTTTTACGGTCTCCCCGTCCTTCTTGAACCAGATGTTATACAGGCCGTCGAGGGAGAGGCCTTTCTCAAGACGACCGGCCAGTTCCGTTACGGCGCTCTCGCCGTCGGAAACGCAGACCAGGTCGACTTCGGGGCGGGAAATTACGGCCTCGGGGGCGGTGCTGGGGTGGATGCCGCCGAAGATCACCGGCGCCCGGCTCAGGCGCTTCAGCTCCCGCGCTACCGACAGCGCCCACTGGAAATGGTCGGACTCGGCCGAGAAACCGACCAGGCCGGGTTTTAAAGCCAGTATCCGCCGCGCCGTGCCGCCGGCGCTTTCCGGCTCTAAAAAAGGCAGCCTCAGCCTGAAGGAATCGAAAAGCAGCGGCTCATAGACCAGAGCGGTCTGATGCCCGCTCGCCTTCAGCGAGGAAGAAAGGTATTCCAGCCCCAGGCTCTCGGTGGCCGCGCGCGCGAAAACGATCTTCATCCGCCTTAATTTTACCATAATAATATAATTGGCCCCGGGGAGTTACGCGGACGGAATTCAGGGATGGAATTCAGGTTGGCCTGAAAACTTCTGCTGAAGTTTTCCGCCCGCATAGCGGGCGCCCTTCGGGAGGCACACACCTCGTCGGGCCGGGCGCGCATAGCGCTTGGCCCTCCGCCCGCTTCGCGGGGAATTCCGCGGCCGGAATTCAGGTTGACACTACCGGCCATATGGATTAGAATTTATCTCTATGGCCACGGCCTTCAACAAGCTTTCTTTCAGCGTGCGCCCCGCCCTGCGCCGTTTCTACGGCGCCGGCTGGTTCATAGCTTTTACCGCCTTCTATTTCCGCAGCATCCTGCCGCTGATCCGGAAATTCATACCGCTTTACGGCGTCACGGCCATCCTCTCCCTCTCCTACCGCTGCCAGTGCGCCTGCCCGCATTGCGGCGCCGGCAAATACCCGAAGCAGGCCGAAGGAGAGCTGAGCGCCGAAGAACTACTCAAATTCATAGACGACCTGGCCCGCCTGGGCGGCGCCTGCGTACATTTCTTCGGCGGGGAGCCGCTGATGGCCCCGCGCCTGCCCGAATACGTACGGCACACCAAGTCCTGCGGCCTGGTGGCCACGGTGGACACCAACGGCCTCCTGCTCGACGAGGCCATGGTGCTGAAGCTGAAGGAGGCCGGCATAGACCTGGTCAGGGTCAGCCTGGACAGCCCGCGCGAAGAGGAGCATGACGCCCACCGCGGCATAAAGGGCTGCTGGCGCAAGGCCGTGGAAGGTATCCGCCTCAGCGTCAAGCACGGCATCCCCTGCTTCATGTCGCTTTACGCCACCAAGGAAAACCTGGCCGGCGGGGATTTCGAGAAGATGATAGCTATGGCGCGGGAGCTGGGAGTCGGCGTGCGCTTCCTCTCGGCCATACAGAGCGGCCGCTGGAAGGAGAAAGAGGAAGTGCATCTTTCCGAGCCGGAGATAGAAAAGCTGCGCGGCCTGCTGGCCCCGGACGTCTGCTGGGAGACCGAATTCCTGCAGCATAAGAACGTCCCTTTCTGGTGCAATTCCATGCTGGGCAACAAGTTCGACGTCTCGGCCTACGGCGAGGTGCTGGCCTGCGCCTATCTGCCGGCCGGCTTCGGGAACATCCGCAAAGAACCGCTGGAAGCCATAGTGAAGCGGATGTGGAGCTCCGAGTTGTTCAAGGAGGGCTCGGAGCATTTCGACTGCCCCATGAACGACGCCGAATTCATAGAACGCCACGGCGACAAGCTGAACACGGACAGGACCTGCTGAACACTCGCTTCATTTGGAGCCACATGCCACTGCCGCCGCCGGGAAATCTGTTCTACATCACGTCGCTGCGCCGCGCTCTCGGTTCCTTTTCCGGCAACCCGCTTTTCGTGCGCCTCCTCTATTTCGCCCTCAGGCACGGCCTGCCGCTGGCCAGGAAAATAAAGCCCCTCTTCGGCGCCACCGCTTTGGTCTCCCTCACCTACCGCTGCCAATGCTCCTGCCGCCACTGCGGCATAGGCCTGTTCAAAAAGGACGGCGAGCAGGAACTTTCCGTAGAGGAAGTCCGCAACCTGCTGCGCGACCTGCGCGAGGCCGGCGGCAGCGGGGTGCATTTCTTCGGCGGCGAGCCGCTGCTGGCCCCGGACCTGGTCTCCCTCGTGGAAGAAGGCGCTCGGCTGGGCCTCAAGGTCACCGTGGAGACCAACGGCCTGCTGGTGGACGAAGCCCTGGCGGCGCGGCTGGCCGCCGCCGGAGTGGAAAGCGTGCGCGTGAGCCTGGACAGCCCCCGCGAAGAGGAGCATGACAGATTCCGCGCCATGCCCGGCGCCTGGCGCAAAGCCGCGGAAGCTCTCAAAGTCTGCCATGCCGCCGGGATAAGGACGCTGATAAATTATTACGCCAGCCGCGAAAGCCTGAATTCCGGCGACTTCGACCGCATGGCCGACCTGGCCGTGGAGCTGGGCGCTTCCCTGCGCGTGCTGCCGCCGGTGCGCGCCGGCCTTTGGAAGGACCGCGAGGATATCCCGCTCACGAAGGAAGAAACGGACCTGCTGCGCTCGCGCCTGCGCCGCGGCGTGGCCTGCTGGGGCTATGAATTCCTGGACCGGCCCGGCTCGCCTTTCCGCTGCCACACTTTGCTCCACAGCACCTTCGACGTCTCCGCTTACGGCGACATCCTGGCCTGCCCTTATCTCCCCAAGCCCTTCGGCAATATCCGCAAAGAGCCGCTTACCGCGGCGGTGAAACGGATGTGGGACGCCGACATCTTCGCACCGGAAGCGGACTTCGACGGCTGCCCGCTGAACGCCGAAACATTCCAGGCGCGCTACGGCGGGCTACTGAACGGGGAGAAGGAATGAACGCGCTCCGCGCCGCCGCGGTCCGCTTTCTGCGTCTGTTCAGGCCGCTCTTCGGCGCTACCCTCATGCTTTCGGTCACCAACCGCTGCCAGTGCGCCTGCGCGCGCTGCGCCGTGAACGGCGGGAAGGACGCCGGCCCGGAGCTGACCGGCGAAGAAATAAAAAAATTAATAACCGAAGCCGCCGGGCTGGGCGCGCGCGAAGTGAGCTTTTTCGGCGGCGAGCCGCTGCTGCGCGAAGACCTGGCGGAGCTTATCGGCTTTACCCGCGGCCTCGGCCTGCGCGCTGCCATCAACAGCAACGGCCTGCTGTTGGACGAAGCCGCCGCCAAAGAACTGGCGGCGGCCGGCCTGAATATAGCCGGGATAAGCCTGGACGATCCCTCGCCCGAGATACATGACCGCGGGCGCGGCGTGCCCGGCCTCTGGGAGAAAGCCGCGGCCGCCGCCCGCGCCCTTGTCAGGAACGGCGTGCCGGTGGATATCTCGTTCTGCGCGAACAAAGAGCGCCTGCGCGACGGCAGGGCGGCGAAGATGGCCGAGGTGGCCGCTTCGCTCGGGGCCAGGCTCCGTATACTTTCCCCCATGCGCGCCGGCCGCTGGGACGGCAGGAAGGACGAAGTGCTTACGGCCGCCGACAGGGAAATATTGCGCGGCCTGCTGAAGCCCGGCAGAACGCACTGGGTGATCGGGCCCGTGGACGCCCCTGAAACCCCTTTCGTCTGTTCTTCTTTCGACCGCTGGAAGGTGGACGTCACGGCGGCCGGCGACGTGGTCCCCTGCACTTATTTCCCGGCCCCGTTCGGGAATATCCGGAGGGAAAGCCTGGCCGCCATCGTAAAAAGAATGTGGGCGGCCCCCGTCTACCGCGACTTCAACGGCGCCGAGGACTGCCCGCTCAACGACCCCGGCTTCCGCTCCCGCTACCCCGGCCTGTTCAAGAGCTCATAGCTCTCTCTTCCGCCTGTGCCCCAGCATGTTAAAGAACAGGCCGGCCAGTTTGCGGGCCGTGGCCCGGGGGTTGGTGCGGCGGAGTAGCCGCCACAGGTTGCCCGGGTTCTTCAGCGCGTCGGCCAGCTTCACCTTAAAGAAGAGCAGCGGGAAATTCACGTCCGCCAGGTCTTTGGAAATATAGGCCCGCTCGCCGAAGGAGAAGCTGGACGGCAGGAAATCCTCGTTTATCTCGCCGGCGGCCACCAGCTTCTCGAAAGCCGCCGTGCCGGGTATGGGCTGGAAGAAAAGCAGTTCGATATAGTCGAAGCCGCCGCGCTTCATCAGGGCCAGCGTCTCTTTCAGCTCCGCGCTCGTCTCTCCGGGATAGCCGATAATGAAGAAGGCCCTCAGCCTCAGCCCGGCCGACCTGATATCCGCCAGTATCGGCCCGATCTCGCCCGGCTTCAGCTTCTTGTCCATCAGGTCCAGCACCTTGGCCGAGCCGCTCTCCGGCGCCACCACCAGATGCTCCCAGCCGGTCCTTTTCATCAGCCGCCACAGCTCCGCGTCCCCGCGCTGCATGCGGATCCCGTTGGGCGTGCCGAAGCGCAGGCCCGGTATCTTCAGGCGCAGGGCGGCCTCGCAGAAAGCGCGGGCATGGGCCGGGTCGTCGGTAAAATTGTCGTCTATGATATTGAACCACTGTATCCCGAACTCTTTATGCAGCGCCTCTATCCAGCGCATGGTATAGGCCGTGCTGAAATGCCGGACCAGCCTGCCGCTGACGGCCGAAACGCCGCAGAAGGCGCAGGTTCCCGGGCAGCCGCGGCTGGTCTGGATGGGCGCATTGGGCCGGCCGTCGCAGAAAAGCCCGTAGCCGCGGCGCAGGTATTCGTCCAGGCGGATGAAGCGGTAATCCGGCAGGGCCAGCGAATCCAGGTCATCGACCACGGCGGCCGCCGCTTCCATCAGCCGTCCGCCTTCCCTCCGTACCAGCCCCGGGACTTTCTCCCAGGCCGGAGCGGAGGCGCCGAGCTCCCTCACAAGAGCCCCGAAGGCGAAGTCAGCCTCGCCTTTGATAACAAGATCTATTTCAGGATGTTTAAGGACGCCTTTAGGCCAGGCGCTGGCATGCGGGCCGCCGGCCACTACGACAGCCTCCGGCGCGGCGGCTTTCGCGGCGCGCACGGCCTCCAGCGCCTGCCGGAAATTCATGCCGCAGGAAGTGATGCAGATAAGGTCCGGCCTGAATTCAGAGACTTGGCGGCCTAATTCCTCGGGGCTTCTCTGGTCCAGGGCGAGGTCGAAAAGCCTGAATTCGCAGAGTTCCGCCGGGGTATTGGAGACTATAGAGGCATAAGGCAGAGGCAGGGCATAGGCCGGTTCAAGGCCGCGCGGCCAGATAAGGGCTACGCGTTTTTTCATCCGCAGGCCCCGCAATCCGGGCCGGCGCCGGCCCCGGCCGAAAAATAGCCGCTGCGCTCCAGCACGGCGGCCAGGCCGCCGTCGCGGACATTCCCCAGCGAAACTTTCGAAACATAGCAGCTGCGGACGGCGCCGTCCGCGCCCACGTAGACGCTGATATTTTTTTGGGCAGTACACTGCATTGTCCCGCCGAGATAATCATAGAGCGGGCTTTCGGAATAGACGAAGGACGGGTCGGCGTATTTCTCGAAGAACAGCCGCTTGTGCTCCGCCGAAAGGAGACTGCGGCTCCTGCCCCCCAATTTCCCGGTGTAAATGGGGAAAAGGGCGCGGACGGCCATGGCTCCGGACGAGCGCGCCAGCTCTATCAGCGCGGCGAAGCGGCCTTCGGCCAGCCCCCTGTCGGTGATATAGGTGGAGACCACGCAGGGCAGCCCCAGCCCGGCGCAGGTCTTTACGGCCTGCAGCGCGGCGTCGAAGCAGCCGGGGAAATTGCGCAGCCTGTCGTGGCGGCGGGCTTCCGGCGAATCCAGGCTGACATTGATATTGGAGAGCCCCGCGGCCCTGAGCTCGCGCGCCTTCTTTTCGTCCAGGAACAGGCCGTTCGTGTCCATGGAAACGCTCAGCCCCAGGGAGGAGGCGTATGCCGTGAGCTCCACCATGTCCTGGCGCAGCAGAGGTTCGCCGCCGGTGAAGCCCACTTTGGGGGAACCGATCTGGCGCGCGCCGTCGATTATGTCCTTTATCTCGCCGGTGGACAGTTCGGCCCCGCCGTCGGTCAGGCCGCTGGCCGAGCAATGGGCGCAGTCGCACTGGCAGCGGCAGGTGACGGCTATCATCACCGTAAGCGGGACCCGCCGCCCGAGCAGATAGCGCCTCCAGGCGAAGCCGGCGAGGCGCGGCAGCAGCGCGGCCCCGGCGCGCCGGGCGAAGATCCTGTAGAGCAGGAAAAGCCTTCTAATATGTCCAGCCGTTCTCATTTTCCTTGCGCCCGGCCAGCCGGCCGCCCAGGCTCCTGAACCGGTGGCTGAAGATCAGCGCCACTCCCCAGAGCACCCGCCGTAACTCTCCGGGCAGGGCCAGGGTGCGCAGTCTTTTTAAAATATAGGAAGGCCGCAGATAGAAGCCGCGCGTATATTCCTCCATCAGCGCCAGCAGCTTCGCCGCCGGCACCGAGCTCAGCTCCACCATGGGCTCCCGCTCCGAATAGACCGTTATGTAATCGGCGCCGTAGACCTTTTCCAGGTCCAGCTTCCCATCGGCGGCCAGGTTCTCGAAAAGCTCCCCGCCTGGGCTGGGTATATAAACGGAGAACATCACGTAGTCGGGGTCCAGCTCCAGCGCGAAAGCGTTGGTCAGCGCCGCGGTCTCGAGGGTTTCACCGGGGGTGCCCAGAATAAAGGCCGCGTTCACGCGCATCCCGTACTTTTTAGCCAGCGCCACTGTCTTCCGCACCGCCTCCAGCGTGATGCCCTTCTTCATCCGGTCCAGCATTTCCTGCGAGCCGGACTCCACGCCCAGCAGGGCCCTCTGGCAGCCGGCCGAGGCCATAGCGGCGAACAATTCTTCCGAGGCCGTGTTCGCGCGCACATTGCAGTTCCAGGAGAGCTCCATGCCGCTGGTCCTGATCAGGCGGCAGATCTCCTTCACATGGGCGGGGTCGCAGGTGAAGGACGGGTCCTCGAACTGGAACTCGCGCACGCCGTATTTGTCATAAACGCTCTTCATCTCCGCCACCACGTCCCCGGGGTCGCGTTCGCGCATCCTGCCGCCGTAGCCGTAATGGTGGCTGCAGAAGGTGCATTTATACGGGCAGCCGCGCATGGTCAGCACCGAGGCGGCCGGCGCCGTGCTTACGGCGCGGGTTATCCCCAGGTAATATTTGGACAGGTCCACGAGCTGGTAAGCCGGCCAGGGCAGGGTATTAATATCCCCGATAAGAGGCCGCGGCGGCGTGGCGAAAGCTTTCCCTTCCTTCAGGTAAACGAGGCCGGGCACGGAGGAGACGTCCTCTTTCTTCCCGAGCTTATCGGCCAGCTCCAGCATGGTCCCTTCGCCTTCGCCCACCACGCCGAAGTCGAAAGCCCCGCTCCTGAGGCAGGCCGCCGGCAGATAGCTCAGATGGATGCCGCCAGCGGCTGTTTTAATTCCCGGAAAATTCTTCTTCAGCAGCCGCGCCCCGGCGGCGGCCATGTCGAAACTGGCGGTATAAGCGGCGAAGCCGGCCAGCTCCGGCCCGAACTCCCGCGCCCGGGCAAGGAATTCGTTTTCGGAAAGCCCCTCGGCGTAAAGATCTATTATCCTGACTTCATGCCCGCCGCGCAGCAATACCGCGGCCATATACATCAAATTCAGCGGCGGCATGCACCCGCGCGCGCGTACCTGGTACACGTCCATATTCCGCAGCGCCGGCGAGACAAGCAGTACTTTCATTTCAGTTAGGGGACGTTGCTTAAACGCTTAAATGCTCCCTTTTCACTATTTCCTTTCCCTTATGTGCCAGATAAGAGGCGGCACCAGAACTTATATGAAGTTCCTTCACTAGCACCGCTCCGTTTACTCCTCCAGCAGTTTTACGCAGAAAACAGTATAGGGCTCTCGCGCGAGCTATACGTGGCTGTCTGCCAGAACTAAGCAGCTCTTCTTTGGTTACCCCCGTAATGCGCTCCACTTCGCGCAAAACATCTTCCTTTGTCATCGGCTTGGGAAAAGTTTCCCCTTCAATTTCTTTGATAATGCTTTCAACAAACTCTCCGCTGCCCAGAATCCGCTCGTCGAACGCCTCTTTTTCATCAAGTTTATTGATAGCATTAACTCCACGTCCAAGGCTCTTCAAAAGCCCGCCGCCGGAATATTCCCCGCTTTTAAAACGATCCACCCGCTCAGCAACAAACTGTTCATAAGACAACCTCGCCCGCGGCATATTAAGGCCAAAATGCTCCAGCACTTCATGCACATCGATTATCCCATCCCCTTTCCCGGCACATAAAGCACCATGTCCGCACCAGGGATATTTCTTTAATTCTCTCAGGTTTTCAACAATGTGTGCCCTTAGTGGATTAAGGTGTATATAGGCCGCTAATTCAAGAAGATAAGGTTCCTTCTCGCAAAGGATGGATTTATAACGGTTCTGGAATAAATGCCCGGACCGCTTATATCGCAAATTAACTCCGACAGCATAGCCAGTCATGAGCCGCCTCATAATTTCGGATAGGGGACTGCGTCCACGCAATATCAATAAATGGAAGTGGTTTGGAATCAAGCACCAGGCCAGACACTTGCCACCAGTGCATTCGAGTGAAACCTTAAGCCGTTTCAAGAAATCTTTATAGTCCACTTCATCGCTGAATATTTTATGGCGCTCAAGACCGCGAGCAATCACATGGTATAAACAACCTTCTATATCGATTCGAGCTTGCCGCGGCATACTAAGATTCTACAACATTTAAGTATTTAAGCAACGTCCCCTATCCCCCAGTCCCCTATCCCCCAGTTTATCCGCCAGCTCCGGCCCGAACTCCCGCGCCCGGGCAAGGAACTCGGTCTCGGAAAGACCCTCGGCGTAAAGGTCTATTATCTTCACCTCATGCCCGCCGCGCAGCAACACGGCGGCCATGTACATCAGGTTCAGCGGCGGCATGCAGCCGCGCGCGCGTACCTGGTACACGTCCATATTACGCAGCGCCGGGGAGACCAGAAGGACTTTCATATCAGACTAGTACCATCTTACGAAATATACCAGGGCCCTGAAGGAGTCGGCCAGGCCGCGCGCCGAGGAGAGCCGGCGCAGCAGCGGGCCGGGGCGCAGGTAATAACGCAGGTAGGCGCGCTTATAGAACTTCTTCAGCTCTTCCCGCGTCATGCCCGGCACCTTCACCAGCGGCTCGGCGTTGTCGTGGCTGTCCAGGAGTTCCTCGTCGGAGAGCTCCAGCAGGCCTTTTTCCTTCGCCTCGCGGTAAAGCGCCGTGTCGAAGAAAGGGTGGGCGAAGGCGAAGAAGACATGGTCCGTGTTTATCTCTTTTATGCGCGGCAGGGAAGCTTCCAGCGAAGCGCGCGTCTCTCCGGGATAGCCGAAGATATAGTAGC
>JACQPH010000050.1 GCA_016207645.1 Elusimicrobiota bacterium
GGACGGGGTTTTGTTTCGCGCACCCTTGCGGATGGGGGGCCCCGCTTCGGGGGGAAACCGACGCTTGGGTTTCCCTCTTCGGGGTTCGCGGGGCAAAACCCCTGCCAACCCGGACCCCGGATGGGGACCTGAGTAGTTACTAAGGAATAAGGATTATGGAAGACTCCGAACTTAAGAAAGTGCTGGAAACCCTGCTGTTCATCACCGACGCCCCGCTGCCGGTGAGCCGCATCGCCCAGCTCTGCGAGATCAAGAACAAGGAGCGCCTCGAGAGCCTCCTTGTCGAGCTGCGCAGGAGCTACGACGAGGAGGGCCGCACGCTGCAGGTGATGCAGGTGGCCGGCGGCTGGCAGCTGGCCACCCGCCCGGAATACGGCCTCTGGGTGCGCAAGCTCTACCAGAACAAGATGACCGTGCGCCTCACGCAGGCCGCGCTGGAAACCCTCTGCATCATCGCCTACAAGCAGCCGCTGACCCGCGCCGAGATAGAGGCCATCCGCGGCGTGGAGGTCATCGGCCCGCTGGAAACCCTGACCCAGCGCAGGCTCATCACGGTGGTGGGCCGCCGCGAGAGCATAGGCCGCCCCATCCTTTACGGCACCACCGGCGAATTCCTGCGCCAGTTCGGCCTCAATTCCCTGGACGACCTGCCCAGGCTGGAAAGCTTTAATATCGAGAACATGGCCGAGGCGGCCCAGGCTACCGCGGTGGAACTTATAGAGCAGGAATCCATCCCGGAACCTGAACCCGTAGCCGAAGGCGAGCCGCCGGCCGACCCCGCCCGGTCCGCCGGGGAAGGGACCGGCGCCGCCGAAGAACGGCCGGCGCCGGAAGCCGCCGGACCCGCGGCGGAAACCGCCGTGGAAGCCGCGGTCTCGGAGCGGCCCGGGGAAGGCTCCGGGGAAAAACCCCTGGAATAAGGTCCGCGCCGGTTTTTACGGATACCTGTCCTTTACTCCATGCCTGAAATCAGAAAAGACCCCGTTTTCGGCCGCTGGGTCATAATGGCCTCGGAGCGCGGCCTGCGCCCCAACGAATTCCTGGCCGCCGGCGAAGAGGCCGGCTACGCCTGCCCTTTCTGTCCCGGCAACGAGGAGCTCACCCCGCCCACCCGCTATTTCCTGCCCGGCGGCGACGGCGCCTGGCGCCTGCGCGTGGTCGGCAATAAATACCCGGCTCTGGTCCCCGAAGGCACCACCGACAGCCGCGGGGACGGCGTTTACAACCGCAGCGACGCCCTGGGCTTCCACGAAGTGGTCATAGAGTCCCCGGAGCACGGCGGCCGGCTGGAGCAGCTGCCCGCCGAAGCCGTGGCGGAAGTGCTTAAGACCTTCGCGCTGCGCGTCAGGGAAATGAGAAAGGACAAGCGCATCAGGCATGTGCTGATCTTCAAGAACCACGGCCGCAACGCCGGCGCCAGCCTGCTGCACCCGCATTCGCAGATCATCGCCATGCCCCTGGCCCCGCTGCGGGTGACGCAGGAGCAGGACGGCGCCGCCGCCTACCACAGGGAACGCGGCTCCTGCGTTTACTGCGATATACTGGCCGCCGAACTGGCTTTCAGGAAGCGGGTGGTGGCGGAGAACGCCTCTTTCCTCGTGGTCGCCCCGTACGCCAGCTGCTTCTCCTTCGAACTGAGCATCCTGCCTAAAAAGCATCTCAGCCATTTCGAGGACCTGCCGGAGACGGAAGCGGACGCGCTGGCCGAAGTGCTCAAGGCGGCGCTCGGCAAACTCGCCGCCTCCCTGCCGGACCTGGCCTACAACCTGATCGTGCATACAATGCCGGTGCAGGAGCCGGAGGCGGCCCATTACCACTGGCATATAGAGATAACGCCCAAGCTGACGCGGGTGGCCGGCTTCGAATGGGGCACCGGCTTCTATATCAATACGGTCTCGCCCGAAGAGGCCGCGGAAATTCTGAACTCCGGCGGGAAGTACAAGGTTTAGAGGTGAATATGAAGATCCTTATGGCGGCCAGTGAAGCTTTTCCCTTCTGCAAGACCGGCGGCCTGGCCGACGTGGCCGGGGCGCTGTCGCAGGTCTTCTCCAGGGCGGAGGACACGGAGGTGGTGCTTTTCCTGCCGCGCTACCGCAACGTGGGCGGCGGGGCCTTCTCGCTCAAAGCCGCCGGCGGCAGCTTCCTGATCCCCGTCGGCAACCGGGTGGAGACCGCCACCATGAGCCGTGTGCAGTGGGGCAAGGTGGCCGTCTATTTCATCGAGAACCCGAAATATTTCGACAGGCCCGGCCTCTACCGCAGCGCGACCGGGGATTTCGAGGACAACGACGAAAGGTTCATCTTCTTCTCCCGCGCCGTGCTGGAGGGCGCGAAGTTCATCGGTTTCAAGCCCGACATCGTCCACTGCCACGACTGGCAGACCGGCCTGGTGCCGGCCTACCTGCGCACCCTTTACCGCATAGACTCTTTTTACGCCAAGACCGCCTCGGTGTACACCATCCATAATATCGCCTACCAGGGGATGTTCCCGAGGGAGACCCTGCTTAAGGCCGGCTTCTCCTGGCAGGACTTCACGCCGGAGCGCCTGGAGTATTACGGCGGGATAAATTTCATGAAATCGGCCCTGGTGTTCGCCGACCTGGTGACGACGGTGAGCCCGACCTACGCCAGCGAGATCCAGTACCGCCCTGAATTCGGCCACGGGATGGAGGGGGTGCTGAAGCGCCGCACCTCCGACCTGTTCGGCATCCTGAACGGCATCGACGAGGAGATCTGGGACCCGGCCACCGACACTTTCCTGGAGCGCGGCTACGAGTTGAAGAGCTTCCAGCGCGGCAAGGCGGCGGCCAAGAAAGCGCTGCAGAAGGAACTGGGCCTTGAGGAGGGTAAGGACCTGCTCCTCGCCGGGGTGGTGAGCCGCCTGGACCACCAGAAGGGGCTGGACACTCTGCTGAAGATAGCGCCGGAATTCCTGGACAAGATGCAGTTCGTGGTGCTGGGCTCGGGCGACCCCGGGCTGACGGACGCTTTGAGCGCGCTGGCGGGGGGGAACCCGAAGCGGGTGGCCTTCCGGTCCGGTTTCGACGAGGCCCTTGCCCACCGCATTTACGGCGGCTCGGATATTTTCCTCATGCCTTCGCGCTTCGAGCCCTGCGGGCTGAGCCAGATGATAGCGATGCGCTACGGCGCCCTGCCGGTGGTGACGCGCACGGGCGGCCTCAAGGACACGGTGTTCTACAACGGCGAGCCTAAGGACTCCAACGGCTTCGCGATAGACAACGCCACCGAGGGCGAGCTCCACTCGGTGCTGGGCCATATCGTCTCGCTCTACGGCTGGCGGGAGAACTGGAACCTGATGGTGAAGAACGCCATGCGCGGCGACTACGCCTGGGGCAAATCCGCCGAAGCCTACCTAAAACTCTTCAGCATCGCCGCCCAGCGCCGCCAGCTGTAAAGCCTAAGCTTCGGCTTTGGTGCTTTCCTTCATGTACTTCTTCCTGAACCAGACCTCCAGGTCGTCCATCAGCGAGTAGGTGACGGGGGTCATCAGCAGGGTGATCAGCAGCGACAGCGTCTGGCCGCCGATGATGACCAGCGCCATGGTGCGGCGCGTGCCGGAGCCCGCGCCGGTGCCCAGCGCGGTCGGGATCATGCCGGCTATCAGGGTCAGCGTGGTCATCAGGATGGGGCGCAGCCTGGTCTTGTTGGCCTCCATCATCGCCTGGTGGCGCGGCAGGCCTTTGGCCCGCAGGGTGTTGGTATAGTCCACCTGCAGGATGGAGTTCTTGGTCACGATGCCGAACAGCATGAACATGCCCATGATGCTGAACAGCGTCAGGTTCTGACCGGTGAGGAACAGCGAGATGATGGCGAACGGTATGGTCAGCGGCAGGACTATCATGATGGAGACCGGATAGACGAAGCTCTCGAACTGGCTGGCCAGCACGATATAGATGAAGATAAAGGCCAGGACGAAGGCTAGGCCGAACTCCTTGAGCATGTTGCCGAGCTCCTTGGCCCTGCCGTAAACGCCGGCCTTGTATTCGGGAGGGGCCTTCAGTTCCGCGAAAGCCCGGTCCGCTTCCTTGATCAGCTCGTTGACCGGGATGCCGTCCACGTTGGCCCTTACCTGCACGTTGCGCTGGCGGTTGAAGCGCGCTATCTGGGTGGGGCCCACGCCCTCTACCACCCGCGCCAGGCTATCGATGCGCGTCACGCGGCCGTTCGAGGCCGGCACCATCAGCGCCTCTATGGCCTCCCTGCGGTCGCGGAAGCCTTCCTCGGCGCGCAGGCGCACCTGGTACAACTCGTCGCCGTCCTTGAACTTGGTGATATCCTCCTCGCCGCCCACCAGGGTGCGCAGCGAGGTGGCTATGTCCTCCACTTTCACGCCCTGGTCGTGGGCGCGCTTGCGGTCTATCTCCACCCTGTATTCCGGCTTCGCGTAGGAGAAACTCGTATCCACGTCCACCGCGCCCTTGATCCTGCGCAGTTTGTCCGCCACTGCCCCGGAATATTCTTCGAGTTTCTTCAGGTCCGGGCCCGAGATATTGTACATCAGCTCGGCGTCGCCGCCGCCGAAGCCGCCCGAGGCCGCCACGGAGACGCGCAGGCCTTTGTACTTGCTCATCATCTCGCGTGAGGCCAGGATCAGTTTCATCAGCGGGAGGCCGCGCTCTTTCAGGTCCGTTAATTCTACCTGCACGTAGCCCTCGTTGGCGGCCGCCGCGCCGAAGTGGCCGCCGGTGCCGGTGCCTATGGAGGAGAGGATGCTCTTCACGTAAGGGAGCTGCCTGGTCTCGGTCTCGACCTGCGCGAAGATCTGCTTCATCATGGCCAGGCTGGTGCCTTCGGGCGCGGTGATGTTGATCTGGTACTGGCCGGTGTCGTCGGCGGGCATGAAGTCCTTGCCGAGGAAGTAGAACAGCGGCGCCATCGAGAGCATGATCAGCACGGCGTAGACCGCCATCCGCTTGCGGCGGGCCAGGGCCCAGTCCAGCGTGACCAGGTATTTGCCGGCGAGGTATTCATTGATGCGGTCGGTGAACTTCTCAAGTTCGGTCTTTTCTCCCGGCCTGATCTTCAGGAACAGCGAGGCTAGCATGGGCGTGAGCGTCAGCGCCACGAAGACGCTGATGGCCACGGCGAAGGCTATGGTGAGGCCGTAGCTCTTGAGGAAGCGGCCGATGATGCCGCCCATGTAGGCCAGCGGCACGAAGATGACCAGCAGCGCGGCCGACATGGCCACCACGGCGAAGCCTATCTCGCGCGAGCCGTCCTGCGCCGCCTTGAGCGGGCTCATCTTCCGCTCCGCCATGTGGCGGTAGATGTTCTCCAGCATGACGATGGCGTCGTCCACGACTATGCCCACGGCGATGGTCAGGCCCAGCAGCGTCATGGTGTTGATGGTGAAGCCGGCCGCCTGCATGAAGATGAGGGTGCCGATGAGCGAGGCGGGGATGGCCAGCGAGGAGATGATGGTGGAGCGGAAGTCGCCGATGAACAGCAGGACCATCAGCGCGGCGAAGACCGCGCCCAGCACCAGGTGTTCCGTCACCGTGTTCACCGAACCCTGGATGAACACGCTCTGGTCGCCGATGATGGTGGTCTCCACCCCGGCCGGCATGGACCCCTTCAGCTCGGCGAGGCGCTCCTTGATCTTCTTTACCACGGCGACCGTGTTGGTGCCGGACTGCTTCTTGACCACCAGCGTCACGGAGGGCCGCCCGTTGTAATAGGAGGCCGTGGTCATGCGGGCCCCGGTGTCCTCCGCGCGGCCGATGTCGGAGACGCGCACGGGCGTGCCGTTTATGCTGGCGACGACGATATCGTTGAAATCCTCGACGTCCACGATGCGGCCCATGGTGCGAAGCACGAATTCCTTCTCCCTCTGCTCCACCTTGCCGCCGGGGATCTCGATGTTCTGCTGGGTGATGGCGTCCTTCACCTGCTTGATGGACAGGTTCATGGCCGAGAGCTTGAGCGGGTTGACCAGCAGGTGGATCTCGCGCTCGCGGCCGCCCACGATGTCGATGGCGCCCACGCCGCTGACGGTCTCTATGTTCTCTTTGATCTTTTTCTTGGCTAGCTGCGTCAGGTCTATCAGGTCCCGGTTGCCGTAGATCACCACGTTGAGCACGGCCTGGGCGCCCAGGTCCAGCTTGCCTATCACCGGCGGGTTGGTGCCCTGCGGCAGCTGGCTCATCACGGAGTTGACCTTGTCGCGCACTTCCTGCGCCGCGATGTCGCCGTTCTTCTCCAGCGCGAACTTGATCATCACCAGGGACAGGCCCTCGTAGCTGGTGGAGTTGATGTCCTCGATGCCGGAGATGGTGTTGACCGCTTCCTCTATGGGCTTGGTGACCGAGGACTCGATCTCCTCGGGGCCGGCGCCGCGCAGGCTGGTCTGGATCATCACGAAAGGGAATTCCACGTTGGGCATCAGATCTATGCCCAGGCGCAGGTAGGCGAAAGCGCCCAGCACCACGAGGGTGGTTATCATCATCGTCGTAAAGATAGGTTTACTGATCGAAATTTCGGTGATTCTCATAAGAGTTACCCGGGAAACAAGGGGTCGTTAAGGCTGGACCTTGATCTTGCTCCCGTCCTTAAGGCCGTAGAGGCCGAAAGTGATCACGTCGGCGCCTTCCCCGACTCCGGAGATCTGCGTGAATTCGCTGGTTTTTATCCCGGTTTTGACCGGCATCCTTGCCGCGAGGCTCCCCTCGGCCGGCACGAAGACGAAGTCTCCGCCGTCCTGGCTTACCACGGCGCCGGCGGGCACGGAGAGGGCCGAGCCGCGCGAGGCCGTTATCAGGCGGACCTCGGCGAACATGCCGGATTTAAGATATCCTTCGATATTGTCCACCAGCACTTCCACCAGGGTGCTGCGGGAGCGGGAGTCCACCACCGGGCTTACCCTGTAGACGCCGCCGGAAAAGTACCTGTCCGGGAAGGCGTCGACCTTGATGCGGGCGCGCTGGTCCTTGAAGACCTTGCCGGAGTACTTCTCGGGCACGTCCACGGCCACGCGGACCATGCCCTGGTTCACCACCAGGGCTATGGGGGTCTGGGGATTCACGCTGCTGCCGATGTCCTGGTAGACGCGGCCGATCACGCCGGTCAGCGTGGAGGGGACGGGGGCGGGCTCGTAGACCGTGCCGACCTCGTCGCGCTCTATCAGGGCCACGGCCTCGTCCTTCTTTACCGGGTCTCCTTCCCTGAGGAGGTTCTTCAGCAGCTTGCCGGAGATCCTCGGGAAGAGGGTGGCTTCGTCCATGGCCTTCACCGAGCCGGTCAGCAGGATGTATTCCTCGAGGTTCCTTACCTTCGCCTTTTCGGTCCTGACCAGGAAGCGGTCCTTCTCGAGGTTGTTGAAAGCCTCTATTTCCTTGTTCCTGCAGCCGGCGGCCAGGGCGGTCGCGGCGAGCGTGAAGATAAATATTGTTGTGTTAATAGTTCTCATAAAAGTTCCTTCGCTGCGGGTTCGGGGCGGCAGGTGTTCTGCCCCGCGAACCCCGAAGAGGAAACCCTTGCGTCGGTTTCCCCCGCCCGGAAAATTAGGGCGGGGCCCCTTTCCGCAAGGGGTTCGCGAAACAGAACACCTGCCGCCCCTCCAACCATCACATCCTTACAAACTTTTTCTCCTACTCCCCGACGGCCCAGGCCAGTTCGGCGGCGGCGGAGCAGGCGTCGTGCCGGGCCTGCGTGTAGAGGGTCTGCGCCCTGTTCAGGGCCAGGGCGGCGTCGTTCAGGTCCAGCTGGCCGGCGAGGCCGTTGCGGAAGCGCAGCTCGGTGGCGGCCAGCGCCGTCCTGGCCGTCTCCACGGCGGTGGTCTGGGAAGCCAGCCTCTGCGCGGCCTCGTTCTGCTCCAGCCAGGCTTTTTTTACGGCTAGCTTCAGCTCGCGCCCGGTGTTTTCCAGGTTCTCAGCGGCTATGGCCAGCGCCAGTTGCGCCTGTTTTACTTTGGAGTCCACGGCGCCGCCGGAGAACAGCGGCAGGCTGAGCCTGACTCCCGCCGACATGCTCCAGGCGCTCTCGTCCCCGCCGGGGAAGGCGGAGTTGGTCTGGCCCTGGAACTGCCGCGCGGCGTAGGCGCCGAGGTAGGGATAATGCCCCGCCCTCTCCAGGGTTATGTTCTCAAGGGCCAGTTTTTTATGCAGCTCGGCCAGCCGGTATTCCGGTCTGGCGGCCACGGCCCTGGCGTAAAGCGTTTCCAGCGGCGGCGCCGGCTGCGCCGCGCAGCCCATGCTGCCGGAAAGGGCCAGCGGCGCGTCGGGGTCCATGCCGAGCAGGTTCTTGAGGGAAAGCAGCCCAACTTCATAATAGTTCAGGTTCTGCATCACCGCCGGCTCGTTGTTGGAGACTTCCACTTTCTGGCGCAGCACGGCCAGGTCGCCGGCCAGGCCCTGCTTGTACTGGGCCTCTATGGTGGCCAGATGCTGCCTGGCGAGCTCCAGCGTTTCCTTCTGTATGTCCGCCATGGCCTTGGAAAGCAGCACGGAATAATAAAGCTGGGTGACGGCCTTTTTCACGGAGTTCCGCGCCGCGCGCAGCTGCTCCGCGCCGGAATCGGAATAGAGGCCGGCCATCTTTATGCCGGTGTACACCTTGCCGCCGGCCCAGAGCGGCTGGGTGAGGTCCAGCGAGGCCGCGTAGGAATTGTCCCGGCCCAGCTCCAGCTTCCGCCCGCCGAAGAAAATGGAGGGCTTTTCTATGTTCCGGGTGTACTGGGCGCTTGCGCTCAGCTGCGGGTAAACCCCGCCCCAGTATTCGCGTATCTTCTCCTTATATATAAGGCGGCCGCGCTCCGCGTTGGCCACGGTGGTGTTGTTCTTCATGGCCAGGGCCACCGCGCCGTCCACGCTGAGCTCCCGGGCCCGGGCCGGCAGGGGGGAGAGCAGCAGGATGACCAGGAGCGCTTTCAGGCCGCGCGCCCCGCGCGCGATGATCCCGGCCAGGCGGGCCGGCAGGCTTTTGTCCAGGCTGGCCGCTCCGAATTCGCGGGCCTCTATCATGAAATGGGCTATCACCGAGCTTACCATGTGGATGATATCGTCCGCGGCGCGGCGCGGCAAATTGTCTTTTTCCAGCGCCCGGCGCAGCGCGGCGCGGTTGCGGGTCTTGAATTCCCTGTGCAGCTGGCTCAGCACGCCCCCGGAGGGGGAGGCGATGATCTTCAGCGCGCATTTGGGCATGTCCGGGTAGCGTTTGATGAAGGCCAGGTGGTTGGAGAAGATCCGCTCCAGCTTCTGTTCCAGCGTCAGGCCGGCGCCCTCTATTTCCATGTTGAGTTCCCGGAAATGCTTTGTGCCCTCGACGAAGGCCGCTTTTATCAGCTCGTCCTTGTCCTTGAAATAGTAATAAAGCACGGGCTTGGTGATCTTGAGCTTGGCCGAGAGCTCGCGCATCGAGACCCCGTCCGGGCCTTTCTCCGCCATCAGGGCGGAGGCCGTCTCGAGGATGCGCCGGCGGGTCTTGTCGCCCTTCGTGGCTCCGGGTGTCGCTGGTTTTTCCATATAAAACTTACCTACCGGTAGATAAATTGTAGCAGAGGGGGCGCGGGTTGTCAAGGCTATGCCTGTGCCGTAACAGGAGCTGTGCTCGTTAAGAC
>JACQPH010000005.1 GCA_016207645.1 Elusimicrobiota bacterium
ACCCGGATGAGTAAACCCTGGCGTGGTTTCCCCCCGGCGCGGGGCCCCCCATCCGCATGGGTGCGCTAAACAAAACCCCGTCCGCCCCCTCCGGTAGCCGAATAGTTGCCATAGACATATAAATCCGGCCGTCCGGACCCGCTTAGGAGCCGCGCAGGTAACGCAAAGCCCGGCCCACCGTGTAGGTTTCCTGCCCCGGCGGCAGCCGGGCCAGCAATTCGCGCGCCGAATCCAGGTTTTCGCCCAGCGTCACGATGGGCGGTTCCTCGTACCCGCCGGCGCGCAGTTGCGGGAACCCGCAGGCGGCGAGCAGGGCGTTGCACAGGCAGACGCGCCCCACGGTGTTCTGCACCCGGCCGCCCTTGGCCGTAAAAGCCTCTATCGCTTCCGCCGGGCAGCGGTAGCCCAGTTCTCCCGACGGGGTCAGATAGTTGACCTGCAGCAGGCCCACGTCGCAAACGCGTTTGCGGGCCTTGTAGACGGCCTCCTCCGAAATAGTGCCGGGCACCTGCGCCACTTTGAACGGGAAGCCGGTGGGGGAGACCATGGTGTTGGCGACTTTGAGCCCGCCGGCGGCCAGCAGCTTCGCCACCCTGGACCTTAAAGCCGGGGCCGTGCCCGACTGGCCGGAAAAAGCGAACAGCGTGCCGACCTGCACCCCGGCGGCGCCGAGGGCCCTGGCTTCGCGCAGGCGGGCGGGGCTGCCGTAGGAGCCGGCCAGCCAGAAGGGCAGCCCCAGGCCGGCTATCGCGCCGACATCGGCCTGGTCCTGCTCGGTGTAGACCAGCAGCGGCCGGCCCGCGGCGTCGAAACGCATTTTGGCCGGCGCGGCGCTGTGCCCGCCGGCTTCCGAACCTTCCACCACGAAACCGTACGGGCGCGCGGCCGGGTCGCCGGCCAGCGCGTCCGCGAGGCCGAAAGAGGAAACGATGGCGAGGAACCTGGGGGCCTCGAGGTCCGGGGCCCCGGCGCCCAGCAGGGCGCCGGGGCGCACGGCGGCGTAGAAATTGCCGGAATCGGAGCGCGAGCCGTAGACCTTGAAGGACATGGCCGCCGGCTCATGCCTGGAAAGCTTCTCTATCATGGCGGGCAGCTCGTCGGGGCTGCCCGCGCCCACCAGCACGTAGGCCGCGCCGGCCAGCATGGCGCCGTAGAGCGCCCAGGGCAGGGGGCGCTCCACCTTGCGCAGGAAATTTATCCCCACCGGCTTGTCGTGGCCTTCCTTGGCCAGCCAGACCTCGGCGAAATTGGCCGCCAGCACCAGCACCTGCATCTCCCGGGGCAGCTCCCAGAAGGAGTCCGGGCCCGGCTTGAAATTCTCTATGCGGGTCAGCCTGCAGGGGGAGACCGGCTTGTACGGCGTCCCCGGCGCGCGGCCGCCTTCTATGTAGTACTTGTCGTAAAGCTCCCAGACCGGGCCGGCCAGCGAGGGCTGGCGCCGGACCAGCTCGGAGAAAGCGCGGCGCACGTTGCCGCCCGGGTCGCCGTCCTGCAGGATGCGCGGGTAGACTATCTCGAGGGCCGTGCCGGAGACCACTCCCAGTCCGCCCATCATCGAGACTATCCTGGCCATGACCCACCAGGAAATACGTACGCCCATGCCGCCGGAGATGATCTCCGGGTCGGGCCTGGCCGCGTTGTTCTTGTTTTCAGTGTTCACATTGCCTCTTGACCGGTCCGCGTATTAATATCCCTCCGCCCCTATCAGGCTCAGCGACGGCAGGTAGGTGACGAGCGCCAGCATCGCCAGCAGTATCAGCAGGAAAGGCCCCGTGGCGCGGTAGAGCGCCGGGAGCTTCTTATGAAAGCGGGAACTGGCCAGAAAAAGGTTCAGCCCCAGCGGCGGCAGCATGTAGCCTATCTCCAGGTTCAGCAGGAAAATTATGCCCAGATGCACCGGGTCTATGCCGTAGCCGGCCGCCACCGGCACGATGATCGGCACCACTATGATTATCGCCGAGAAGATCTCTATCATGTTGATGACCAGCAGGAAGGCGTTGAGGAGCACCAGGAAAAGCACCTTGCTGGAAACGTAGACATGCAGCCAGTCGAAGAGCTTCTTCGGTATTTCCGCGTCTATCAGGTAGCTGGTGAAGCCGAGCGCCGTGCCGAGCACCATGAAGATGGCGCCCACCAGCAGCATGCTCTTGACCGCCACGCGGGGGACGTCGCCGAACAGCTTCAGGTCCCTGTAGATGAAGACCTCGGTCACCAGCACGTAGAAAGCCATCACCGAGGCGGCTTCGCTCGCCGTGAACATGCCCATATAGATGCCGCCTATTATCACGAAGGGCAGCGGTATTTCCCAGGCGGCGGCCCGGGCCGTTCTTTTCAGCTCCGCCAGGCTGAAAGGCAGGCCCTTTATCCCGGCCTTGCGGGCCGTGAAGAGGGCGTAGGCCGAAAGGGCCGCCAGCAGCAGGAGGCCGGGCAGCAGGCCGGCCTTGAAAAGCCTGTCTATGTCTATTTTAGCCACCAGGCCGTAAAGTATGATCGGGAGGCTGGGGGGGAAAAGGAGGCCCAGGCTGCCGGTGGTGGTGAGCAGGCCCAGCGTGAATTTCTCCGGGTAGCCCTGCTTCGAGAGCATGGGATAGAGCAGGCCGCCCAGGGCTATTATAGTCACTCCGGAAGCGCCGGTGAAAGCGGTGAACAGGGCCGTGGTGAACAGGGCCACTATGGCCAGCCCGCCGGGCAGAGTGCCGAACAGCGCTTCGGCCAGCTCCAGCATCCGCTGCGGGGCCTTGCTTTCGGCCAGCATGTAGCCGGAGAAAGTGAAAAGCGGGATGGCTATCAGGGCCGGCAGCGAGGCCAGGCGCAGCATCTCCACTATGACGGCCGAGGAATCTATGCCGGCCCCCGCGAAAAGCAGGATGGACCCGCCGCCGATCAGCGTGAAGACCGGCGAGCCCAGGAAGGCCAGCAGCAGGATCAGGGGGACTATGAGGAAGACCATCAGAACGGCCCCTCGAAATGGTCCTCGGGCCGGAAGATCCCGATAACGGTGTGGACGCCTATCAGCGCGAAAGCGGCCGGTATCACTATCTCGGCCCAGCCGCCCGGCACGGCGAAATGGCCGATATAGAAAGCTATGGAGCCGGCCGCGAACTCGTCGCGGATGAACTTCCAGGCGGCGTAGAACAGCAGGCCTGAGGCGGCGGCGGTGAAGACGTCGGCGAAGATCTCCAGCGGCCGGCGCAGCGGCTTCGGGGCGAGCTTCACGAAGGTTTCCAGGGCGAAATGGTGGGAGTAGCGCGCGGCCAGGGCGGCCCCGGCGAGGCCGGCCCAGAGCACCATGTGCCTGAGCAGCGGGTCCAGCCAGACAATGCCCGAATGGAAGAAGATGCGCAGCAGCACCTGCATGAAAGAGAGCGCGACCATGGTGAAGATCAGTCCCACCACCAGGGCCTTCTCGGTCTTCACCATATAATCTTCTATTTTAAACAAAACACGCATATTATCATTATCCTAAATGCCCGCCCCGTTCCGCAACAGCAAATCGGCGCAACTGCTCAGGTCCCCCTCTGGGGTCCGGGTTGGCCGGGTTTTTGCCCCGCGAACCCCGGAAGATG
>JACQPH010000057.1 GCA_016207645.1 Elusimicrobiota bacterium
CCGGGGAGCTCTTCAGCTACCGCTACGGCGTGGAGCCGGGCGGCAACGCCGGGTCGGACCCCCACGGCGAGTTCAGGGGCAAGAACATCCTCTATCTCGCTCACACGGTGTCCGAAACGGCGCGCAAATTCGGCAAGACCGAGGTGGAGGCGGAGAAGACTCTGGCCGAGGCCAGGCGCAAGCTGCTCGCGGTCCGCGCCGCCCGGCCGCGCCCCCAGCGGGACGACAAGGTTCTCTCCGACTGGAACGGGCTCGCGATCTCGGCGTTCGCCAAGGCGGCGCAGATACTGGACGATGCCGGGTATCTTGCCGCGGCCCGGAGATCGGCGGACTTCATCCGGACCAGGCTGTATGACGAGAAGGCGAACCGCCTGTACCGCCGCTGGCGGGAGGGCGAAAGGAAAGTCCGGGGCCTGGCGGTGGATTATGCCCTGCTCACGCAGGGGCTCATCGACCTTTACGAGGCCTCCTTCGACCCGGCCTGGTTGCAGTGGGCCGTCCGGCTCTCGGAGGCCCAGCTCAAGCTCTTCTATGATCCCGAAAAAGGCGCCTTCTACCAGACCGCGCCGGGCCACGACAAGAACCTGCTGATCCGCTCCATGGACGACTCGGACAATGTCCTCCCGGCGGCGAGTTCCGTGGCGGCGCTGAACTTTCTCAGGCTCGCCCAGTTCACGGACCGCAAGGATTTCAGGCAGGCCGCGGAAAAAACCATGACCCGCTTCGGCGCGCAGCTGGCGCGGCAGCCCCGCTCGCTGCCGCAGATGCTCGCGGCGCTGGACTTCGCTTTGTCGAAGACGAAGCAGATCATCATCGCCGGGAACCCCCGAGCGCCCGACACGCGCGAAATGGTGCGCCAGGCGCAGGCCCGCTTCATTCCGAACAAGGTCCTGCTGGTGGTTGACGAAGGCGAAAGCAGGGAAGCCTTCCTGCGGTGGCTGCCGTTCCTTAAGGGCGTGGGCCCGCTCAAGGGCAAGGCGGCCGCTTATGTCTGTATCCACTACGCTTGCGAACTGCCGACCAGCGACCTGCCGACCTTCCAGGCTATCCTGGACGACAAACAGCCCGGCGTCCGTTAGCACCCGCCCGCGCCCATAAGTCTAAGACGCAGAACGCCTTTCATCCGTTTTCCCCGCGGTAAAACAAGGACGGACGGCTTTTCCCGGGGTCGGGTTAGGGTAGGTAGGAAAAAGCCGTCCGCCGCAATCCTCGATTTCCCGGCTCCCCAAAAAAACCGTCCGCCCGCCATAGCCAAGAACCTCGCTGACGATCTTCGGGAGTTCCATCATGGCGTGGGAGCCTTTTAAAACGAAGTAGTCCGCCTTGCATTCGGCATAAGCCGTAATCTCCGCGCCAGGATCAGAGCTGACCACAATGACGGGGAACCTGGGCCGCTCCGCTCCGTTCTTCAACGCCGCACAGACATCAACCGCGTCTCCGTCCTTCAAAAGAAAATCCAGCAGAATGCAGTCCGGCTTGTGCCGTTCGGCCATGCGCACCCCGTCCTCGCAACCGGCGGCGGCGTAAATATCGTAGTCCGTCCCGCCAAAAAGCCGCTTAAGCAGCCTGTGCCAGAACAGATCGTCGTCTATAACAAGTATCTTGCGAGGCATACCCCTCAAACGCCAGCACAATAAATAGTCGCTGTTGAATCCCCTGTCGCCCATAATATCATTGCAGAATTTTCGGCGCATGTCAACGCTTATAGCATATAATTATAACCCCTTATGGGCCATAGCAGGCAAAAATTCACCTTTGATAGGATATACCTCATGTCAGACATCTACGCATTAATAGGCAGCCGGATACGCGAAGAACGGACTCTCCGCGGGCAATCCATTGAAAAACTGGCGGAGGCGGCCGAAATGGCTTCTTCCTTTTTAGGCTCGGTCGAGCGGGGCGAGAGGAAGCTGAGCGTCCTAACGCTGGATAAGATTTCCCGTGTCCTCAACACCCAGACCAGCGACCTTATGACCCTCCAGGGCAAAAGGCCGATGGAGGCCTGGGAGCGCAGATCCATCTCCCTTATAAAGTCCCTTCCGGACAGTTCCAAGGAGCCGATGTTTAAGATACTGTATTGTCTGGCGAAGAATCTGCGCCTGGCAAAACAATAATACTGTGCCTTGCGGCATTCCTGGTTTTCTCGGTATATTTCCTGTGGCGCATCGGGGCCAGGCTGGGAAGTGTTTTGCACAGCCTGAATATGCTCGTCCATTCTCCGGGATATTTCTTCTCCGGGGGATACCGGGTGGTACTGGACGCGTATTTTGTCTTTATCGGACTGACGGGCGGCTTGCGCCGCTTTCATGAGGAGCGCCAGGAATGGAAGGAGCTCAGGGAGCAGCGGAGACCATGACAAGGACGCTTTTAGCGGCCCTCACCATGACCTCGTTATAGTCTTTCCTGCTTACCATAATAGCTTTATCACATTCTCAAGGATTTCGGCCGCGGCTTCCGCGCCTCTACCTTTGTAGCCGGCCAGGTCCAGATATGTCTGCGCCGCGCCGGCTACAGTGCCGCCGTTCAACTTCCCGGCGCCATAAAACATGCCATCATCGTACGGGAGCATAAGCAACAGGTTCCCCCCGCTTTCCACCTCTTTGATACCGGCGGCGGCGAACAGCTCCGCACGGAATTCACCGACATACGCCATAGCACGCTGATATCTTACGGCCGGCCAGAAGCGGGCCGCCGCGGAAAAACCTGCAAGAGCGAAGCGTATTCCGTTCTTGGCGCAAAGTTCTTCCAAAGCGGCCTCGGTCCCGGCAAGGCTTTTAACGCTGTAACACTCTTTGAGCGTATTTTTCCGGAAGTAATAATTCTGCGCCCATTGGGAAAGCACCGCCGCCGGAGCGGAGAGCCGCAAACCAGGCGCAGAGGTATCCAGCCATTCCCTTTCAGCCAGGGCGTTCTTAACATTGGCGATCTGCCCCAGGCTTACACCTGCTTCCCCGGACAATTCCGCCATTTTCCATGTTTTTTTGGACGCCGACAGAAGTACCCGCAATACGCGTTCAGCCTTAGGCGAATATAGTTTACGCAGGTCCCTTTTAACGGTAAAAGCGTTGGGATTGCCTTTACGCTCTATGTAAATGCCGCCAAAAGAGAGGCGGCAATTCCCGCTGAAATCCATGTAGCCGGCATTATTTTCCGCCAACACTTCCCCGGCCCCCACGGAGATATAAGGGGCCATGAATAGCCCGTATATCCCAGGGTGGCTGTCACTGCATTTCTTAAGCTGATAAGCGGCTTCTCTGGCGTATTTGGGTTGTCCAAGACTTTTGACTTCCACGGCGCAGACCAACAGTTTCCCCTTATATTTCAGCTTCAATAAAATATCCGCCCCGCCTGCGGCTGGTCTTTTATGGAAACCAGTTCAATAAAAGGAATAGCACAGAGAGTCTCTTTTAAGATCTCTTTTGCCCTGCCCAAAGAAGCGTTTTCATTAATTTTCATAGTTTCAGCATTTGCTGAAATATATTAAATAGGTGAAATTATAGGTTGTCAAGCCCCCTCCCCCGGCACGGCGATGCGGCCGGGGGGTGTGAGGCAAAGTAGTGTCGAACTTTCATCCTGAGACTCCGGGTATGGACCTAATCTCGTCCAACGCCGGCGGCTTTCAGCGCCTCCGCCGTAACCGGTCCCTGGCGGCAGCAATCCAAAAGACGGCCGTCCACCGCTACCGCCGGGAGCCGCTCGATCCCATAGGCCACGGCTTTGTCCCGGCACTCGTTGGTCCCGCAGCCCTTGTTGAGGTCGTAGACTACCACCTCGCAGTTAGGGCAGGCCGCCGCCTTGACCGTTTTCACCGCCTCGTCGCAGACGGGACAGCCCGCCGTGAACACTTCTATTTTCCGTTTAGTCATGATTTTATTCTCCTTTCCGATTTTTCCGTTCTGATCTTCCCGATCTCCGCCGACACGGTCCCCAGGCAGCAGATGCCTTGAGGGTTCTTTCGTTCGCAGTCGCAGCGGCCTTCTTTGATCTCCCTGCTGATCCGCTCGGGAATGGCGGTGGTTCCGGTTGCAGCCAGGTCCCGGCGGAGATCCGAGCGCCTGATGCCGAAGCAGTAGCAGACAGGGACGTCGTCTCCCGGGTCTTTTTGGGTTACTGGTAACAGCGTTTCTCCTTTGCGGACAATCGCCGCGCCGTCGAAATATACCGCCTCGCAAGCAGGGTTGGCGCAGAATCCGGCCGTTTCCCCCAGCCTGGCGCGGTGAGCCGGGGCCAGTTGATGGTCCAGCGTTACGCCAGTTACCCTCCGGCCGTGCTTGCCGCAGACAGGGCAGGTCTCCGGCGATACGCCCGGCCGCGCGCAACAGCAGTCCGTTTTGTTCTCCTGGTCTTCCATTGTTTCCTCCATACTACGTGCAGCAGCTTAATTTGCCGATATCTTTGGTGAACGATAAGGCGGCGATCTTGATCGCTTCCGAGAGCGTAGGGAACATCGGAAGGGAATCAACCACATCGCCGATAGTGTTTTTATTTCTTATCAGCGTCATCGCTTCGGCGATAAGCTCCCCCGCATTGGGCGCCAGAATGTGGACGCCCAGGATGCGTTTCGTCTCCGGGTGGATAGCCATTTTTATCAGGCCCTCGGTGCGGCGCAGGATAATGGCTTTCGGCACGGCGGCGAACGGGACGGTCCGGCAGGAGCAGACCCCCATTTTCTCCATCTGCTCGTCCTCCGTATAACCGACGCCGGCAAGCTGGGGGTCGGTGAAGACGGTATAAGGCACGGTATTGTAGTCGATGAATAACTTCGCCCCCTTGAGCGCGTTTTCGGCCGCGAGCGTACCTTCACGGCCGGCGACGGCTTCAAGGCGGCGGGGGGCGGCTATAATATCCCCGGCCGCGAAGATAGCGGGGTTCGAGGTCCGGAAATGGCGGTTAACCGTCACCGCCAGCCGCTCATCGGTATCTACGCCTGCCGCGGCCAGCCCCAGCTCCCGCGTATTGGGGGTCTTGCCCGCCGCCAGCAGTATTTCATCGGCCGAGACCTCCTCCCGCGCACCGCCGGCGCTGTATGAAAGTATCTTTTTGCCGCCCTTGCGGCGCGCGCCGGTTATCAGCGCGTTCGTTCTGATAGTAATTCCCTCTTTTGACAGGATACCGGCCAAAGCGCCGGCTAAGGCCGGCTCCGCGCGCGGGAACACGGAAGGACCCCGCTGCAGGACGGTGACCTTCGTCCCGAAGCGCGCGAACAACTGCGCGAATTCCAGGCCCAGCGGCCCGGCGCCGACGATCACCAGCTCTTTTGGCTGTCTGCCGAGGCGCAAGGCTTCGATGTGCGTGATAAACCCGGTCTCGCGGAGTCCTTTGACGGGCGGCACGGTGGCGGTGGACCCGGCGGCTATAATAAATTTCCTCGCGGTCAATCTCCTGCCGGCCGCTTCCACTTCGTTCCGGGAGAGGAAGCGGGCTTTTCCTTCGATCAAGGTCACATATTTCAGGGCCTTGAGCACCTTTACGTATTTCTCCCGGCGCAGTCTTTCCACAAGGGACTGTTCATCACGCATTACTTTCTTAAAGTCGAAACTCCTCACTTTAAGTTCCACTCCGGGGACGCCTGTTTTCGCGCAGTGCAGGAGCTCGGCGGCGTGAAGAAGCGCCTTTGACGGGACGCAGCCGGCATTGACGCAGGTGCCGCCGAGGGGAAGTCCGGTATTGATGAGCGCGGTCCTTGCTTTAAGTTCGTCGGCGCGTATCGCGGCGGCGAACGCAGCCGCGCCGCCGCCGATAATGATCAGGTCGAAGTTTTTCATGGGATCTTCCTTATTGTCCGCGGGGCGGACTGCCGGTCTCCTTATTAAGGAGCTCGGCCTTGTATCCCGCCGCCGCCACGGCCTGGAGCACGGCGCCGGGGTCGGTAGCCGGGCCCGCGGCCACTTTCAGCAGCCGCCGGTCATAGTCGATCTCGGCCGAGACAACGCCCGGAACTTTCCCCACCGACTGTTCTATCGTCCCGGCGCAGGCCGCGCACTCCATGCCGGCTACCGCAAAGGACAGGGTACGCGCGCCCGCAACAGCGGGGACGCGGCTTACGGCGGCCGGCGGCGAATACCAGTAAGGGAAAAGCGCCATGGCCGCGGCAATAGCCGTTACCAGCCACAGCGCGGCTTTCACGCCGCGGCCGCCGGAGCGCAGTTCGCAGCTTCCGTCCGCGCAGGATACTGAACGTTTACGGTACACGAAATAGAAGGCCAGGCCGAGGATAACGCCGGTCAAGCCCAGAAATACGGGCCGGTAGCTGCTGAGCGCCGCCGCCAGCCCGAGGCCGCCCAGCCCCAGACCGGCCAGAACCAGCGGGCCCAGGCAGCAAATGGAAGCCAGGCCCGCCGAGCCCAGCGCCGCAAGCGCCATAAGTTTCCTGTTCATATCATTCCTCCTTTTTCAGGCTCTCAAGGATAGGACAGTGATCGGTAGTTCCGCGCCGCGCGCAGGTCTTAAGAAGGCGCAGAAGCGCCTTCTCCATGGCGCGCAGGTCCGCTATCTTTTCCCGCACCAGCCCCAGGCGGGCCTCGGCCTGGCGCTTGGCGGGGCCGCACTGCGCTCCGCGGCCGACGCGCAGTCTGAGGAGCCTGGAGATCTCTTCCAGTGAAAAACCGAGCCTCTGGGCGTTCTTGATGAAGCGGATGACGAGCACGGTTTCCGGGGTGTAGAGGCGGTACCCGGACCGCCGGCGGCCGCCGGGCGCCAGGAGGCCCCTGCGCTCGTAGTACCGCACGGTCTGTACGTTCACCGCCGCGCGTTTGGCGATAATGCCTATGGTCAGCTCCGCGTTCATATTGCCTCCTTCTATAGTATACACTCTATACTCAGGTATAGAGTCAAGGGCTATATTTTCGCCGCCGGCAAAAGCCGCCGCCGAAGTACTGGCGGCGGGTGTTATCGGGAGAGCAATGGAACGCGCGTCCGCAATTTACCCGAGCAGCGGTTTCAGCGCTTTATAGAGTTTCGGCGGAAAATGCTCCTTCCGCGTAAGGACCGAGTTTTTCACGAGCCCGGGGCAATCCGCGCGGCAGCCGGCCTCCGCCGCCAGCGGGACGGCCCGCACGATCAGGCGGCGGATATTCTCGATATTCTTATTAAGGGTGGCGATGACCTTGTCTTTGCTGACTTCTTCTCCGGCTTTCCAGCAATCATAGTCCGTTACCAGCGAAACGGGCGCGTAATGAAAGCCGGCTTCGCGGGCCAGCTTGGCCTCGGTGGCGACGGTCATGCCTATGACCGAATAGCCCATTTTCCTGTGAAAATGTGATTCGGCTTTTGTGGAAAACCCGGGGCCCTCCATGCAGGCATAGGTGCCGCCCAGATGCGCTCTGATGCCGAGTTTAAGCGCTTCCTTATACAGCAGCCCGGACAGGGCGGCGCAGAAGGGTTCCGCCAGCGGCACATGGCCCACGATGCCCCCTCCGAAAAAGGTGGAGACGCGGCCCTTTGTCTCGTCCACGAACTGGTCGGGGAAAACGAAATCGGCCGGGGCCAGCTCCTCCAGCAGCGAACCTACGGCGCTGGCCGAAATAACGGTTTTAACACCGAGGGATCTAAGCGCCCACATGTTCGCGCGCTGGTTGATCTCCCCCGGCAGCAGGGTGTGGCCGCGGCCATGGCGGGGCAGGAAAGCCACCGGCACTCCGGAAAGCCTGCCCAGGATGAACTTGTCGGAGGGGTCGCCGAACGGGGTTCTGACCCGGAGCTCTCTTATGTTTTCGAGCTCCCGCATGGAGTAAAGGCCGCTTCCGCCTATTACGGCTATCCCGGCCACAGCTTTGTCGGTCATGATCTCTCCTTACTGTAATAGCCAGCCGGTTTCCGGCCTTGTTCCGCCGCGTCTACGTCGGGCGGAGAGTCCGGTATTTCCTGGTCAGCTTCATTCCATAGAGCTCTCTGCCGTCCGTTTCCGCGTAAGGCCGGTCCAGGAAATTGAGCGGCCGGCCCGACTGCGGCGGCGAAAGCCTTATTTCGCGGCCGGTGCTCACCAGCACCCGGTCGGGGTCCAGGAGCCCGAAGTACCTCCGGGCCAGGCGCGGGTTATGCCAGGCCGCGGAAATGTCGGCGGGCACCCAGCCGTAGCCTTCCGCGTAAAATTCCACCCAGCAATGATAGCCCGCCGTCTCGCCCCGCTCCGCTTCCGGCAGCAGATAACCCATGCGGAACCGGCTCGGGATCCCGCTGGCCATGGCTAGCGACATGAAAAGGGCGTGGAAGTCCGTGCAATTGCCTTTGGCCACCCGGCAGGCGTAAACGGGGTCTCCGCGTCCCCAGCCGGTCCCGGATTTATCATAGGTCATATAGCCGAGCACGTGGCGGTAGAGCGCGCGGGCCTTATCCATGGTGGTGGTAAGGCCGGCCGTGGCCGCCGCCGCCATGGCGCGGATCTCCGCGTCGGGAACCAGCAGCCCCCTGGGTTTCAGATAAAGCTCCCCGGGCGGAGCCTCCTCCCTGTACGTCCCCTGCAGCCGGCGCTGCACGCGGTAGCGCAGCTCGATGGAAACCGGGCCGGGCTCGGGCCGCCGAGCGCGGAAATGCACGGTTTCGTTCCCGAACTCGGTCTCCCTGGTCAGGCTATGCGGCCACGGGGCGCGGACTTCCTCCAGGACCACGGACTGCGCCGCGGTCACGGGGGGTTTGGGAAACCACAGCCGCAGTTCCCCCGAGCCTTTGGCGACGTTAAAGGAGAGAGTTTCCACCACTTCGGCCGCGCGTTCCTCTTTCCACGTCTGCCGCGGCGCGCAGCCGGCATACGCGGCGCCAGCCGCCAGCAGTATCCCTATGAGAACTCTTTTATTCACGGCCAACCCGTCCTCCGGCTCCCCGGTCGGTCCCGGGGAGCCTTCCGGCGCTACTTCACCGGCACCATTTCGTTCTTTTCATTATAGGTATAGCGCGGTTCCCCGTTCACCTTATGAATGACGACTTTTTCCATCTGCCAGGAGCCGTCAGGCAGTTTCTTCGCGTAGAAATCCAGGTCCAGCTTATCCTTGCTGTCCAGGGATTTCAGGTCGGCGCAGGCGAAGAAGCGGTTGTCGCCGAGGTGGACGATCTTTTTCTTATGGACGCGGACCATTTTCAGCTTCCAGTCCTTGTTCAGCTTGTCGTCGTGGATCATGAACCCCTCGCCCTCCGGTTTTTTCGTATGGTCGCAGACGAAGCCGTCGAACTCCCTGCGTATCTGTTTCTTCCATTTCTCCGAACCGACTTCCCCGGCCATGGCTTTGGCCTTCGGATGCTCCGGGTGTTCCTTGCCCCGCGCCTTCGGATGCTCCTTGGCCTGCTCCTTGGCCTGCTCCTTCGGATGCTCCGGGTGTTCCTGCGCCGCCGCCGGCGCGGCGGCCAGCAGCAAGCCCGCTACGACGCTTATTATCAGTTTTTCCATATTATCCCACCTCTTTTTTATTTTAGTAACTACTCAAGGTCCCTATGGGGTCCGGGTTGGCCGGGGTTTTGCCCCGCGAACCCCGGAAGAGGGAAACCCTTGCGTCGGTTTCCCCCCGCCAGGCGGGGGCCCCCCTTCCGCAAGGGGTTCGCGAAAC
>JACQPH010000051.1 GCA_016207645.1 Elusimicrobiota bacterium
CCTCCATCTCCGTGCTCGGCATGGGCGCCCCCACGCTGATCTGCCTGCTCCTCTTCTTCGGCGCCACCGGCAAGTCGGCGCAGTTCCCGCTCTATGTCTGGCTGCCCGACGCCATGGCCGGCCCCACGCCGGTCTCGGCCCTGATCCACGCCGCCACCATGGTCCCCGCCGGCGTCTACATGCTGGCCCGCCTGCATTTCCTCTACGAGCTGGCGCCTAAGGCGCTGGAAGTGGTCATGCTCACCGGCTGCTTCACCGCTTTCTTCGCCGCCGTCATAGCCCTGCTGCAGAAGGACATCAAGAAAGTGCTGGCCTATTCCACCGTGAGCCAGCTCGGCTATATGTTCATGGCCGCCGGGGCGGGGGCTTTCTCGGCCTCGGTTTTCCACCTGGCCACGCACGCTTTCTTCAAGGCCCTGCTCTTCCTCGGAGCGGGCTCGGTGATACACGGCATGAGCGGCGAGCAGGACCTGTTCAAGATGGGGGGACTGAAGAAGGAAATGCCTTTCACCTTCCTGCTGATAGGGGCGGGCTGGCTGGCTATCGCCGGCGTGCCAGGCCTTTCCGGCTTCTATTCGAAGGACCTGATACTTGAAAAAGTTTTCGAGCAGGGCGGCAGCGTAGTCTGGGGCGCGGGCGTGCTTACGGCCGCCATGACCGCCTTCTACACCACCCGCCTTTTCGTCCTGACCTTCCTGCGCGAGAAGCGCGGCCACGGCCACGCGCATGAATCCCCGCTTACCATGACCCTGCCCATGGCGGCGCTCGGCCTGCTGGCCCTGGCCGGCGGCTTCCTGCTCAAGGACCGGCTTTTCCTTTTCCTCGAACCCCTGGCCGTACACGGCGGGGAACATGACCCCATGGCGGCCAGGCTCATGCTCGTCTCCGTTATAGCCGGCCTCTCCGGCATAGCCCTGGCTTTCGCGCTGACCCTGCCAAAGACCGCCGCCGCCCTGAAGCACGCCATGCCGCGGCTGCACGACCTGGTCTACCGCAAGTTCTACGTGGACGAGCTCTACGGCTTCCTTATACTGAAACCGCTGTATTATATCTCCGAGAAGGTAATGTACCGGATAGTGGACGCCGGGCTTATAGACGGCCTGCTGGTGAACGGCTCGGCCAAGGCCTCCTATAGCGCCGGCAAGGCCCTGGCCAAGGCGCAGAACGGGCGCCTGGATATTTACGCGCTGGTCTTCGCCATAGGCGTGGCGCTGATGCTTTACTGGGTAATTTAATGGACTTCATAACCAACCCTCTTTCTCTGCTTATACTTCTGCCGGCAGCCGCCGGGCTCGCGCTGCTCGCCGTGCCGCCGGAGAAGGAAGAAGCGCTGAAGGGCCTGGCGCTCGCGGCCACGCTGCTCACCTTCCTCGTTTCGCTCAAACTCTATGCCGGTTTCGACCCGGCCCAGGCCGCCATGCAGTTCCCGCTCAACAAGCTCTGGCTGCCCTCCTTCGGCATAAATTATTTCCTCGGCATCGACGGCATCAGCCTGCTGCTGATCATGCTCACCACCCTGCTCATGCCGGTGGCCGTGCTGGCCTCCTTCAACTATATAAAGGAAAGCCGGCGCGCCTACTACGTCTGCCTGCTGTTCCTGGAAGCCTCGATGATAGGCGTCTTCGCGGCGCTGGACCTCTTCGTGTTCTACCTGTTCTGGGAAGGCATGCTGATCCCCATGTATTTCCTCATCGGCATCTGGGGCGGCCCGCGGCGCGTTTACGCGGCGCTGAAGTTCTTCATCTACACCATGGCCGGCTCGGTGCTGATGCTGGTGGCCATACTCTGGGTGGCGGCCGCGCATCACGCGGCTACGGGCTCCTGGACCTTCTCCCTGCCGGCCTTATACGGCACCGTGCTGACCGCGCGGGCCCAGTTCTGGCTGTACGCGGCCTTCGCGCTGGCCTTCGCGGTCAAGGTGCCGCTCTTCCCTTTCCATACCTGGCTGCCCGACGCGCACGTGGAAGCCCCGACGGCGGGCAGCGTGCTGCTGGCCGGGTTGCTGCTGAAGATGGGCATCTACGGCTATATACGCCTTGCCGTGCCGCTCTTCCCGGCAGCCGCCAGGCAGTTCGCGCCCTGGCTGGCCGGCCTCGGCGTGGCGGGCATTATCTACGGGTCGCTGGTGGCCTGGTCGCAGAGGGACATGAAGAAGATGGTGGCCTATTCCTCGGTGGCGCATCTCGGCACGGTGATGCTGGGCATAATGGTTTTCGAGCCGGCGGCCGTAGCCGGCGCGGTGCTGCAGCTGGTGCACCACGGCCTTTCCACCGGCGCGCTGTTCCTCCTGGTGGGCTTGCTCTATGAGCGCCGCCACACCCGGATGATAGACGATTACGGCGGGCTCGCCAAGGTGATGCCGGCTTTCTCCGCCGTGTTCATGGTGGTCACGCTCTCCTCGGTAGGCCTGCCCGGGCTGAACGGCTTCATCGGCGAGGTGCTGGTGCTTTTCGGTTCTTTCCGGGTCTATCCCTGGCTGGCCGGCGCGGCCGTGGCCGGAGTGATACTTTCCGCGGTGTATATGCTGGGCATGTACCAGCAGGTGATCTTCGGACCGCTGCGCCATACCGAGAACAAGGTGCTGCCCGACCTGAGCTTGCGCGAGTGGCTCTACCTGGCCCCGCTGCTTGTTTTTATAGCGCTGATAGGCGTCTGGCCCAACCCTTTCCTCAGGCGGGCCATGCCGGCGGTGAACGGCTATATCTCGCTTTCGCGGCAGAACACGGCCCCGGCGCCGGTGGAAGTCAAGATAGCGCTGGGCGGGGAGGAAGAACGATGAGCGCCGACCCCCTCGCTTACGCCGCCTCGGCCCTTTCAGGACCGCTGCTGCTGGTCCTGGCGGCTTTCGCCTGCCTGCTGCTGCCGCTCTTCGTAAAACAGCTGCGCGGCGCGCAGGGACTTATAGCCCTGGGCGCGGTGCTGGTAGCCATCGCTTTCTTCAAGCGGGCCCCGGAGGCGGAACTCGCTTTCTTCGACGAGGCGCTCCTGCTGTCCCCGCTCACCGCCTACCTGTGGGCTTTCGCGCTGGCCGTGCTGGCCCTGGTCATCGCTCTCTCCATCTCCAGGCGGGCCGCGCCGGAGGAGAGCCAGGGGGAATACTATTTCCTGCTCCTCATGGCCGCGCTCGGCCTCATGGTCCTGGTGGCGGCGGGAGACCTGTTCACGGCTTTCATCGCGCTGGAGCTGCTGAGCCTGCCTGTCTACGCGCTGGCCGGCATCAGGCGCTCGAAGCCCGGGCTCGAGGCGGCGTACAAGTATTTCATGCTGGGGGCTTTCGGCTCGGGCATGACGGTGATGGGCATAGCTATACTGAACGCCCTGTACCCGGCCCTTACTTTTACCGCTCTTAAGACAGGCCCGGCCCAGCCGCTGGCCCTGGCGGGTTTCCTGCTGGTCATCTCGGGCTTCGCTTTCAAGACGGCGCTGGTGCCTTTCCACATGTGGGTACCTGACGCCTACGAGGGCGCCCCGACGCAGGTCTCGACCCTGCTGGCCGCGGCGGTGAAGGCCGGCGGCGTGGTGGTGCTGTGGCGGCTCTTCAGCCTTTTCGACGGCGGGCCGGTACATAAGATCTTCTGGTGGCTGGCGGCGATCACCGCGGTGTCGGCGAACCTGATGGCGCTGGGGCAGAAGGGCCTGAAGCGCCTGCTGGCTTATTCCAGCGTGGCCCACGCCGGCTATCTCGCCGTGGCTTTCTTCGGCGGGCGCCGGGGTTTCGAGGCGGTGCTTTACTACCTCCCCGTCTACGCCATGGCCACCATAGGCGCTTTCTCGGTGGCGCTGCTGCTGGAGAAGGACGAGAAGGGGCCGCTTATCGAGGACCTGGCGGGGCTGGCGAGAGCGCGGCCCTGGCTGGCGGGCGCGATGTCGGCTTTCATGTTCTCGCTGGCCGGCGTGCCGCCGCTGGCCGGCTTCTTCGCCAAGTTCTACGCTTTCGCGGGCGCCGTGAACGGCGGCTATACCGGCCTGGTCGTCATAGCCATAATAATGAGCGCCGTGTCCATTTACTATTACCTCAAGGTTACCGTAGTGATGTACATGAAGCCGCCGGCCAACGGCCGGACCGCCGAAGCCCCCGGCCTCCTAGAAGCCGTCATCTTCCTCATGGCGGCCGGCGTGCTCCTGGCCGGCCTCTTCTCGCGCCCGCTCCTCGCCTGCGCCGCCGAAGCCTCCCGCTGGTTCTAAGCCGCTCAAGGCCTTTTTCGGCGATTGCAGTTGTGGCCGGTGCGATTTTGCGGCATTTGAGAATTGCCAGTTGACAGAAAACGAATAATTCACTACAGTAGTCCCAGATACTGAGCGCTTATGGGGGTAGGCGCCAATGACTACAACTGCAATAGCGGCCCGCTACTGAGACCTCAGATCAGCGAGTTTCCGGCATTTGCGTGAATAATTCACGAGGCCGGCGGAGGCGCCGCACGGAATACGGGGGGAAAGGAAATGAAAACCACACAGAAACGGGGCAGTCCCGCCGCGCAGCGCCGCCGCTATCCCGGGGAAACGGGAGACGCTCGCCTTACCGCCCGGCTCCGGCGACGCACTTTCCGCTATCTGAAGCTGGAGCGGTTCCTCGAGATGTCGGACCGGCTTCTCGGCAAAGCGGTTTAGGAGGGGCCATGCCGCGTGAAAAGACCGCGTTCGCCCGGAAAATAATAGATTTCTACGCGGAAAAGGGCGTAGAGTGCTCGGTAGTGGACGAACATCTTTCGCTGCTCGTGACGCTCTCCGCCGAAGGCGGGACCCACGAATTCAGGTACGGCGGCAGGGCTTTCGGCGCCGATCGCCATACTAAAAAGTTCTACCAGGTCCTCGATAAGGAGTGGTCCCGCCTTAAAGCCGCGGCCGCCGGGAACGATCTCGGGCCCGAACACAGGCGCGGGGAGGCCGCCGCAGAGGAGGCCCGGTTACCAGTCCGCTGAAAACCCCCTTCAGGGTTTTTCAGCGGACTGTTAAGCATCTGACAGCTCCGGACGCAAGTCCGGAAAAATAAAGGGGGAGAAAAAAATGAGCACCAAACACGCGGTTCGTACAAGCAAGCACAAGAAGCATCTGGTCACGGCGAAGGCGCACCATACGGCGCACCCGACCCACACCAGCACCCACACGGCGCATCCCGTCCATCCAAGGACGCAGGACGCCGGGGTCATCAGGCCTTTCGAGTCCCTCGGCAGCGTCGTAGAAGACCTGCTGTCCTTTCCGATGGCCGAGGAGAACATGCTCAACATGGCCCCGGTGGACATCCGGGAGACGGACAGGACCGTGGAGGTTTCCGTGGCCCTGTCGGGAATACAGAAGAAGGACATAAACCTGGACCTCACGGAGGATTCCCTGACCATCTCCGGCGAGCGCTGCGAGGGCAGGGAGGAAAAGGGCAAGGCCGGCTACCGGCTCAAGGAGCAGAGTTACGGCACCTTTTACCGGTCCTTCCTGCTTCCCGCGGCCGTCAGGAGCAACGACGCCAGGGCGACCTACAAGGACGGGTTGCTCAGGGTTACCATGCAGAAGACGAAGCCTAACAGGATAATGATCGAGTAGTCTCATCCCCCGCCCCCGGGACCGGGGGGGCGGTCCGGGGGCGGGGGGTGCCTTATAACCGCGGGAGGCTCCATGAGAGAAAAATACCTTTGGCTCGCCATCAGTGTTCTTACCGCCTTGACGCTGGGACAGGCCTGCTATATCTACGAGGAAAAAGCGGGCGCCACGGAGCTCTACGAGCAGCCGCCGGTGCAGCCCGAGATACACCTGAAAGGCCACGCCGAGAAGGCCTTCGACGCACAGCAGGAAGAGTTCGAGAAATGGCGCCGGAGGGTCCGGGAGCAGATAGACCAGGGCTACCAGCTGCTGGACCGGGATTTCGACCTGTTCTTCGGCGACGGGTTCTTCGCGGGCAGGGCCGAGCCGTTCGCGGAAATGGAGCGGGTCCGCAGGCGGGTGGCCGGGGAGTTCCGCGACCAGGAAAGGACGCTTTTCGACGGCTACTGGGAGAAGTGGTTCGAGCAGAGACTGAAAATGGGGCCGTTCCGGACCGAGATAGTCCGGACCAGCCGCGAGGTGACCATGATCATCCACGTGCCCGGGCTGGCTGCCAAGACTGCCGATATCAGCGTTACGGATGAAAGGATAAGGCTTACCTTCAGCGCGAAAACGGTCGCCGAGGAGAAAAGGGCGGGCGGGCTGATAAAAAAGGGATCCGTCCAGACCTATATAAAGCTGATGCCGGTACCGGACGACGCGGCAGGGGGCACGGGGAAGGTGGAAATAGACGGCGAGCGGGTGACTATCAGGTTCGAGCGGAAAAAAAGTCACTGATCAGCAGCAGTTAGTAACTGCCCAGGTAGTGGAGGGTTGGCAGGGGTTTTGTTTCGCGAACCCCTTGCGGAAGGGGGGCCC
>JACQPH010000054.1 GCA_016207645.1 Elusimicrobiota bacterium
GCCACCGGCTGCAGGGATACGGAGATGAGCCCCTTCAGTTTTATCCGCTCGGGCTCCAGGAAGCCGGCGATAGCGTTTATGGCCAGCATACCGGGCACTCCGAAGCGCCAGAAATAGACGCTGTCCCAGGCTTCCCGCCTGTTGGTAAGGGAGGTTATGAGCAACCAGATCGCCAGCCCGCAAAGGGCCAGCGAAACAGGGACCAAATATTTATTCTTTGGATTCATCTATCAGTAGGTTTTCTAAGGCGTTTCCGCTTGTTATATTATACCAATCAGCGGGCGGGCGCCGCATGGGCCTATTTGTTACAATCTTAGACGGACCAATGAAATATATACTCGCTATAGACCAGGGCACTACCGGGAGCCGGGCGATAGTTTATGACCGGCGCGGCGGGAAAATAGCGGCCGCTTATGAGGAATTCCGCCAGTATTTCCCGAAGCCTGGGTGGGTCGAACATGACCCGGAAGAGATCTGGAAAAGCGTAAATAATTCCATACAGAAAGTCCTTAAGGCCGTGCCGCCGGGGTCTATCGCCGCCATCGGTATAACCAACCAGCGCGAGACTTCGGTAGTCTGGGACAGGAATACCGGCAGGCCCGTGCACAGGGCTATAGTCTGGCAGTGCAGGCGCACGGCCGGCCGCTGCGAGGAATTAGGCGCGGATAAAAAAGAGGCCGCCTATATCCGCCGCATTACCGGCCTGCCCATGGACGCTTATTTTTCCGCCACGAAAATAGAGTGGCTGCTCAGACATGTCCCCGGCGCGGCGGAAAAAGCCGCGAAGGGAGAACTGCTTTTCGGCACCACCGATACCTGGCTGCTGTGGAAGCTGACCGGCGGCAAAACGCATGCCACCGACCACACCAACGCTTCCCGCACCATGCTTTACGATATCGGGAGGCTTAAGTGGGACCCTAAGCTGCTTGAAATATTCGGCGTGCCGCGCTCCATGCTCCCCGAAGTGCGGCGCTCCTCGGGCGAGTTCGGCAGGACGGCCTCCATCGGCCGGCTTCCGGCGGGAATACCGGTAAGCGGCATAGCCGGCGACCAGCAGGCGGCCCTGTACGGCCAGGCCTGTTTCGAAGCGGGAACCGTCAAGAACACCTATGGGACAGGCTGCTTCCTGCTGATGAATACCGGGAAGAAAAGGGTCGGTTCGAAAGGCGGGCTGATAACCACGCTGGCCTGTTCCGCCGACGGCGGCCCGGCTTACGCCCTGGAGGGCTCGGTCTTTATAGCGGGAGCGGCCGTGCAGTGGCTCAGGGACGGGCTTAAAATTTTAGGAAGCGCGGCGGAAACCGAAAAGCTGGCGTCCGGCCTGAAGGACAATGAAGGGGTTTACCTGGTCCCGGCTTTCGTCGGGCTCGGCGCCCCGTACTGGAAACCCCATGCGCGCGGCGCTCTTTTCGGCCTGACCAGGGGCACAACGCGCAGCCACTTGGCACGGGCGGCGCTGGAAGCGATGTGCTACCAGACTCAGGACGTCCTTGACGTGATGGAGCGCGACTCCGGCCTGCGCATCAGGGAACTGAAGATAGACGGCGGCGCCTCGGCCAATGACCTGCTCTGCTCTTTCCAGGCCGGCCTTTCCGGCATCGAAGTCATCCGCCCGCGGTTGACCGAGACCACTTCCCTGGGCGCCGCCTATCTGGCCGGCCTGGCCGTGGGGTACTGGAAAAAACCGCGCGACATCAGTTCCCGCTGGGCTCTGGATAAAAAATTCTCCTCCTCCATGCCGCGCAAAGAAGCCGCCCGCCTCTACGCCGGCTGGAAAGAAGCGGTAGCCCGCCTATTGGTTTAGACCAAACAATTATTCGGCTCCTTCCCCCCCAAATAAAGTGACGGAAAATGGGGGTCAGATCTTGAATCTAGGACGGAAAATGGGGTCAGGTCTTGAATCTTGACCTCAACCAGATTATTTCACAAGAAGGTCAAAAGTAACCCCTTTGCCGGCTAGCGGTAGGGGTTGTTCATGTTCCAGAGCTTGCGCTCGACTTGCTGCCGGTTGGCGGCGCGCTGCTGGGAGTCGCGTCTCTCTTGAAGCGTCGAGGAAGCCCTGGAGGCGGCGCTACCGGCGGTATCGCGGGAAGAGCCCGCCCCGCCGCCGTACGAGCCGCCGTAGGACCCTCCGCCCGAATAGGACCCACCGCCCGAGGACGAGGCGCCGGAGATCGAGAGGGCGATGTTGTCCATGCTGCGCCCGGCCTCGAGGAGAAGATTCGACCAGGAGTTCGCCCGCGCCCTATCCATCGCCGCCTGGTGCCGCGCGACGCTGGCCTGGTAGTTCCTCTCGGATTGGTCGTGGGCCGCCTTCTGGGCCGCGCTGTACTTCTCATTGCCGGGCGCGAGCCTGACCGCCTCGTCGAAGTAGCGTGCGGCTCCAGCGGGCGCTCCGTCTTCCATATCATAGAGCCCCAGGTGATACGCGGCCGAGGCATCCGTGTGCATCGAGATGTCCCAGGCCTGTCCGAACGCGGAGCGCCCGTAGGGCCTGTTTCCGTGTTTGAGGTACAGCATCCCCAGATAGTTGTAGCTGACGGCGTCTTTCTCGAGGGCCAGCGCCGCCTCCAGGTCCGCCTGGGCTTCCTGGTCGCGCCCCTGCTGGTAACGCACTATGCCCCGGTAGGAGAGCGCCGGGGCCAGCTTCGGCGAGACCTTGAGGGCGGCCGTGTAGGCGGAGGCCGCGTCATCGAGCCGGCCGGCGGCCTGGTGGACCAGGCCCATGTTGAGATGAGCCTCCGCCAGGCCCGGTTCGAGGGCGAGTGCTCGGGCGAAGCACTTGAGGGCCTCGGCGAGCCTGGATTCCTGGCTGGCGAGGAGGCCCAGGAAAAAGTGCGCCCGCGCCAGCTTCGGATCGAGCGCCAGGGCGCGCTTATAGTCTTGCGCGGCCGCGCTTGCCTGGCCCAGCGCCTGGCGCGCCATGCCGCGGTGCAGATGCAGGTCGGCCGTGGCTCCCTTCGCCAGCGCCGCCGCGAAGTCCTGCTCGGCTCCCTCGTTGAGGCCGACCGCCAGGCGCATCGTGCCGCGGTCGCGCAGCACAGCCGCCGACGCCTTCAGGGAGACGGCCTTGTCGTAGTCGGCCAGGGCCTGGTCGAATTGGCGCGCCTGCTGTCGCGCCCTGGCCCGCCGGTGCAGGGCGTCGGCGTCCGCAAGATCGTCGGTCCCGCCGGCGGCGCCGACGAGGCTCGATATGTCCCAGAGCTCGATCGGCTTATTGAATCCGTACTCCTGGGTGACGACCTTCGTGCCGTCGGGCGAGAGCGCTACCCGTTCGCGGGCTCCCTGGACCGGCAGCTTGGCGACCTCCTTGCCGAATCCGACGTGCCAGACCGAGACCCCCAGCGGGCTGGCCAGGGCGACGAGCTTGCCGCCGGGAGAGAGGGAAGCGCCCTTCGCCGGGACCGCGATCGTGCGCCTGAGCTCCCCGGTGGCGCTGTCCCAGATCCGCACCATCGTCCCCACCGATACGAGAGCCTTGCCGTCGGCTGAGAAGGACCAGCCCGACTCCGTAGTGGCGCTTCCGGCCCCGGTGAGCCGGGCGACGACGGAGCCGTCGCGCAGCGATAGGACCTCCGCGGGCTTGCCGTAGGTCGAGCTGAGCTGGTGGACGCCGTCGGGAGCGACGGCGCCGAGGTGGTCGTAGATCATCACGCTCGCGATCGTGTTGGATGGCCAGGAGGGCTTTGGCTCGGCCTGAAGCTCCGGGAGCAGGAAGACCGTGTTGGTCCCCATACCCCCGCCCGTCCTGCCCAGCACGGCCAGACGGCCCTCATAGTTCGCGAGAGCCTTTGGCCAGAGGTCCTTCTTCCCCGGGCGGGCGCAGCGTCCTTGGGTCTGAGTCGCTCCGGCTGTCTCCCATACGAAGACGCACTGGATGTCGCGCCTCTTCTCATCGGTGCCAGAGACTATAGCGGCCACGTGCTTGCCGTCCGGAATGAACCGAGGCCCCTGGAAGAAGAAAGAGCGGTTCTTCTTGGGGAAGTGCGCTTCCAAGAGCGCTTTGTCGGCCTCGAGCTTACGGACGGCTCCGGTCTTGGCGTCGATCAGGGCGATGCCCCACTTGTTATACCGTATCACAGCCAGCTGCGACGAGTCGGGGGAAAAGGAAGGCAGCTCGAAAGACTCGGCGGGATCGGACACCGTCATAGGCGCCAGGACCGGCGCGGCATGCACGGCGGCGGCAAACAGGAAAGCGATCAGCATGCTAACCTCCAATACCGGACTGTTCATTCCTTCCCTGTAAGTCTACAAAAGACGGGGGAGTAAGGGAACTGTGCTAATTATACGAAATTGCCATTTTTATAGACCTTCGATTATCCTCTCGAACTTCATCGAGCGGGAGGCTTTTATAAGGAAGGAGCCTTTTCCGGCGGAGATCAGCTCGCGGGCCTCGGCAAGCCAGGGGCCGGGGGTCTCGGCATAGGCGAGGCGCTTCCCGCCGGCGCGCAGATAGGCGTCGGCGGCGGCCTGCATTTCCGGCCCGGCCAGAAAAACTTTTTCCGCGCCCATGTGGGCGAGGGCCGCGCCGAGGTCGGTGTGATAGTGTTTCGAGAACTTCCCCAGCTCCTTCATGTCGCCCAGCATCAGGTAAAGCGGCTTTGGTCTGCCGGTCATTTCCTTCAGGGCCGAGGCTACCGACTGCGGGTTGGAATTGTAGGCGTCCAGGACGACTGTCGCGCCTTTGATATTCAGTTCCTGAAGCCGCATCGGCGGCGGGGTATAGTTCTCCAGGCCTTTGCGGATGGCGGCGAAATCCAGCCCGGCCGCGATGGCCGCCCCGGCGGCCGCGGCAGCATTGTAGTAGTTATGCCCACCGGCGTAGGGCAGGCTGACTTCCAGGATGCTGCCGTCGAACTCTATCCTCAATCCTTCCCCTTCCAGTATCCGCAGGTCGGCTTCCGGGTGCCTGCCGAAAGTAAGCTTGGGGAAATCCCTGTCGTTCAGCCTTGAGAGGTACTGGTCGTCGTAATTGTAGACGAGGATGCCGCCTGACGTCAGGCAGTCCGCGAGCTCCGTCTTCGTGGCGAAGATCGTTTCCATATCCCCGAAATATTCCAGGTGGGACGGGCCGATATTGGTTATTATCCCGCAGGTGGGGCTGGCCACTTCGCCTATTTCTTTGATATCTCCGCGTCGCGAAGCGCCCAGCTCGAAGACTCCGTATCTGTGGGCCGGGGCCAGCTCCAGTAGCGCGAGGGGCAGGCCGAACTGGTTGTTCAGGTTGCCGGGATTGGAGCAGGTTCCGCCTGCGGCGGAGAAGATGCTCTTCAGCATCTCTTTAGTAGTGCTCTTGCCGTTCGAGCCGGTTATGGCCGTGAGATGTAGCTGGAAGCGCTGCCTGTGCCAGGCGGCCAGGTCCTGCAGGGCTTTAAGAGTGTCTTTCACCGTTATGACCGCCGGGGGCAGGTCCTTCATGTTGGCCTGGACGCTCCAACTGCCGGCTTCGGCCCGGGCGGCCAGGCTCTCCTCCCTTACCAGCCAGCCGCTGACGCTAAGCGGAATAGTCTGTGCAAGAAAATCGTGGGCGTCGTAGGAGAGGCCTTTCAGGGCCCAGAAAAAATCACCGGGCCGCAGCCTGCGCGTATCGGTGACGAAAGAGTTGAAAGGGGATTCCGGTTCACCTTTGACCAGTTTCCCCTTGACCGCTTCGGCCAACTGCCCCAGTGTGCTCTGTAAGTTCATGCGCCCTGTCTGTCCTTTATAGCCGCGGCGGCTTCCTCCACGTCGCTGAAGGGTATGGTCCTGTCCTTCAGGATCTGGTAGGTTTCATGGCCCTTGCCGGCTATCAGCACTATGTCGCCTTTAGCGGCCTGCTTTACGGCTTGGGCGATCGCCGTTCTGCGGTCCGGTATAACTTCGTAATTGGTGAATTTCCCGGCTATCCCTTTTTCTATATCGGAGAAGATCTGCGCCGGGTCCTCCGTGCGCGGATTGTCGCTGGTGACTATGGCCAGATCGCTCAGGGAGCAGCTCACGGCGCCCATCGGGGCGCGCTTGGACCTGTCCCTGTCGCCGCCGCAGCCGAAAACGGTGATGAGGCGCCCGTGCGGCAGCAGCTTCAGGCTGGCCAGGACGTTCTCCAGGGCGGCGCCGGTATGGGCGTAGTCCACGAAGACGGTGAAGTCCTGGCCCAGGTTCACCCGCTCCAGGCGGCCCGGCACATTGGCCAGGGCCTGCACCCCGTCGATAGCGGCGCGCAGGCTCAGCCCGCCGCCAATGGCCGCGCCGATCGCGGCCAGCGCGTTGTAGATATTATGCCGGCCCAGCAGGGAGAGTTTCACGGGCAGGTTTTCCTTCCCGGCTTTCAGCGTGAAGAAGGTGGCGTCCTCGCGCACTTCCGCTTTTTCGGCACGGAGGTCCGCTGAATTCTCCAGCCCGAAGGTCAGGGTCCTGACTTTGCCCTTCAGGCGCTTCAGCAGCCAGCCGGCGCGCTCGTCGTCGGCGTTGAGCACCGCGCATTTCTCTTTTTTAGCGGAGCGCTCCAGCAGATCGAACAGGCGGGCCTTCGCCTGGAAATAGCTTTCCCTGTCATTGTGGAAATCCAGGTGGTCGCTCTGCAGATTGGTGAAGACGGCGCAGTCGAACTCCACGTCCTCCACGCGGCCCAGCGCCAGGGCGTGCGAGGAAACTTCCAGCACCGCCGTGAGGGCGTCGGCGGCGACCATCGCGGCCAGCAACCCCTGCGTCGTGTGGGCCAGCGGCGTGGTGTTGGAGGCCGGGGCCAGCAGCCGGCCGTCAACCCTGTAATCGATCGTGCCTATGACGCCCGGCCGGGATCCGGCCAGCCTGAGGACGCTCTCGAGGAGGTAGGCGGTGGTGGTCTTGCCCTTGGTGCCGGTGATGCCGAAGACTTTGAGTCTTGAGGAGGGATGGCCGTAAAAATTAGCGGCGGTCCTTGAAAGCGCCGGTTGGAGGTCGGAAGTTTTATAGAAGACGGCGGCCGGATAGGCCGGGCGCAGTTCCGCCGCCGGCTCCGCCCCGGAGATCACGGCGGAGGCGCCCTTCTCCAGCGCTTCCCGGATGAAAGTCCCGCCGTCGGCCTTCACCCCGGGCAGAGCGAAGAACAGCGCGCCGGGAACGGCCTGCCGCGAATCGTTGACGATGGCGGTTATGTCCGGATCGGGGCCGGCGTGCTTTATACCGGAATTTTCCAGTACGCGGGACAACTTCATGCTTAAATGATAGAAAATTTAAGGCCGCCGCGGGCAAGAGAACGCGCGCGGGCTCCGAGTCCGAGACAGGGTATAATGCAAACAGTTTAGCAGCCCAACACGACAGCGGGGTTTCTGGTCAGTCGGAGACCGGTTTTTCCGGGAGCTGGGGCCCGGTCTTGCGCGGCAGCGGGGCGTCGGGCTTGAGGCCTTTCAGGTTGATTATCTTGCCGGCTATCTCGCGGAAGGCCGGGGCGGCTACCTCTCCGCCGTAAATGAGGCCTTTCGGGTTGTCCAGTACGACGAGGATAGTGTAGCGCGGCTCCGGCACCGGGAAAAAGCCGGCGAAGGAGGCCACGTTCCGGCCGGTGAGGTATTTGCCGGTGCGCGGGTCTATTTTTTTCGAGGTCCCGGTCTTGCCGGCTATGGAATAGCCGGGCAAGGCCGCGTTCTTGCCGGTGCCCTTTTCCACCACGGCCCGCAATATGGCCTTCACCCGCCCGGCTATGCCGGGGCTTATGACCTGCCTTATAACGGCGGGTTCGCTCCTGAAGATCTCCTCTCCCCCGAATTCGGTGATCTTCTCCACCAGGCGCGGCTCGAAGAGCCTGCCGCCGTTGGCCAGGGCCGAGTAGGCGTTTATCACCTGCAGCGGCGTGGCGGCTATGCCGTGGCCGTACGAGCCCACGGCCAGGTCTATCTGCTTGAAGCGCTCCAGGGGCCGCAGGATGCCGGCGGATTCGCCGTGGAAGCCCAGGCCGGACCTGGCGCCGAAGCCGAAAGCCTTGGTGTAGAGGTAGAAATCTTTCACGCCGAGCTTCAGTCCTATCTTGGCCGTGCCGATGTTGGAGGAACGCTCTATCACTCCGGAGAGGTTCAGGGTCTGCTCGGGCTCGTGGTCGTGCAGGGTGACCCTGCTGTTGAAGGCCCAGGCCCCGTTCTCGCAGAAGAAAGTGGAATTCTCGCTCACTATGCCTTTTTCCAGCGCGGCGGCCAGCGTCACGGATTTGAAGGTGGAGCCGGGTTCATAGGTCCATTCCACCGGCTCTATCTTTGCCACGTCCAGCGGCCAGGCGGTCATGGCGAGGATGCGCCCGCTGGCCGGGTCCTGCACCAGCGCCATGCCCAGGTCCGCGCGGCTCTTCTCGACCGCCTTGCGGAGGGCCTCCTGCGCGAAATACTGGATGTTCCTGTCGAGGGTCAGGTGCAGGTCCTTGGGGCGAGACTCTTTCTCATGGCTGTCCTGAAAGATGACGCGGCCGGCCGCGTCGCGCACCACTTCGCGGCGGCTCACCCGGCCGCTGAGCACCTTGTCGTAGAGGAGCTCTATGCCGGTGAGGCCGCGCTCGGCGCGGGTCACGCCTATCACGCTGCGCGCTAGGTCCCCGGACGGGTAGTAGCGGCTCTGCACCGGCTCCAGGGTCACGCCCTTGAGCTTGAGCGCCTTCACGGCCTCGCAGGTCCGCCTGTCCAGGCCTTTTTTAAGGGGGACGAAGTTCTTCGCTTTCCTGAATTTCCCGGGGAAGGAGGGCGGGAGGGAGAGAACGCGGGTAAGGTCGGAAACGGCCCGGGCGGGTTCGTCCAGGTCCTTCTTGAAGAGCCCGGCGTCCCAGGCCAGGATGGATTCGGCCAGGAGCTCCCCGCCGGCGCCGAAGACCCGGCCCCGGGGGCCTATCTCGGAGACCGTCCGGTTGAACTCCCTAGAAGCGGTAGCGGAAAGATTTGCGTGCCGGAAGGTCTGCAGCCAGAAAAGTCTGCCGCAGATCATTAAGGCCGGAAGCACGGCCATACCGGCGCAGATCCGTATTCTTTTTTTTAAGGTTTGAGCTATCATGGACCGCCAGCCTTGCCGCGGCGGCAAAACCGGATTCCCCGTAGACGGGGATCCTGTCGAAGAGTTCCCTGAAGTTCTTTATTTCCGCCATTTTATCTCCCGGCGGAGGCTGCGGCCTAAGATGCCTTATCGAGGTTGAAGAGCCTGGCCAGCCAGCCCCTGCCCGCTTTGCCCGCGGCCGGCGGCCCGTCGAGTATCACGACGGCGCCGGGCTCCGGGTAAACCATGCCGAGCTTCGCGGCCTCGGCCTCCAGTTTCTCCGGCGACAGGGAAGCCCGCAGCTCCTTCTTCAGGTAGGTGTTGGCGCTCTCCAGGTCCTTGATCTCCCTGCGTATCCTCTCGATGGAGTAGCCCAGTTTGAGGGCCTGCACGTTCTGCCACGCGAACAGAAAGCCCGCCAGGCAGATCCCGCCAAGCGCCGCCAGCCTCAGGTTCCTTGTCTTCTTAAGCATTGCCTTTGTCCTTCCTTGCTGTTTATTCCATGCTGAAAAGCTCTATCCGCTTTATGCCGTGCTTTTCCCACAGGTAGAAGATCTTGGTGGGGTTCATGGAAGCCTTAAGCCCGTTGAGCTTCGTCCTGACCGTCCTGCCGTGGATGAGCTTGTTGAACTTCGCGCCTACTTTGAGTATGTTTTCAGGATACATAAACCCTCCTTATATTCCCGAACTACAGTTTTTCTATCACCCTCAGTTTCGCGCTGCGCGCCCTCTTGTTCGAGGCGACCTCCGCCTCCGAGGGCTTCACCGGCTTCCTTGTCACCAGTTCCCACCCGCCCATGTCGGCCATCAGGCGGAAAGTCTCCTTCACGATGCGGTCTTCCAGGGAGTGGAAAGTTATTATCCCCATCCGCGCCCCCGGCTTGAGGAGGGGCAGCACTTTCTGGATGCCGCGCGTGAGGTTGTCGAATTCGTAGTTGACCGCTACACGCAGCGCCAGGAAGGTCCTGGTGGCCGGGTGGATCTTCTCCCCCCTGGCCGGGGCCACGCGCCCGATGAGGGCGGTCAGCTCCGCGGTGGTCTCCAGCGGCTTCACGCGGCGGGCTTCCAGCACGGCGCGGGCGAGGCGCCTGGAGTGCCGCTCGCCGCAGATGCGGATAAGATGCTCTATCTGCTCGTACGGCCACTGGTTGATGATGGTGTAGGCGGTAAGGGGGTTGTCCGGGTTGATGCGCATGTCCAGCGGCCCGTCGTGCTTGAGGCTGAAGCCGCGGGAAGGCTTGTCGAAGTGCAGCGAGGAGATGCCGAGGTCGAACAGGACCCCCGAAAGGGACCTTATGCCCTCGCGGGCCACTATCTCGTCGATGTTCGCGAAATTCCCCTGGGCTATCTTGACCCTCGGGCCGAAGGGCTCCAGGTTCCGGGCGGCCACGCCGGCCATCTCGGGGTCCCAGTCTATGCCGAGCACGCCGGCCTCGGGCGGCAGGGCGTCGAGGAGGCGCGCGGTATGCCCGCCCGTCCCCAGCGTGGCGTCGACGTAGGTCCCCTTCTTCTCGGTTATCAGCAGGTTCACGACCTCTTCCGCGAGCACCGCCACGTGCTTGTACTCGGTCATAGGTCCAGGATCTTGCCGAACTTTTCCGCCGCGGGTTCCATTACGTCTTTTTTGTATTTTGCCCAAGCTTGCGCATCCCATATTTCAGCCTTATTCCCCACGCCGCGTATCAGTACGTCCTTCTTGAGAGAAGCGTACGCTTTCTGGTTCTGCGGTATTAATATTCTCCCCTGGTCGTCCAGCTGCGCGTCGCAGGCGTTGCCGAAGAAGGAGCGCTTGAAAGCCCGCTCCTCCTCTTTGTTCTCGGACTTGAAGAGCTGCATGTTGTTGGCGAGCAGTTCCCACTTCGACGGCAGGAAGATCCAGAGGCAGCGGTCCAGGCCGATGCTGAGCATGAGAAAATTCTTGTCTTCGCGGCGGAGCTCGTCGCGGTAACGGGACGGGACGAAGACGCGGCTTTTCGCGTCCATCACGTAAGAGTATTCTCCGTAAAACGAGCTCATGGCTTTAATTAAACTTTTCTTTCGCGCTTATCCAGTTTACAACATTATTATACACAAAAAAACACTATTCACCACTTCGCCCCACTGGAATGAAAGTATACAGTAAGACCCCGGACTTGTCAATACCCGGGATAAAAAACCCTTATTTCAGCAGTATATATTGTGAAAGATAGCCTGCGGAAAAGGCCGGAAAAGGACCTTGATTTCCGTCAAGGCCTATATATTAGGAATATATATATAAGGGGCTATCTGTTCATACCGGCGATCTTGCCGGTCTTCAGGTCGTAGCGCCAGGCGAATTCGAGCGAGGAGAGTTTGTTGTACGGCATACCGTAGGCCTGGTACAGGGCTTTGTGGGCGGGATCGCCCTCGCGCAGTTTCTTGCAGAAAGTGTAGAAGGCGTTGCCGGCTTTCAGCTTCATCAGGAAGCGCACCACGCTGTAGGACTGCGCATACCAGAGGCGCACGTTGTCCTCGTCGGCGCCCTGCATGTTCTCGATGCGCACCAGGTCGTTCAGCTTGAAGCCGCTGCCGCCTTCCAGCAGCTTCAGGTTCTGACGCAGCCAGTTCGGCGTGGAGAAGCCGCGCTCCGACTGGATATAGGTGGCTATCCCCTCGCTCAGCCAGAGCGGGCTGGGGCTGGAGGGCGGGAAGAAGCTGTCGAAATAAATATGGGTCAGCTCGTGCGCGAGTATGCCGAAGGCCTCGTCGCTCCTGTAGACGTAGATCTTGCGCTCGCCGAGGGAGGCGGCCCCGCCCGACCAGGCGGGGCGGCCGGTGATGCGGCGGTAGGATTCGCCCGTCTGCGAATAATAGATGTAGACCTTTTTCTCGCGCGTCCAGGGCGAGAAGGCCACCAGGTCCAGCATGATGTTGCCGTGCAGGGACTCCAGGGTTTCGTAAAGCTGCTCCGAAACTTCCGCGCCCTCCTCGTACACCACGAAGTGGCGCGTCACTTTCATGGCGAAGCCGGCCGGCGGCCTGGGGTAGTTCCCCTCCCCGTCCTCGCCCGGAGTCGCGGATCTTTCCACTGCGGAATGCTCGGGGAGCAGCGGGGTGCCGGCCACGTCCTTGATCTCGCCTTTCTTCACCAGGTCGAGCGAACTCGGCCGGTCCGCCGGGGGCGGCTGCCGCGGTACGAAGGGGGCGGGGATAGGGTATTTGTTCAGGGTGGGCCGGCTGATCCCGGGTTTGGAGGAGAAGGGGTTCTTTCCAATTTTAAAGCGCTTCAGCGTGGACATGTCTTCGCTCATGTACTGGTACATGAAAAGCCCCCAGAGGCCCAGGACAAGGCCCCAGAAGAGTATGCGGAGTTTATGAAGTATGTCCATCGTTGAAAGGGGCGGCGGTCCTTATCGGTTCGAGTCCCTCGCTTTTAATATCATCTCGGCCATGGCGGCGGTGAACATGGAGAAAAATATGATGAAGACGGCCTGGGTGGCGGCCATGCCCAGAAGCTGGGTGTTTTCCAGGGCCTGCTTCAGGGCCGCGGCCGGCGTCAGCCCGCCCGACTCCTCCCCCATGGCGAAAGCCACGCCCTTGTAGAGGTAAAGCCCCATCATTATCGCCGAGGAGGCGGCGGCCGTGGCGAAGACCTGCCACTTCTTCATGTACATGGCGCTGGCGGCGGGCGCGGTCAGGAAGAGCAGCCATATCGGCGCCCAGTAGGAGGAGAGCAGGTAGAACAGGGCGGCGCTGACGATCAGGTTTATCCAGACGGTCACGGCGCGGATATGGCGGCTCCAGCGCATGAAGCGGTAGACGTTCCTGCCCAGCCACCAGGTAGCGGCGAAGGCGGCGGCCAGGATACCGAAAGAGGCGTAGGTCACCGAGCGCTCCGGCTCGGAGAAGAAGATGGCGAAGAATATCAGTATCACCGCGAACGGAGTGAAATAATAATTTAGTATGTGCATAGTCTCCTAGCCCCGCTTTTTAAAAACAAGTATATGCCGGCCTTCCGTCCCGCCCGGCAGCCTGTAGGAGAAGGTTTCGGCCAGTTCCCCCCCGGCCTTCTTCAGGGCCGCGTCCACCGCCGGCCTCGGCTGCGCCAGCTGGGCCGCGCTCTGCCAGGCCAGGAAGAACCCGCCCACGGACAGTATATTTAAGCATTGGGGCAGTATGTTTTCAAGCTGTCCCATCGCCCGCTCGGTCACGGCCCCGTAGCGCTGCCCGCTCCCGGGGCCGCCTTCACCCACCCGCCGGTTGAAAACGGAGACATTCCCGGCGCCCATGGCGGCGGCCGCGCCGCCCAGGAAATCGCAGCGCCTCGCGCGCGACTCCAGCAGGTGAAAATTGAATTCCTCCAGCGCCGCGGCCAGCGGCAGGCCGGGGAAACCGGCGCCGGAACCGGCGTCGGCTATGAGCGCCCCGGGTTCGAGCAGGCGGCGCAGCAGCGGCGCGGCGGCCAGCGAATCCAGTATATGGCGCTCCCAGAGCTGCGGTTCGTCGTTCTTCGAGACCAGGTTCTGCACCGGGTTCCTCTCCAGCAGGGCGGCGGAAAAGAGCTCCAGCCTGCGGAGGCTTTCCGGTGAAAGCCGCAGGTCCCAGGCTTGCAGGGTTTTGGCCGCGGCTTCATTCATGGGCGGCGGCCGTCCTTCCCCGTTTCTCCAGCAGGACCCAGAGCAGCTGCAGGTCGGCGGGGGTGATGCCCGGCAGCCTGCCCGCCTGGGCCAGCGTGCGCGGCCGGCTCCTCTCCAGCTTCTGCCTGGCCTCGTTCGGGAGCGCCGTGGCGGCGGCGTAGCTGAAATCCTCCGGTATGCGGAGCTGCTCGAATTTCTTCAGTTTCTCGGCTTCGCCGCGGTTGCGCCTGACGTACATGGCGTAGCTCTTTTCTATAGCGGCGGTGGCGCGCGCTTTTTCAATGGTCCACGGGCCGGCCGGTATTTTTCCCGCCCCGCCACCGGACACCAGCGTTTCCACCGCGGCGCGGTAGGCCTCGAAATTCTTCTTCAGCGCCGGGTCCAGCAGCCCCAGCGCGAAGCCGCGCGGCGCCAGGCGCAGGTCGGCGTTGTCGGCCCTGAGCAGCAGCCTGAACTCGGCGCGGGAGGTGAAGATGCGGTAAGGCTCGTCCACGCCTTTGGAGACCAGGTCGTCGATCATCACGCCCAGGTAGCCTTCGTCCCGGCGCAGGATCAGCGGCTCCCGGCCGGCTATCTTAAGGGCCGCGTTAACGCCGGCTACCAGGCCCTGCCCGGCGGCCTCTTCGTAGCCCGTGGTGCCGTTCACCTGCCCGGCCATATAGAACCCGGGCAGGTCGCGCGCCTCCAGCGTGTAGTCGAGCTGGCGCGGGTCGGAATAATCGTACTCTATGGCGTAGCCGGCGCGCATTATCTCGGCCTTCTCCAGGCCCGGTACGGACCTGACTATGTCGGCCTGCAACTCCTCCGGCAGGCTGGTGGAGAGGCCGTTGACGTAGTATTCCGCCGTGTCGTAGCCTTCCGGCTCGAGGAAGAGATGGTGCGCCTCGTGGTGAGGGAACTTCACCACCTTGTCCTCTATGGACGGGCAGTAGCGCGGCCCCGTCGACTTTATCTTGCCGCTGTAGAGCGGGGAGCGGTGCAGGCCGGCTCTTATGATCCTGGCCGTCTCCGCCCCGGTGCGGGTGATCCAGCAGGGCAGCTGCGTATTTTTTATTCCGGCGGTGAAATGGGAGAAAGGGACCGGCGGCGAATCCGGCTCCTGCCTTTCGCATTTCGAGAAATCTATGCCGCGCGCGTGCAGGCGCATCGGCGTGCCGGTCTTGAGGCGGCCGAGCCTGAAGCCGAGGCCGGCCAGGCTTTTAGAAAGGAGGTTTGACGGCGGGTGATTGTACCTGCCGCCGGGGAAGGAATCCAGCCCGATGTGAATGATGCCGCGCAGGAAAGTGCCGGCGGTAAGTATGACCGCTTTCGAGGCGTACCTGGAATTGCGGGCGGTCAGGACGCCGGCGGCCTTCCCCCTTTTCGTAAGGATGGCGGCCGCTTCGTCCTGGACCAGGCGCAGGTTGGGCTCCCGCTCCAGGGCGCTCTTCATGGCGGCGCGGTACAGCTTCTTGTCGCACTGCGCGCGCGGCGAGCGCACGGCGGCGCCCTTCGAGGTGTTCAGCATGTGGGAGCTCAGCGTGGCCAGGTCGGCGGTCCTCGCCATTTCCCCGCCCAGGGCGTCCAGTTCCCGCACCAGCTGTCCCTTGCCGACGCCGCCTATCGACGGGTTGCAGGGCATAAGCCCTATCGCGTCCAGGTCCTGGGTGAGGAGCAGCGTGGACGCGCCGAGGCGGGCGGCGGCGAGCGCGGCCTCGCAGCCGGCGTGGCCGGCGCCTATCACTATCACGTCGAAAGGGTCGGGACGGTTGAAAGCTGTCATAAAAGATCAAGCGGCGAACAGCAGCACCTGGAAGACGTCCGGCGGAAGCAGCCGCAGGTTGTGCAGCAGGAACAGGAAGGCGGCGGAGGCGAGAATGGCCAGCACCGCCGCGTTCGCGGCCCTGGGACCGGCGGCGCTGAAAACGGCGGCGGCGGCTTTGGCGAGCCAGATCAGCGAGAGCAGCGAGAAGAAATATGCGGAAGCGGTGTAGAGCCCGGAGGAACCGGTCAGGGCCGCCAGGCCGCCGGCCAGCTCGCCGGCCAGGCTCAGGGCCGAGACCGCCAGCATGGCTTTCAAAAGGGCCGCGTAGCGGTCTTTGTCGCGCAGGGCCGACCAGAAGGCGAAACCCAGGGCCGCCAGGGCCGCCGCGGCGCCGGCCGCGCGCGGCGCGGCGGAACCATGCGCCGCCGCCGCGAGCAGGCCGAAAAGGCCGGTCCCGGCCGCCGCCAGCGCCAGCCTGAGCGCCAGCCGGCCTTCGCGCAGATAGACGGTCAGCCGGGCGAGAACGGCGGCGGCGAAAAGAGTGAACAGGAAACCGCCGGGCAGGGAGACCGCCAGGTAGAACAAGGCGCCGCGCCCCTGCGGCAGGGCCGCGCCTTCGAAGGCTTCGGCCAGGAACCGCGGCGGCAGGACGGAGACCAGGAGAGCGGAGCAGGCCGTGGAAAGCGCGTAAAGCCCGAGCGGCCAGCCCCAGCCGGTCTCGCCGGCGGCTATGCCCGAGAAAACCTCGGAGGGCTTCAGTATGACCTTCACGGGGAAAAATTCCGTTCGCATAATTCCGCCGCTACTTTCCGACGCAGAAATTCCTGAAGACGCTTTCCAGCACTTCTTCCGGCGCGGTCTCGCCCAGCAGGGCGCCGAGGTACTGCAGCGCGCCGCGCAGGCGCTCGGCGGCCAGCTCGAGCGGCGGCGCCTTTTTTTTCAGGAGGGCCGCGAGGCCGGCCAGCTCGCCGGCCGCCGCGGCCAGCGCCGCGAAGTGCCTCGCCGAGGTGACCGCCGCCTGCGCCCCGTCGCGGAAAACTTTTTCCTGCTCGGCCACCAGCGCCGCCTTCAGCCCGGGCAGGCCCCGGCCGGTCTTCGCCGAGACTTCGAGGCAGCCGGCGGAGGCCCGGCCTTTCCTTCCCCTCAGGTCGGTTTTGTTCAGGACGCGGACGAGCCTGGCGCTTTTGAGCGCAAGGCGGGCTATCTCCCTTTCCGCCAGCCGGTCGCCGGGAGTTTCCTTTATCGAGGCGTCCTTCACCAGCAACACCGTGTCCGCCGCGGCTATGGCCTTTTCCGCGCGCCTGACGCCCTCGCGCTCCAGCGGCGAGGCGGCCCGCGCGTTAAGCCCCGCGGTGTCGGTGAAAAGGACGGAGAAGCCGTTTATCTCCAGCGGCGCCTCCAGCGTGTCGCGGGTGGTGCCGGAGCGCGGCGAGACCATGGCGCGATCGTAGCCGAGCAGCGCGTTCAACAGCGAGGATTTTCCGGAGTTGGGCGCGCCGGCTATGACCACTTTCACGCCTTCGCGTATTCCCCTGCCGGCTTCATAGCCGGAGGCCAGGCCGAGGGTCTTCTTCCCGGCCGCCGCGGCCCGTCCGGAGAAAGCTTTCAGCTCCAGGGCCGGCACTTCCTCGTAGGAGTCGTCCAGCCTGGCCTCCAGCTCGGCCAGCAGCTCCACTAGCCCGGCCCTGATCACGCGCACCTCGGACGAGAGTCCGCCCTCGGCCTGGGTGATGGCCGCGCGGTGGGCGCCGGCCGAGGAGGCCGCTATTAATTCCCCCACGGCTTCCGCCTGGGCCAGGTCCAGCTTGCCGTTCAGGAAAGCGCGGAGGGTGAATTCCCCCGGCCCGGCCGGCCTGGCCCCGTTCTTCACCGCGAGGTTCAGTATGGTCCTGATTATGTACGGCGAGCCGTGGCAGGAGATCTCTACCGTGTCGTCGCCTGTGTAACTGGCGGGCCCCCGGTAGAAGACCACCACGGCCCTGTCCACAAGCGCGCCCCCTTCCTTCACGGAGAGGAGCCTGGCGGAGGCGTGACCGGGGGAGCGCGGGACCGGGGAGAGGAAGGCGGAGGCGGCGGCGAAGGCCGCCGGGCCGGAAATGCGGATGACGGCCAGCGCGCCGGCGCCGGGCGGGGTGGCCTGGGCGGCTATCGTGTCGCTGGTGTCCGGCAGCCTCATTCCTCTCCCCTGCCCGGACCCTGCGCGGGTCCGGTTAAATCGAACGGCGTGACGGCGCTTGCGCCGTCACGCCGGGTAAGCGGGCCTGTTACTTCGGCTCGGCGGGCTGCTCCACCGGCTGTTCGGCGGCCGGCTGCGCGGCGGGTTGTTCCGGCGCGGGCTGGGCGGCGGGCTGCTGCGGCTGCCGGGCGGCTTCCTGGGGTTTCTCTAGCTTGTTTATCACGACCTTGCGCCAGCGGCCTTCGCCTTCCGAAGCGGTCTCCATGTCCGGGTACCTGGTCTTTATCAGGTTGTGCACGATCTTGCGCATGGAGGCGGGCATCGGGTCCAGGCGGTTCGGCCTGCCGGTGTTCCTCACGTCGTTCACGGCCTCTTCCACGCGGCCGGCCAGCTCCTTTTCCTTGCTGTCCCAGTAGCCGCCCGTGTCCAGGCGCAGGGCCAGGTGCGGCTCGCGCTTGCGGCTCACTATGGAGTTAAGGACGAACTGCAGGGATTGCAGGCCGCGGCCGTTCTCTTCCGTGAACAGCGCGGAGTCGGGGCAGTCGAAGCGGATGAACAGCAGGTTCTCGGCCTGGTCGAGGCGGGCTTCCGCTATCGTGGCCTGCAAGCCCATCAGCGCGAGCATTTTAAGCAGCGCCGCCTTGGCGTGCTCCACCGGGTCCTGGGCCGGCTGGAGGTCCAGGTACTCCGCGGCGAGGGGCTCCTCTTTATAGACGCGTTCCGTCCTGTGGCGGTCTTCGCGGCGGGGGCGTCTGTCCCCGCCGGACTGCATGCCGCCGTCGCCGCGGGGCTCCTCCTGGGGCGGGGGCAGCCTGGCGTCCTCGTAGCCGTAGCGGCCCGGGCGCCTGGGAGCCGGGGAGGAGGAAGGGCGGCTGTCGCGTCCGGGGCCGCGCCCGCCGCGTCCGGAGCCTCTCCCGCCGCGTCCGGAGCCGCGCCCGTCGCGCCTGGGGCCGCGGCTTTCGCGCGGTTCGTCGCCGTGCCCGCTTCCCCAGTGCTTCTCCCTTAAAATAACGCAGGCTTTCTTAGCGCCTATGCCGAGGAACCCCTTCGTGCCCTCGCTCACCACCACCACTTCCACCTGGTCGCGCCGCAGGCCAATTTCGGCCAGGCCCTTTTCCACGGCGTCCTGTATCGTCTTAGCTTCCGTCTTTGTTTCTCTCATTTGAATGTCTCCTAGTCTTTCAGTTAAAAAACGATCTACGCCGAGGTCTTCTGCAGGTACATGGTCTGCGCGAAGCCCCAGGTGCTGTTGACCAGCCAGTAGAGCACCAGCCCCGACGGGAAGGTCAGGAACATGAAGGTGAAGATGACCGGCATCCACTTCATCATGGCCGCCTGCGAGGGGTCCGAGGTCTGCGGGCTCAGATGCTGCTGCAGGAACATGATGCCGCCCATCACTATAGGCAGCACGTAGAAAGGGTCCTTCGCCGAGAGGTCCTTGATCCAGAACACGAACGGGGCGCCGTGCAGCGCCCAGGACTCGCGCAGCGCGGTGAACAGCGCGAAGAAGACGGGGATCTGGAGCAGCATGGGCAGGCAGCCGCCCAGCGGGTTCGTGCCGTGGCGCTTGTAGAGGTCCATGACCTCGGCGTTCATGCGCTTGGGGTCCTCCTTGTATTTCTTCTGGATGGCCTGCATCTCCGGCTGGATCTTCTTCATCACCGCCATGGCCTTGAAGCTCTTGAAGCTGAGCGGGGTCAGTATGATCTGGATGATGACGCTGAGGATTATGATGGCCGCGCCGTAATTACCGGTCAGCTTGTAAAAATAGACTATCGAGGAATTAGCGAGTTTCGCCAGCGGCGCGAAAAAGCCGAAATCGACGGAGCGGTCCAGGCCGTGGCCCAGGGCCTGAAGCCTGGCGTAGTCCTTGGGGCCTATGTAAAACCGCGTTTCCCAGGCGCGCTTTTCCCCCGCCTTCAGTTCCGCCGCGGGCACGGACAGCGCGAGCAGCGGGGCTTTCTCGTCCTTTACCAGGGTTTCCCTGCGCAGGGGCCTGACGCCGGAGAGCCCGTCGCCGGTGACGGCCGCGAGGAAATAGCGGTTCTCGAGGCCCGCCCAGACCCAGTCCGCCTTGGCGGGATCGTCCTTAAGGTCTTTCAGGTCTTTAAGCGTCGGGTGCTTGCGGCCCTCTTCCCTGTAGGTGTAAACGGCTTTCCAAAGCTTGGGGTTTTCCTTCTCCTCGCTCTTCACGGTGCCGAGGCCGGGGCCCAGGGAAAGTTCCCAGGCCGGCAGCAACTGCGCCTGGGAGGAATTATTGGACGCGGTCACCGACACGGAATTCAGGGAGTTATCCGGGGAGAAGATGAATTTCTTCGTGAGCAGCAGGCCGGGCCGGGGGCTGGCCTCGAACTCGAGCGAGTCCGCGGTCCTGGACCTGAGCCTGAATACTCCGGGGAGAGAAGAGGCGAAGAAGCCGGTCTCCTGGCCGGGGATGAGCTCGACCGGGGCGACCGGGCCCTGGTAAACCGCGCTTTTCATCGCCGCGGCGCCGGAGTAGAATACGTACTCGGCCTTGCCGGCTTTTATGGAGACGGTCTCTTTTTTTAGTTCGGCGCTGACGGGGAGGGCCGCCGGGGCCTGGGCCGGGGAGGCTGACGGGGCGGCCGCAGCCGACGGAGTTCCGGGGGCCGCGGTCTGCTGCCTGGCGGCCTGGTCCTTCCGCGGCTGGAGCTTTTTCTCCATGAAGGAGTACCAGCCGATATAGACCAGCGAGGAAAGGACTACAGCGAGTACAAGATTCTTCTGCATTTAACCTCCCGCGATACCGCAGCGGAAGGCTTCTGGGGGTTCAGGGCACCGGGTCGTAACCGCCCGGAGCTAAAGGACGACAGCGGGACAGGCGGCCCGCGGCCAGCTTTGTCCCTTTTAAAATCCCGTGTTTAGCCAGCGCCTGGAACGCGTAGTCGGAACAGGACGGGTCAAACCTGCAGGTCGCGGGCCCTAGGGCCGGCCTGAAAGTCCTGTATGCCGAACGCAGCGTACCGAGCGCCAGTGAGCTAAGATCTTTCTTCTTTACCGTCATTGTCAAGGCGCGCCTTCTGCCGGAGGGTTTCCAGCTCCTGGCGGGCCTGCGCAAGGTTCTTTACGGCGCAGCCCGCTTTGGGATAGATGATAAGGCGGATGCCTTCCTTTAACTCTTTTCTCGTCAGCCTGAACGCTTCCCTTAGAAGCCTTTTTAACCTGTTCCGCTCCACCGCCCCGCCGGTCTTTTTGGAGACCATGAGGCCGATCTTTTTTTCCTTGCCGCCGCCCCGGGTATGCCAGGCCACCAGTTCCCTGGTGACGGTCTTTTTCCCGGCCGCGAATACGGCCTCGAACTCTTTTTCGAGGCGCAGGCGTGAAGCTCTTGAAAAGGCGAACTCTTTCACTTTGTCCCGCTAAAGCCTCAATGCTGCTTTATGTCGGGTATCAGCTGCCAGCGGCCCTTGGCGCGCCTGCGGGCGAGGGTTTTCCTGCCGCCCGCGGTCTTCATCTTGGCGCGGAAGCCGAGGTGCTTTTTTCGTTTGCGAACATTCGGTCTGTAAGTAGGTAGCATAGTAGATCAATTATATAAATAAAGGGGCGAAAAAGCAAAGAACCGGACCGTTCCGGCAGTCCGGAGGCAATGGGCCCTGTTGCGGCGCAGGCATAGCTTAGTAGAATAGTGTCATGATCTTCTGCGATCTAGGGATAGTCCTGCAGCGCAGGCCGCTGCGCGAGAGCGACCGGATAGTGACTTTGTTCACGCTGGAGCACGGGAAGCTCGAGGTCAACTTCAAGAGCGTGCGCCTGGCCCGGGGCAAGCTGCGCGCGCTCAGCGAGGCCGTGACCTGGGGAGACTACCGCTTCTTCCTGAGGAAAGGCTCGAATTTCCCCGTCTGCACCGGCGGGCGGACGCTGGGCGTTTTCGCCGGGATAAGGAAGGACCTGGAGAGCCTTTACCTGGCCCAGCATTACTGCGAAGTGGTGAACAAGATCACTCCGGCGCAGAGCCCCTCCCCTGAAAAATACGAGCTGCTGCTCGGCGCGCTGCGGGACCTGGACGCTTACGGCCCGGCTTTCTGGCTGCGCCGCGCTTTCACGCTGCGCGCGCTGGAGCTGGCCGGATTCGGCTTCAGGGAAACGGCGGCAGGCCCCGAGGCGGAGCTGTGGGAAACGCTGCACGCCGGCGGCTGGCTGGCGGTCCGTGCGCTGAAGGAGGACCAGGCCACGGCGGACTTCATAGACGGCCTCTTCAACCGCTTCTTCGGCGAGCACCTGGGTATAGACCTGCGCACCCTGCCTTTCGTTAAATAAGTATAATATCGTAATTATCAGGACCGCCCGGCGGCGGAACACCGGAGGCTACAGTGAATTTCCAGGATTTTATCTTAAAGCTGAACCAGTACTGGGCCAGGCAGGGCTGTGCCCTGATCCAGCCTTACGACCTCGAGAAAGGCGCCGGGACCTTCAACCCGGCCACCTTCTTCGGTTCGCTCACCTCGAAGCCGAACAGCGTGGCTTACGTCGAGCCCTGCCGCCGGCCCGGCGACGCCCGCTTCGGAGAGAACCCCAACCGCGTCGGCAGGTATTACCAGTACCAGGTGATCATAAAACCGCCGCTGGAGAACATCCAGCAGATCTATCTCGATTCCCTGAAGGCCGTGGGCATCGACCATACCGAGCACGACATCCGCTGGATCGAGGACGACTGGGAGTCCCCCACCCTGGGCGCCTCCGGCGTGGGCTGGGAAGTCTGGCTGGACGGGATGGAGGTCACGCAGTTCACCTACTTCCAGCAGATGGCCTCATACGAACTGAACCCGATCAGCGTGGAGATAACCTACGGCCTGGAGCGCCTGGCCATGTTCGTGCAGAAGAAGAAGTGCATCGCCGACATCAAGTGGACGGACCGGCTGACATGGGGCGACGTGCATAAGGGTCAGGAGCAGCAATTCTCCCATTATAATTTCGAGGAAGCCGACGTCGAGAACCTCCGCTCCAATTTCGGCCACTGGGAAAAGGAGGTCCGCAGCCTGGCCGCCAAAGGCTATTACCTGCCGGCCTTCGACCTGGTGATGAAGTGTTCCCATAATTTCAACCTCCTCGACGCGCGCGGCGCGATCTCGGTCTCCGAGCGCGCGGTGCTGATAAAGCGCATCCGCGATATCGCGAAGGCCTGCGCCCGCGCCCATGTCGAGGCCAACGAGCCTTCGGAAAAGAAAGAAGACGCCCCCGTGGAAAAACCCCCTATGCGCGTTATCAGAGACTGATCGAAGTAAGAATATTTTTGGAGAAAGACAAAATGAACAAGAGAGACGCCCTGCTCGAGATCCGCATAGAGAACATCCCGGCCCGCTTCGTGATCTCCGCCGAGGAGCAGTTGAAGAAGTACGCCGCCGAGGCCCTGAAGGAGGCCAACCTGCCTTGCGAGGAGATAGTGGTCTACGGCACCTACAAGCGCCTGGTGCTGCAACTTTCCGGGGTTCCCTCTAAGACCGAGGAGAAGATACGGAAGTCCTATGGCCCCGCGGCCCGCATGCTCAAGGACGAGAAAGGCGCCTATACCCCCCAGGCCGCCGGTTTCGCGCGCTCGCGCGGCACCACCCCGGACAAGCTGGGGGTGGAGACCGTGCCCAACAAGGGCGAGGTGCTGGTTTTCGAGACGAAGGTCCCCGGCCGCCCGTCCGTTAAGGCTTTGGCCGAGATCTTCCCCCAGGTCATCTCAAAGCTCCAGTTCCCCAAGAACATGGTCTGGGAGAAGAGCCGCTTCCGCTTCGCCCGCCCCATCCGCAGCCTGCTGGCGCTTTACGGGGACAAGCCCGTAGTTTTTAGCATGGCCGGCATAAAGTCCGGCCGCCTGACCGTTGGCCTGAGCGCCAAGGGCTCGCGCCCGCTAAAGATAAGCTCCGCCGAAAAATATTTCAAGACCCTCGAGCACGCCAATGTCATCGTGAAGGACGCGGACCGCCTGGAGATGCTGCGCGGCGAGCTGGCGGCGCTCTCGAAGCGCATGAAGCTGGCCGTGGAAGCCGACCCCGAGCTGCTCAACGAGAACCTTTACCTTATAGAATACCCGGTCTGCGTGATGTCCGGCTATTCCCAGGAATTCCTGAAGCTGCCGCACGAGCTGGTCCACCTGGTGATGAAGAAGCAGCTCAAGTTCTTCACCGTCGCCGACTCCAAAGGTATACTGCAGCCATACTTCGTGGGCATCCGCGACGGGATTTCGAAGGGGCAGCGTAACGTCGAGGAGGGCTTCCGGAATGTGCTCGAGGCCAGGTTCCGCGACGCTATCTTCTTCTATACCCGCGACCTCGCCGTCCCCTTGGCTGAATTCAGGGCGAAGCTGGGAGCCATTACCTTTCAGGAGAAACTTGGAACGATGAGCGATAAAACAGCCCGCGTTGAAAAACTTTCCGCCGGTTTGGCGGAGAATAGCGGCGTTAACGCGGACAAGGGGGTGGTTCTTTCTGCGGCCGCTAACGTTTATTCCGACCTGACCAGCAATGTCGTGCGCGAATTCCCGGAACTGCAGGGGGTGATGGGCGGCTATTATGTGGCCAATGCCGGCATGGGTGATGCTGTATCAGGCGCTACCGGGGGGTTCTACTGGCCGCTATCTGCCAAGTCCCCGTTGCCTTCCTCCACCGAAGGGGCTGTCATCTCCATGGCGGGCAAGCTTGACACGCTGGCTTGCGACTTCGCCACCGGGCAGGTTCCTACCGGCAGCGAGGACCCCCACGGTCTGCGCCGCCAGGCGCTGGGGGTGGTGCGCATAGTCTTGGAGAAAGAGTTGAGATTAAACATTGGAAAAGAGGTTTTAGCGGCTATGTCAGCGCTACACATCACGCCTGCCCCTGGTGCTGCAGAGCAGTTGATGGATTTCATTTGGCAGCGAGCGGAGGCCCTATTTGCCGAGTATGGTTACCGTTTCGACGAAGTGAAGGCCGTGCGGGAATTGTTCATGAGCGGCGGCGACCTGCTGGACTGCCGCGACCGCGTCAAGGACATCAACGCCCTGCGCGGCAACCCGGACTTCGCCGGCATAGCCATGGCCTTCAAGCGGGCCAAGAACATCCTGCGCCAGGCCAGGGCCCCCCTCAGCGGCGCGCCCGACGAGGGCTCTTTCGAGAAGGACGAGGAGCGCGCCCTTTTCGCGGACATAAAGGCCATGTCGGGGAGGCTGAAGGCGCATGTCGACGGCCGCGACTACGCCAAAGGCCTGTCGGAGCTGCTGGCCATAAAGCCCAGCCTGGACAATTTCTTCGATAAGGTGATGGTCATGGCCGAGGACCCGAAGGTGCGCGACAACAGGCTGAACCTGATAAAGTCGCTGGTGAGCCTCTTCGAGGGCGTGGCCGACCTGTCCCAGCTGCAGTAATAGTGTAACTGATCAGGTTCGGGTGCGGCCGCGGCATGCCCCTGCTCACCCGGAAGAGGAAACCCTTGCGTCGGTTTCCCCCCTAAAAAGGTGCCAGCCGCCTTTTTGCCCTTTTTGCCCGCTGCCCTTATTTTGTGTGCACAGAAAAAAGGAGGCTGGCACCTTTTTAGGGGCCCCCTTTCCTCTTCCGGGTGAGCAGGGGCATGCCGCGGCCGCACCCGAACCTGATCAGTTAC
>JACQPH010000053.1 GCA_016207645.1 Elusimicrobiota bacterium
GCCTGCCCCTGCTCACCCGGGCAGAGGAAACCCTTGCGTCGGTTTCCCCCCGCCTTGGGAAATTAAGGCGGGGCCCCCTTTCCGCAACGGGTGCTCAGGGGCAGGCCGCGGCCGCCCCCTCCGGTAGCTGAGTGGTTACTATGTCCGAACAAAAGACCGTAAGCGTGATAGTGCCGGTCTACAGCTGCGACGCCTACCTGGCGGGGATGCTGGAGGACCTTTTTCTTTCCGGGCTGCGCCTGAACGCCGGGCGGCCCGTGGAACTAGTGCTGGTGGACGACGCTTCGCCGCTGGAAAAGGAAACGGCCGCCCAGGCGCTTAAAGCGCGGGAGTGGGCCAGGGTGATATACCTGCGCAATGCGGAGAACCTGGGCTATGTCCGTTCCGTCAACCGCGGCCTCGCCGCGGCGACAGGAGAGCTCCTTCTTGTCTGCAACAGCGACACCCGGCTTTCCCCCGGCTCGCTCGACGCCCTGTGCGCGGCGCTGGACTCCGGCCCCTCGGTCGGTATCGTCGGGCCCGTCAGCGACGGCGCTTTTAATTCGTCCATACAGCAGGCCGCGGGCTGTCCCGATAGGCTCCGGTCCTTTTCGCGGGAGGAGCTCGCGCGCTTCGACGCCTGCGGGGAGCGGCTGGCCGCCGGCGCCGCGCCGCCTTTCGAAGCCGGCTGGCTGCTGGGTTTCTGCACCCTGATGAGGAGGGAGGTCTACGCCGGGCTGGGGCCTTTCGACGAGGGTTTCGGCTACGGCTACCTGGAGGAGATAGATTACGCCATCCGCGCGCGGCGGGCCGGCTGGAAGCTGGCCGTGGCGCCCGGCGCTTTCGTTTTCCACGGCGGTCTGCGCCGGGGGCCGCAGCCCACCGGGAACAATGCCGGTTCCCAGACGGCGCGGCTGTTCCCCGTACGCACCATGCTGAGGCTGCTCCGGGGGCTTTATTATATGGCGCGCAAGCACGGCTGGCGCAGCATAGGGATACCACAGGACGCGGCCGGTGCCGCGGCGCGCGGGTTTTAGACCGGGGGGAGGATGTTCTTGTCCGGGTCCGGCACGTTCGTGCCGAGGGGGAAGACTACGGGCCTGAATTTGCTCAGGTTCACTTTCAGGGCGGACCGGCCGGCCAGTTTGACGGCCGTACCGTAATCCATGGTGTCGTGCGCCCAGGTCCGGGGAGAGTCGCCGCGCAGATGGCGCAGCTCTTCCGGGTTCCGCCTGGCGCGCTCGTAAAGTTCCTCCGGGACCATAAGGGCGGAAAGGTAGACCGACTTGAACCGGTGCTTCTTTATGAACAGCTCGGTCTCTTTCACGGTCTCCGCCGTCTCGCCGGGGAAACCGACTATGAAATTGGCGTGCATGGGCACGCCGGACCTCTCTATCGCCTTTACGCCGGCCTCTACTTCCGCGAAAGTGTAGCCCTTCCTCATTTTTTTCAGGATGACGTCGTTTATGGATTCTATGCCGAGGAAGATCCTGACGCAGCCGGCCCTACCCATTTCCTCCGCCAGCCCGGGGAAATGAGCGAAGTCGGCCACCCGCGCGAAGCAGCGCCAGCGCACCCGGAGGCCCCTCTTTTCCAGCAGCCCGGACAGCTTCGAGGCGAAGCCGGGCTCCGAAGTGAAGTTGGAATCGACGAAATCGAATTCCTTCGCCCGGAAGTTCTCCGCGGTCCAGGCCAGCTCGCCCGCCACGTCCTCCGCCGGCCTGTAGACCTGGTTCTTCCTGCCCGGGAAGTTGCAGTAGACGCAGTTGAACCTGCAGCCTCGCGAGGCCTCGATATTGTAATGCCTGGGGCGGGACGGGGCCGCGCTCCAGTCCGGGTAAAGCATCCTTCCCTGCCCTTCGCCGTAGCCGACGCTGCCCTGCAGGACCTTCGAGCCGTTCTCGTCGGTAACGGCCCCGGCCGTTATGCCGGCGCCGGCTTTCAGCCGCCGCAGCAGCCCGACAAGGGCGGTCTCGCCGTAGCCGGTCACGGTCAGGTCCCCGGCCCCGCGCATTTCCGGGGAATACTGCGCCCCGTAGCCGCCCAGTATTATCAGGGAACCGGGGCTGTGCCGGCGCACTAGCGCCGCCAGTCTGCGCACGGTGGAGAGCTTCTTTACGGCCGAAGTGGAGATCCCCACCGCCGGCGGTCCCAGGCGCAGCAGCGCGATGAACCTGCGCCTGCGGAAAAAATAGTTCAGGACGCCGCGGACCACGGCGACCTTGAAACCCGCGTCCCTGGCGTAGGCCGAGAGCAGGGGGACGGCGAGTTTCTGGGGGTCCGGCTCGAACCAGAGCAGGGCGTCGAGAACGCGCGTTATGCAGATGTACAGCCAGACCAGCGGCGGCGGGAATTCCAGGTCCGGATAGTAGAAATCCTTTTCGTCCACCAGTACGATATCCGGTTTTTCCATAGCCGATTCCCCGCTATGACTATAGCAAATCCTCCTCCTCCAGCGGCGGGAACCAGCGCTGCGCGGCGAAGGTCGGGAGCACGGCGCTGGCTATCAGCACGCCGGTCAGCACCGAGTACTGCGCCGCGTCCAGGAAGCCGGCCCGCACCCCCGCCAGCACCGCCATCAGCCCGAAGGTCAGCCCGGTGGACAGCAGCAGGGTGGAATAGGCGGCCGACCCCGGGAAATAGCGTTTCGCCAGGAAATGGACGCCGGCGAACTTGGACAGCTGCTTCGTGAGGAAGAGCCCGGCGAACAGGAACGGCGCCGCCCACAGCGCCGCCAGCGAGACCTTCATGCCCGCCACTATGAAGAAGAAAGGCGTGATGAAAGCGTAGGCTACGGTGCGCATGCGGCTCTTCACGCCGGCCGTGCTGCGCCGGGCCTTGAAATGCCTCGACATCAACAGGCCGAAAATAAATGCGGGGAGGATGGCCTGTCCGGCGCCCAGTTCGGCCAGGTAGACGAAGGCCAGCAGCACCAGAAAGATATATTTTATCTCGGGCTCCGCCACTTTGCCGGAGAGGGCCGGGTGCCGCAGCAGCCCCAGGGAGAACCGCCCGGAGAAAGCGAGGAACAGCCCGCAGGCCGCGAGGAAGAGCAGGGTGTAAAGTCCCGGCTTCAGGAAAACGAAGCTCAGCGCCAGGGCCGTCAGGGTGTTGGTCAGGAAAGTGCAGGCCATCAGCAGCTTCCCGGCGGGGTTCCCCGAGCCGCCGGTCTCGGTCAGCACGGAATAGACCACCGCCAGCGAGGTCTCGGAAAGCGCTATCCCGGTCAGTACCGAGGCGGGAGCGCTCCAGCCGGCGAGATAACGGCAGAAAAGAAAACCCGCCGCCAGCGGTGCGAAGAAGGACAGGAAGCTTATAGCCGCCACCCGCCTGAAATTTTCCCTGAGCAGCCCGGTATCCACTTCCGCGCCGGCCAGGAAGGTCAGCACTATCCCGCCGAAGCCGGCCAGGTAGACCATCCAGTCCCGCGCCGGCAGGCCGAGGTTGCCGGCGGCCAGGCCGAGGAGGATCTCAAAAATAGCCACCGAGACCCCTAGCCTCAGGCTCAGGACGCTCGCGGCGAAAATGATCAGCCCGGCTATCAGGGGCGTCTTGTCCGGTTCCATGCTGCCTCCAAAAAAAATACCTCTGCCTTAAGGGCAGAGGTCATCAGCTCCGTAGAGCGGTTCCCCCGGCTGCCGGGGCGGCGGACATCATCGCCGTAGAGCAGTTCACCGCGGTTAAATTATAGCAAGTTCCCGGACCGTTTTTCCGGCGCTTCCGGGATTTCCTCCGCCAGTTTCGGCAGGGTGAAGGTGAAAGTAGTACCCTTTCCCGGCTCGCTGGCCACGGAAAGTGTGCCGCCGTGCCGCCTCAGGATCTCCTTCACGATGAAAAGCCCCAGCCCCGTTCCTTTTTCCTCCTCGGCCACCGGCTTCCCGAACCGTTTGAACTTCATGAAAAGGCCGGTCTGGTCCTCCCTGGAGATGCCCGTGCCGGTGTCTTTCACGTAGCATTCTATAAGGTCCCCGGTCCCGGCCGCGCCTATCTCTATATAGCCTTTCTCCGTGAACTTCAGGGCGTTGCTGATAAGGTTCGTGAAGACTTCGGTTATGCCGTCCGCGTCCAGGAGGGTCTCCAGCTTCCCGGGCGAATACCGTTTCAGGAGCTCGATGCCGCGGCATTTGGCCCGGCCGGCGAACCGCGCGACGACCTCGTCGGCTATGGCCGCCACGTCCTCCACCGTCTTCTTGAACCGCGAAGTGCCGGCGTTCAGGCGCGACATTTCCAGCAGCTTGCTGATGATCCTGTTCAGGCGCTGGGCGTCCTTGTAGGAAATGGACAATAGCTGTTTTTCCTCTTCCTGCAGATGCCCGGCGCCGTCTTCCAGGATCATCCCGATACCGGCCGTTATGGAGGTGAGCGGCGCCCGCAGTTCATGGGAGACCAGGGAGGCGAAATCGTCCTTGAGCTGCTCCACCTGCTTGCGTTCGGTGATGTCCCTGGCGACTACTACTATGCGCCCCGCCACGCCGTCCGGCATGATGGGAATGTACCTTGTTTCCAGCACGCTTTGCCGGTTATTCCACAGGCAGGGCTCTTCGGCCGTGATCAGCCTGCCTTCCGACAGCGCCTGCCGGCAGGTTTCCAGGCATTTCGCGGGCAGCCCCGGTATCGCCTCCTGAAGTTTCCTGCCGGAGACGGCCGGGTTCGAGGGGTCTGCCTGGGACGCCTTCTTGAAGGCGCGGTTGGACATCACGACGCGCAGTTCCGCGTCGAGCACTACTATCGCGTCGTCGAGCGCGTCTATCAGCGAGCGGTAGCCTTCCTCGGAGGCGCGCAGGCTGACCTCGATGCCGTTGCGCTCGATGGCATAGACCAGGGCGCGCGACAGGTTCTCCCCGGTCACCATTTTTTTGAGGAGATAGTCCTGCGCCCCGCGGCGCAGGGCCTCCTCCGCCAGGGCCTCGTTGTCCAGGCCGGTAAGGAGGACTATGGGCGTGTTCCCGGCGCGGCCGCAGAGAGCGGTGAAAGTGTCGAGCCCGGCGCTGTCCGGCAGGAAAAGGTCGGCCAGGATCGCGTCGTAGCTGTTGGCGCCCAGCAGGCCCAGCGCCAGGGCCAGGGTGTCCGCGCCCGTTACCGCGAAGGAGCGGCCGCGGCCGGAGGCTTCGGTGAGGAGCGCCTCCAGCAGCCGCAGGTAAGACCTTTCGTCCTCCAGCACCAGCACTTTGATGTCGTCGGCGTTCATAAGCGTCGTTCCTTAAACCGTCGGTTTACCGCGCCTCGGCAGGGTGAAGCGGAAAGCCGCGCCTTTGCCGGGCACGGATTCCGCCCAGATGCGCCCGCCGTGGTTCTCCACTATTTTCCTGCACAGGGCCAGCCCCAGGCCCGTGCCCGGGTACTTCTCCCGGGTATGCAGCCTCTGGAAGATCCCGAACAGGCGCTCCAGGGACCGCGGCGGTATGCCGATGCCGTTATCCCTGACGGTAAAAACGTGTTCGGTCTCTCCCGAAGCGCAGGAGACCGAGATCCGCGGCGCCTCCAGCCCCCTGAATTTGACGGCGTTGCCGATGAGGTTCTGCAGCAGGCGCAGCATCTGCGACCTGTCCGCCGTCACCACCGGGAGCCGCCCGCAGGAGACCGTCGCGCCGTTCTCCTTTATGGCGGCTCTCAGGAGCAGGAGCGCCTGGCCCGCTACCTTGTCCAGGTCCACTTCCCGCAGGGTCTCGGGCCTGGTCCCTTCGCGCAGGTAATGCAGGAGGCCGTCCAGCATTTCCTGCATCAGGCCGGCGCCGCTCAGGATATAGCCCAGGAGCGTTTCCGCCGCCGGGTCGAGCTTCCCGGCGAGGCGCTTCTTCAGCTGCCGCGCGTAGCCGTCCACCATGCGCAGCGGCAGCTGCAGGTCGTGCGCTACCAGGCCGTTGAACCGCGAGATCTCGGCGTTGGTCCGCTCCAGCTCCATCATGAGCTGCCGCTGCCCGCTCTCGGCCTCCTTCCATTCGGTGATGTCCATCACCACGCGCATGATGAAATTCTCCCCGTCCAGCTCCAGGGCGTGGGCGTGGGTCTCCACCGGCATCAGGCCGCCGTCGGCGCGCAGCTGCTCGGATTCGAACACGGCTTTCCCGTGCTCCAGGGCGTATTTCGTCTGCGCGGAGAATTGCGCGGCCGCTTCCGGGGTGAGCAGACGCTGGTACATGGCGTTGCGCATCTCCTCCTCGGTGTAGCCCAGCCGGACGTACGCCGCCTCGTTGGCGTAGACTATCCGCCCTTCCAGGTCGTGCAGGAAAACGGCGTCCTTCACCGAATCCAGGAGGAGAGCTTTTATGCTGTTCTCGTCCTCCAGCAGCCTCCGCGCCGTGATATCGCGGGTTACCCCCCGGTAGCCCCCGTACCGTCCTTCCCCGTCGAAGAACGGGTTGCCGCTGGCCTCCAGCAGCCTCCTGCGCCCGTCCTTGTGCCGGCCGGCGAGTTCTATACCGCGGAACGGCGTTCTTTGCAGCAGGCAGCGCTTGAACTCTTCCGCGGCCGCCCCGGCGTCGTCGCCGGAGATGAACCCCAGCGGGTCCTTCCCCAGCAACTCGCCGGCCTCGTAGCCCAGCAGTTCGTTTATCCTGGGGCTGACATAGGAGTATTTTCCTTTCTCGTCCAGCTCCCACACCAGGTCGGGGATAGTCTCCGCCAGGTCCCTGAATTTCTGCTCGGAAAGCTTCAGCTCGTTCTCTATCCGCCTGCGCTCGCCGATATCGGCGGGATCGCGTGGGGAGGCCCCTGTTTCCGTCAGGACCGCGCCGGCGTCAGCATCCATGAGATTTCCTCCCCGTCAGCTAAGTTCCGCCACACCCCGCGGGCGTCAGGATTCCTGCAGATGCAGGCGGTGCGCCAGCAGCAGGAAGCGCGCCGCGTCCAGGTGGTAGAACGCCAGTTTGAGCGCCTGCCGCGCGCTGCGCGGCTGCGGCGGATATTTTGCGGTGAAGGTGCGCCGCGCCCCGCCGGAGCGGCCCCGTTCAATAGTGTTTTTCATGCGCCCCCCTCCGCGGCCCGCCGGAAAACCGCCGCCCCGGCTTCCCCGGAAGCGCCGCCCGCCGCGACGGCGGGAGAACTTCCCGGAAAGGTTTAAAGACAGGCGTCGTTTCCAGCGGGCCGCAACCCTACCCCACGGCCAGTCTAGCGGTTTCTATAATTAGTTTGAATAGGCCGAAAGGATTAGGGAGGCCTTGAATATGTGTCTAGCCCGGAAGGGCTATCTACAGCTTCGCTATCTTTTCCTTGATGGCGTAGCGCACCAGGTCCGCCTGCTTGTGGATGTTCAGCTTGAGGGCGATGTTGTTCCTGTGGGCGTGGACGGTGTTGGCGGAGATCTTCAGTTCCCGGGCTATCTGCTTGTTCGCCAGGCCTTCCGCCACCAGTTGGACTATCTCCCGCTCCTTCGAAGTGAGGGCGCCGGATGCGGCGGGCGCGGGCCCCCGCGTTCTTTCCTTCATGGTCTCCAGCAGCAGGCCGTGCAGGGGGCCGCTGAAATGGTGCCCGCCGCGGTGCACCTCGCGGATGGCCCTGGCCACCTCGTCGCCCGCGCATTCCTTGAGCAGGTAGCCTCTGGCCCCGGCCTTTATCGCCTTTTCCAGGGTGGGCTTGTCGTCGTACATGCTGAGGAAGACGATCTTCGCCGTTTTGTCGGAGCGCAGCAGCCGGGCGGCCGCTTCTACGCCGTTAAGGCCGGGCATGGCTATGTCCAGCAGGTAGACGTCGGCCGGCTTTTTGCGCGCCAGCTCCAGGAAAGTCCTCCCGTCGGAGGCTTCGCCCGTGACCACGATGTCCCCGGCGCTCTTCGCGAGCAGGAGCTTCAGCCCTTCCCGCACCAGGGCGTGGTCGTCGGCGAGAATGACTTTGATGGGCATATTATTCCGCACCCCGGCCCCGGCCGGGGCCGGGGGGGAAGACCCCTTTCACCACGGTACCGAAGCCCGGAGCCGATTCCACCGAAAGCGAGGCGTACAGGGATTCCGCCTCCTCCCGCATTATGCGCAGGCCCAGGGCGGGGTGCCGGTTCAGGAAACCGGGGTCGTCCGCGTCGAAGCCCCTGCCGTCGTCGGCTACCGAGAGCTTCAGCCGCCCGCCGGCGCAGTTCAGCGCTATCCTCACCGACCGCGCCCCGGAATGCTTGACGGCGTTGTTCAGCGCTTCCTGGACAATCCTGTAGGCCATGATCTTCGCCAGGCCGTCCAGCCGCTTCTCCCCGTCCAGGCGCAGGACGCACCGCACTTTCACCTCCGTGCAGCGTTCCGTCCTGGCGGCGAGTTCGGAGACGGCCCCGGCCAGGCCGGAGACCTCCATGGCCGGCGGGCGGATGTCGAAACAGATCCTGCGCAGGGCGCCCGCCAGTTCGCGGGCCGCTTTTTTGGCTTCCTCTATCCTGGCCGCGGCGGCTTCGGGGCCGCTCTCCAGCGCCTCCCGCCGGGCGAGCGCCAGCGAGGAGTTCAGCAGCATGATAAGGGAGCCCAGTTCGTCGTGGAGGAAATTCGAGATGCGCTTTTTTTCTTCTTCCCGCGCGCGCAGCACCTGCCGCGCCGCCTGCCTGAGCCGGCCGGACCGCGGAAAAAGCCCGGGCTGGGGCCCGGCCGCGGGCCGCTCCGGGTTTTTGGTCCCCGTTCCTTTATCTGTGTGCCGCTTTCCCATCGCCGGATACCCCCGCGCCTCAGGCCGACGCGGCAAAGCGCGAAACTGCGCCGCCGCGGCGAAAGGCGAAAAAATATTTATTTACCGGACTCCCTCACCCAAAGTCATTATACAAAAATCCGCGCGGCTGTCCAGCCCGGGGACCGTGACTTGCGTTATATGGCGAAATTGCCCGGTGATCGCGGCGGGAACGGAGGGGCGGCGCGGAGGGCCCGCGGGGGAGCGGCGGCGTACCGTCAGCGCCTGCCGGCGCGGAAGGTTTTCAGGGAGCCTTCCACTTTCTGCAGCAGGTCTTTGGAGTAGAGCTTGCCCACCAGCGAGAGCCTGGCTTCCTCGCCGGCGCGCTCGAAAGCGGCCACCACTGCCGGCCCGGCGGGGTCGGTGAAAAGCAGTTTCCTGGCCTTGAGGATGTCCAGCGACCGCTCGTTGTCCATGCGGCTGGCCAGGGTAAGGGCCCTGAAATGCTTCTCGCCCAGCTCCATCACCGCCTTCTGGTCTTCCTTCGAGAGGGCGTCGAAGGTCTTTTTCGAGAGTACCGCCGCGCCGGAGGCGTTGGCGATGGGCAGCGAGAAGACGTACTTCATGCGCGCGAACCACTGCAGCGCTATGACGGAAAGGGGGGAGCCGTAGACCGCGTTCAGCATGCCGGTCTGCAGCGAGGTCATCACGTCCATGACGGAGAGCGGTATGGGCCTGATCTTCAGCGCGGCGAACATCGCCTCCGCTATCGGGTCGCCCTCCCACAGCCACATCTTGAGCCCCTTCAGGTCCTCCGGCCGGGTGACGGGCGCGTTGGAGAAGATATTGACGTCGCCGACCTCGGCCCAGCCCAGCAGCACGTAGCCGCGGCTTTCGAAGCTCTTCCGGAAGTCGGCGTCGAAGGCCTTGTAGACGTGGTCTATTTCTTTGGCGTTCTTGAAGAGGAAAGGCGTGTCCAGCAGGCGCGCCTCGGGGGCTATCTCGCCCAGGCCCACCCCGGTGAAGCCGGCGGCCTGCAGCTGGCCCAGGCGGATCTTGCGCACCACGTCCTTCTCGTCGCCCGAAACGCCGCCCGGGTAGAGCTTGAACTTCACCCGCCCGGCGGTCCGCGTGGAGGTCTCCTCCGCGAACTGCCGCATGGCCTTCATCCAGGTGGAGCCGTCCGGCGCCAGCGTGGCGAACTTGATCGTGGTCTGGGCCTGCGCGGGGCCGGCGCAGAGCGCGAGCGCCAGCACGGACAGAACCAAGGATCTTCGTAACTGTTCAGGCGCTGCTGGAGGGTTGGGCGGGGTTCGCGGGGCAAAACCACGGCCAACCCGGACCTTGCGGGGGACCTGAGCAGTTATGGACCTTCTAAAAAAGTTCATCTTTTTTCTCCAGCAGTTTCTTCGCTTTCGATCTGGCCACCTCGTCGGGCAGGCGGCTGTCTTCCTTCCCCGGGCCGGCCGAGAGCACGGAGTTCAGCAGGCTCTCGAACAGTTCCTGGTCCTGCGCGGCCACGGCGGCCATTTTGGCGTAAAGGAAGCGGTTCAGCAGGAAGCCTTCCCCGGCCCCCGCCAGAGCGAACTCGAAATATCTTTTCGCCTTGTCCGGGTCGCCGCCGAACATGCGCGGGCGGAGGGAATAATAGGCGCCCATGAGGGCCTGGGGCCCGTTGTAATAATAAGAAGGGTCCAGTTCCAGCAGCTTCCCCAGGGCCGGCTCCAGGGCCGGCAGCTCGGCCAGGGCCTCGGGCTTGTCGCGGTTGAGATCTATGTAGAGGGCCTTGCAGAAAGTGTTCCAGAAAAGCGGCGCCACGTCGGCCTTCTTCGCAGCGGCCGGGGCGGCGCCTTTCAGCGCGCGCCCGGCGTAGGCCTCGCCCTTGGCGTAGAAGCCGGAGGCCCGCTCCCGGTCCTCGTCCTCCAGGAACAGCAGCGCGTAGCCGCAGAAACCCTGGGCGGCGTTCACCAGCAGTTTTTTATTGTGCGGGTCGCTCTTCAGCAGTATTTCCATCAACTGCAGGTTGGCCGGCAGGGCCTCCTTCACGTACCGGGTGTCGGTCTGGCTGAAGACGGCGGGCAGGCCCCGGTCGATCACGCCGGAGGTCACGCGCGCCGCGGTGCGGTTCAGGGAGCAGGCCGAAAGCAGGCAGAGCGGGACCAGCAGCGAAAAGCGGGCCGCGGAACTTGCGAAATTATCCTTCATCCTTTTCTCCTCTCCCTTACCAGGGCGGCGAAGCTGCGGGCGGTGTCGGCGTGCTTTTTCAGGAAACTTTCCGCCGGGGTGGGGAAGCGGTAGGTCCAGTTGTGCCCGCCCAGGGTGCCTGGCGTGTTCACCCGCTCCCGGGAGCCGAAGATGTCCTGTATGGGCAGGATGACGATGCGGGAGTTCGCCCCCAGCAGCGAAGCCAGAAGTTTCTCCCTGGCCCTGGAGAAGACCGGCGGCCTGGACTCCCCTCCCGAGACCAGCTTCCAGAAAAGCTTTTTCTCGGCGTGGTCCACCGTGTCCCACCAGTCGGCCAGCGGCTCGTTGTCGTGGGTGGAGGAGGTCGCCAGCGAGACCGGGCCGTACGTGCCGGGGTCGGCGTAGTTGCCGTCCTTCCCTTTTTCCCAGCGCATGACCTTGTAGCCCGGCACATTGAGCTCCGCCAGCACCTCTCCTACATAAGGAGGGATCAGCCCCAGGTCCTCCGCGACCGGCAGCATTTTGCTCGCCCCGGCCACCGCTTCCAGGAACCTTTTGCCGCGTTCCCGCTGGGCCTTCTCGTCCTTGAGGTCGAAATCGGCTTTGAGGGCCACGTCGCGCGGGACCACCCAGGTGCGGAAGAAGCCCACCATGTGGTCCACGCGGAACAGGTCGTAGAATTCGGCGGCTTTCCTCACCTTGGAGCGCCACCAGTCGAAATTGTTCTCCTCTATAACGCTCCAGTTATAGGCCGGCAGGCCCCAGCGCTGGCCGGTCTCGCTGAAAGCGTCGGGCGGGGCGCCGATCTCGCTGTCGATGTCGAACTCGGCCTGGCGGGACCAGACGTCGGAGCTCTCCTGGTTGACCATGAAGGGCAGGTCGCCGAGCAGCTTTATGCCCAGTTCGGCGGCGCGGGCGCGCGCGGCCGTCCACTGGCGGTGTATGGCCCACTGGAGATACTTAAAAAAGAGCACCTGGTTCTCTTCGCGGCCGTGCAGTTCTTTCAGGGCCGCGGCGTCCCGGTTCCTGAGCGGCTCCTCCCAGTGCGTCCAGGAGGTCCAGTTGTGCGTGTCCTTCAGGCGGCGGAAGACGGCGTAATCCTCCAGCCAGCCGGCATTGGCCCGGCAGAAGGCCCTGAACTCGGCCGCGAGGGCCGAATCCTTGAGGACATGGTTCTGGTGGAAATGGGTGTAGAGTTTCCAGAGCGTGGTGAACTTGAGGTGGCGGACCTCGCTGTACAGCACGGTCTTCGAGACGCGCAGCCGCTTTATGCCGGCCTGGAAGCGGCGGGAGTTGATCTCTTCCAGGAGGGCGGGCGCCTGTTGAAGCTCCGGGAGCTCGTCGACGGCTATGTAGATGGGGTCCAGGGCGAAAGCGGAAAGGGCGGTATAGGGGCAGGAAACGCCGGGGGGCATTTCGTTGATGGGAAGGACCTGCAGCAGGTCCAGGTTCATCGCCTTCATGGCGTCGAACCAGAGCGTCATGGAGCGGGCGTCGCCTATACCCCAGTCCTTCTTCGAGCGCATGGAAAAAAGCGGGAAGAGCGTGCCTGTATGGTTTTTCTCTAAGAGAGGGTGCATAGAAATTGCGGTATAGTTTACGCTGAACTCACGTCAGAGAAGTGTAGTCGGGGTAATGCCCCTGCCACCCCTCCGGCAGCGTAAACCTTCCTTAAGAATTATCTGGCCGCTATGGCTTCTATTTCCACCAGCGCGGACTTGGGGAGGGCTTTCACCTCCACCGTGGCGCGCGCCGGGGGGTTCTCCGGGAAAAATCCGCCGTAGACCTTGTTCATCTCGGCGAACCGGCCCAGGTCGGCCATATAGACCGTGGTCTTCAAGATGTTCCCGAGGCCGAGGCCCTCGGAGCGGAGTACGGCTTCCAGGTTCTTTATCACGGCTTCGGTCTGGGCCTCGATGCCGCCCGGGGCCAGGTTGCCGGTGGCCGGGTCTACGGGCAATTGGCCCGAGATGAAAATGAGCCCTCCCGCTTCCACGGCCTGCGAGTAGGGGCCGATGGCCGCGGGGGCTTTGCCGGTGGAAATTATTTTTTTCATGGTTTTTTGGCGGTGCGGACGAAGTTTTCTATGGAGCGGTCGTAGGTGCGCTCGGCCGCCGGCGTGAAATAACAGCCCGGGAGCTCGCCGTTCTCCCTGTGATAGGCCACGCAGTCGCAACAGACCCCCTTGCGGGAGCAGGGTTCGTAGGTGCAGGAACAATTCGCGGCGTTGTTCTCTTTCTTGCAGTTCACCCGGATATTATATAACAAAAAAAAGGGACTGGCGGTCCGGCAAAAAACCACGTATACTATACACGGTGATTTCGTAACTGCTCAGGTACGGGGGCGGCCGTGGCAGGCCCCTGCTCACCCGGGCAGAGGAAACCCTTGCGTCGGTTTCCCCCCGCCTAGGGAAATTATGGCGGGGCCCCCTTTCCGCAACGGGTGCTCAGGGGCCTGCCA
>JACQPH010000056.1 GCA_016207645.1 Elusimicrobiota bacterium
AAAATATAAAATAGAGTCGATGGCGGACTGCATTTTCTGCAAGATAGCCTCGGGCGAAATGAACGCCAGGGTCGTCTACGAAGACACGGACACGATCGCGTTCCTGGACCTCAACCCGCAGGCTCCGGCGCACGCGCTGGTGATACCGCGCAGGCATATAAGCGGCCTGGCCGCGGCGCAGGACGGGGACACGGAACTGCTGGGAAAGCTCCAGCTGGCGGCCGCGAAGACCGCGAAATTCTTAAAGGTGGAAGGCGCCTTCCGCCTGGTCACGAATAACGGCAAGGGCGCGGGGCAGTCGGTGGACCATCTGCATTACCACCTGCTCGGCGGCAGGAAGCTGCTCTGGCCCCCGGGCTGACCCGGGATCGATCTCAGGAGTGCATACCAAAAGGTGGTGATCTAGAGTGGTATTTATAAAAGTCAGAGACGAAGAATCCATCGAAGAGGCCCTCAGGCGTTTCAAACACGACTGCGAGCGCAACGGCATCCTCAAGGAGATCAAGCGCAGGGAGCATTATATGACCCCGGCGATGAAGCGCAAGCTGAAGTCCCAGGAAGCCCGCCGCAAGGTGCGCAAAGGCAGAAGGTCCTTCTAAACGCCGCTGCCCAAAAAGCCGTCCGTCTCAGGCGGACGGCTTTTTGCCTGTTTTACCGGAGCCCGCGGTTCATATAATGAGTTCATCCCCAGTAATAGAGCTTATCAGGGAAAAACTGGACATCGTGGATGTCGTCAGGGAGTACGTGCCCGCCCTGAGGAAAGCCGGGCGCAACCATAAGGCGAACTGTCCGTTCCACAACGAGAAATCCCCCTCCTTCACGGTCAGCCCCGATAAGCAGATCTTCTACTGTTTCGGCTGCAACGAGGGCGGCGACGTCTTCACTTTCGTGATGAAGATCGAAGGCCTGACCTTCCCGGAGGCGGCCCGCAAGCTGGCCCTCAAGGCCGGCGTGGAATACGGGGACGACCGCTCCCACGCCATGACGGAGGCGGACAAGGAGCGCCTGGAAATAAAGAAGCTCCTGACCGCGGCGGCGGCCTTCTACCACAAGACCCTTTTTTCCCCCGCCGGCGAGAAAGCCAGGCTCTACCTCGGAGAGCGGCGCCTGAGCAAGGCCACCGTCGAGCGTTTCGAACTGGGCTGGGCCCCGGCCGGCGGCAAGGCGCTGATGGACGAAATGAAGAAGGCCGGCTGGAGCCGGGACCTGGCGCTCAAGGCCGGCCTGGTAACCGAGCGCGAGGGCGGCCTGGTGGCCGACACTTTCCGCGGGCGCATCATGTTCCCCATCCGCAACCAGGCCGGGGACACCGTGGCCTTCGGCGGGCGCGTGCTGGACCCGGAGGGCCAGCCCAAGTACCTGAACTCCCCGGAGACCGTGCTGTTCTCCAAGCGGCGCACGCTTTACGGCCTGCACGAGGCCCTGCCGCGGATCCGCAAGTCGGCGAAGCTGCTGCTGCTGGAAGGCTACATGGACGTGATAGGCGCGCACCAGCACGGCGTGGACTGGGCCGTGGCCCCGCTGGGCACGGCGCTTACCGCCGAGCACGCCGGCCTGATAGGCCGCTACGCGAAAGACACCGTGGTGATGTTCGACGACGACCGCGCCGGGATAAACGCCTCCGTGCGGGCCGCCGAGATCTTCATGGAAGCCGGCTTCTACGTGCGGCTCGCCAGCCTCGGCAACGGCCAGGACCCGGACGAGTACCTCAACGAGTACGGCCGGGAGGAATTCGAAGGCAAGCTGGCCGAGGCCTCCGATCCGCTGGAGTTCCGGATGAACCTTTTTTTCAAGGGCAGGAAGACCCCGCCCAACTCGCAGGAGAAGGCCCAGGCCATCGCCGTGCTCCTCGAGACCGTCGCGAAGCAGCCCGACGAGATCCTGAAGAGCGAATGGGTGAAGTCCCTGGCCTCGCGCTTCGGGGTGGAAGAGGCCTCGGTGCTGAAGCAGCTGAGGAAGACGGTCGTCGAGGCTCCAAAGGCGCAAAAAGGCGGAGCCCTCCGGTCGGTGAACGACATTCCTTCCATTGAGAGGGACTTCCTGAGACTGCTGCTGCGGGACCCCTCGCTTATAGAGGCGGCGGCGCTACTTGAACCCGACGATTTTTCCAACATGCTGGCGCGGCGTCTTTTCGAGAGCATGCGCGCCCTCGACCCCGCCGAACGGGCAAAGGCTCCCACCGCGCTTATAGCGAAGTTCCCCGATGACGCGACTCTTATCATGGAACTGACGGTAGCGGACTTAGGGGGAGAAACCTCCGGCGCAAAGACCGCCTACGGCGCTATAAGGGACCTGAAGATGCTCAAGCATTTGTCCCTGAAGCGGCGGGTCAAGGAGTTGAAGGACGCCGAGCCCATGACCCCCGAACAGTTCAAAGAATACAGCAGGCTCAAGACCGAGTTAAATTCCTCGGCGAAAGACATCTAGCGGAGCGGGCAAGGAGACAACGATGGCACAGCCAAAGAAAGCTTTACGCGACCTGGTGGAACTGGGCAAGGAACACGGCTACATCACCCTCGAGGAGATGAACCGCTCGCTCACGAACGCTTCCATGTCCAGCGAGGAGATAGACACGCTGATGGGCACCCTCGAGGACCTCGGCATAGAGGTGGTGGACCGCAAGAAGTTCAAGATGGTGGCCGCCTCGGAGCGCGAGGCCTACACCGAGGAATGGAGCGCCACCCCCGACGTCTCCAACTCCATCCGGATGTACCTGTCCGAAATGGGCAAGGTGCCGCTGCTCAGCCGCGACGAGGAAGTGACGCTGGCGCGCAGCATCCGCGAGCGCGAGCGCGAGCTGCGCATGCTGGTGCTGGAATCCCCCATCACGATGCGCGAGATCCGCAACTGGGAGAACCTCATCGAGCAGGACGAGATGACCACGAAGGAGCTGATGCCCCGCGGCCGCAAGTCCAACCAGGAGCTCTCGGCGATGAAGCGCAAGATGAAGAACATCGCCAAGCTCATCACCCGCACCGAGAAGGAGATCGCGAAGCTCACCGAGCGCGCCAGGAAGCCCTCCCTCTCCAACGAGCTGCGCAAGAAGCTGGAAGCCGTCATCGACAGGAAGCGCAAGGACATAGTAAAGAACATCATCAACCTGAACCTGAACCAGGAGAAGATCAAGCGCCTGACGAACAAGATCAAGAACCTGGCCCACAAGATCCGCGAGTACCGCCTCGAGCTCGAGAAATACCAGAAGGTCTACGGCGACCCGGTGAAGCTGCAGGCCGACCACGAGCTGGTGGCCCGCGGCAGGCTCAGGCCCGCCGCTTTCAGGTCCAAGTGGGGCTATAACCCGCAGGAAGTGGAAGCCGCCCTGGAGAATATCCGGGCGATAAGGGAGCGCGAGCACCACCTGATCCGCACCCTGCCGATCAACCCCGACGACTTCATGTCGCTCAACGACAAGATCACTTTCCTCGAGGACCAGATCCTGCAGGACAAGCTGAAGCTGATCCGCGCGAACCTGCGCCTGGTCGTCTCGATAGCCAAGAAGCACGTGAACTCCAACCTGGAGCTCTCCGACCTGATCCAGGAGGGCGGCCTGGGCCTGATGAAGGCCGTGGAGAAGTTCGAGTACAAGCGCGGCTTCAAGTTCTCCACCTACGCCACCTGGTGGATCCGCCAGTCGATCAACCGCGCCATCGCCGACCAGGCCCGCAC